>NZ_JBUEGB010000008.1:0-219374 GCF_054963695.1 Micromonospora sp. RTBAU3-60 | reverse complement strand
CATCCCGGTGCACATGGTCGAGCAGGTCAACCGGATGGTCCGGGTCCGCCGCGAGCTGTCCGTCACGCTGGGCCGGGAACCCACCGTCGCCGAGGTGGCGAAGGCGCTGGAGATCCCCGAGTTCCAGGTGATCGAGCTGATCTCGTACGACCGGGAGCCGGTGAGCCTGGACCAGGCGGTCGGCGACGACGGCGAGAGCGCGCTCGGTGACTTCGTCGCCGCGGTGGACCCACGCGAGGAGCCGGGCGACGCGGCCGCCAACGGCGAGCTGCGCAACGAGGTACGGATCGTGCTGGCCACCCTCTCCCAGCGGGAGCAGGCGGTGATCCGGCTCCGGTTCGGCCTGGACGACGGCCGGCAGCGCACCCTCGACGAGGTGGGCCGCGAGTTCGGTCTGTCCCGGGAGCGGATCCGGCAGATCGAGAAGGTCACCCTGCTGAAGCTGCGCGCCCCGGAGCGGGCCAACCGCCTGGAGGCGTACGCCTGCTGAGCAGGCCCGCCCCACTGGAGGCCCCGGCGGTTCGCCGGGGCCTCCAGTGCTTGAACCTGAGGCCCTTCCTCACAGCCGGCGGGGGCCGGTGTCCGGGCGCGGCGCCTCGAGGCCGGTACGGACGGTGGCGTGCAGCACGGAGATGCCGCCCGGCCGGGCCAGCACCGGGTTGAGGGTCAGCGAGCGCACCCGGGGCTGCTCGTCGGCGAGCCGCCCGACCCGCAGCAGCAGGTCGACCAGGGCCGCCCGGTCCACCGGCACGCCGCCCCGGTGTCCGCGCAGCAGCGGCGCCGCCCGGGGCTCGTCGACCAGCTCGGCGGCGTCCCGGTCGGTCAGCGGCACCGCGCGCCAGGCCCGGTCGCCGAGCAGCTCGGTCGCCACCCCACCCAGCCCGAAGCCGACCACCGGACCGAACGCCGGATCCTCCACCAGCTCCACCACACACGCCACCCCGGGCGGGACCATCGGCTGGACCAGGACGTCCGCGCCGAAGGCCGGGGCCATCTCGGCGTACGCGCGGCGCAGCGCGGCCGGGTCGGCCAGGTCGAGGCGGACCGCGCCGAGGTCCAGGCGGTGCCGCAGCCCCGGGGCGGCGGCCTTGAGCGCGACCGGGTAGCCGAGGCGCTCGGCCGCCGCCAGGGCCTCGTCGGCCGAGCGCGCCGGCACCGACCCCACCACGTCGATCCCGTACGCCCCGAGCAGCGCAGCCGCATCCGCGCCGTCGACCCGCAGCGCGGCCTGCCCGGCGGCCCGGTCGACGCGGTCCAGCTCGGGCAGCACCCCGGGCGGGCGGCGCAGCCAGTCGGCGTACGTGCTGACCCGGGCGAGCGCCCGGACCGCCTCCTCCACGCTCGGGTACGCCGGCACCCCGGCCGGCACCCGGCCGGCGAGGAAGGTCGCCACCACCGGCTTGCCGACGGTCGCCGCGTCGGGCAGCGCCGCGGTGAAGTCGGCCTCCGGGTCGGTGAGCTGGCCGGGCAGCGGCGGCGCGAAGACGGCCACCACGGCGTCCACCCGCTCGTCGGCGGCGGAGGCGGCGAGCGCGGCCGCGTACTCGGCGGCGCCGGCCCGGGGGCCGACGTCGTACGGGTAGCCGTCGGCCACGGTGAGGCCCTGGGCGGCGCACGCGGTGGCGGCCAGCCCGGTCAGCGCCGAGGAGTTGCCGACCACGGCGACCCGCCGGCCGGCCGGCAGCGGCTGGTGGGCCAGGAGCACGCCGACGTCGAGCAGCTCGGCGACGGTGTCCACGCGGATCACCCCGGACTGGGCGAAGAGCGCGCTGACGGCGGCGGCGTCCAGCGCCGGCCCGTCGCCGAGCCCGGGCGGGCGGGCCAGCGAGGCGAGCGCCACGATCGGCTTGCTCCGGCCGATCCGCCGGGCCAGCCGGGCAAACTTGCGCGGGTTGCCGAAGGTCTCCAGGTAGAGCGCGATGACGTCGGTGCCGGGGTCGTCCTGCCAGTACTGGAGCAGGTCGTTGCCGGAGACGTCGGCCCGGTTGCCGGCGGAGACGAAGCTGGACAGGCCCAGCCCGCGCCGGGACGCCTCGGCCAGCAGGGCCACCCCGAACGCGCCGGACTGGCTGAAGACGCCCACCCGTCCGGGGGCCGGCAGCACCGGGGCGAGCGTGGCGTTGAGGCGTACCGCCGGGTCGGTGCTGGCGACGCCGAGACAGTTCGGGCCGACCACCCGCATGCCGGCCAGGTGGGCGGCGCGGACCAGGGCACGCTGGGCGGCCGCGCCCGCCGGGCCGGACTCGGCGAAGCCGGCCGAGATCACCACGAGGCCGTGCGCGCCGGCCTTCGCGGCATCCGCGACCACCTCGGTCACCGCCTCCGGGGCCACCGCCACCACCGCCAGGTCCACGTCGAGCCCGGCGTCGGCCGCCGACGGATACGCGGGCAGCCCCGCCACGGTCGCCGCCGTCGGGTGCACCGGGACGATCGCGCCGGTGAAGCCGCCGTCGCGCAGGTGCCCGAGCAGGGCCGCGCCGACGCCCTGCCCGGTGGTGCTGGCGCCGTAGACGGCGATGCCGCGCGGGGCGAGCAGCCGAGCGATCGAGCGGGCCTCGGTGCGGTGCTCCCGGCCGCGCTGCACCTCCAGGGTCGCCTCGGTGGGGGCGATCGGGAAGCTCAGGTGCACCACGCCGTCGGCGTACTGGCGCTGGACCTGGTAGCCGAAGTCGGAGAAGACCCGCAGCATCGCCCCGTTGGCCGGGAGCACCTCGGCGACGAAGTGCACGATGCCGAACCGGCGGCCCGCGTCGGCCAGGTGCTCCAGCAGCACCGAGCCGATCCCCCGGCCCTGGTACGCGTCCTCCACCACGAAGGCCACCTCGGCCTCCGGCGACCCCGGGCCGAGCCGCTCGTACCGGCCGACGGCGACGATACGGCCGCCGGCCAGCACCACGAACGCCTCCCGGTCGCGGTGGTCGACGTTGACGAAGCGTTGCAGGTCCCGCTCGGGGATACGCGGATACGGCGAGAAGTAGCGCAGATAGCGGGTGCGCTCGGAGAAGCGCGAGTGCATCCCCACGATCCCCGGGCCGTCGTCCGGACGGATCTGTCGCAGCTGGACGGTCGTGCCGTCGCTGAGCAGCACGTCCGCCGGTTGCTCGACTGTGGTCACCGCTCGGTCCTCCCCCAACCGCCGGTCAGTCGCGTGGATCGTGCGGATCGAGCCCGAACAGCGGGAAGACCGCCCGGCGACTGGCTGCGATCGCCCGGTCCACCGCGTTCGGCTCGCCGTTCGGCTGCCACGGCTCGTACGCCGGGTCGGCGTCGTCGGTCATCCGCAGCGGCACCTCGCGGCCGGGCCGCCGCTTCGCCGCCAACTCCCGCCACGCCGGCGGGGTGAGCGTGGCCGGGTCGAGGGGCTCCCCGGTGGCCACGGCCAGCAGGTGCGTCCACGCCCGGGGCACCACCTCGACCAGCGCGTACCCGCCGCCGCCGAAGGCCACCCAGCGGCCGTCGCACAGCTCGTCGGCGAGCGCCCGCAACGCCAGGTAGGTGGCCCGCTGCCCGTCGACCGAGAGCCGCAGGTCGGCCAGCGGGTCGAGCCGGTGACCGTCGGCCCCGCACTGGGCGACCAGGAGCTGGGGCCGGAACGCCCGCAGCACCGACGGCACGATGGCGTGGAAGGCGCGCTGCCAGGCCGCGTCCCCGACGCCCGGCGGCAGCGGCACGTTGACCGCGGTGCCCTCCGCACCCGGCCCGCCGGTCTCGTCGGGGAAGCCCGTGCCCGGGAAGAGCGCGAGCGGCGTCTCGTGCAGGCTGACCGTGAGCACCCGCGGGTCGCGGTAGAAGATCTCCTGCACCCCGTCGCCGTGGTGCACGTCCACGTCCACGTACGCGATCCGCTCCGCGCCCAGGTCGAGCAGGCGGGCGATGGCCACCGCCGGGTCGTTGTAGACGCAGAACCCGGCGGCCCGGTCCGGCATGGCGTGGTGCAGTCCGCCGGCCACGTTGACCGCCCGGCGGGCCTCCCCGCGCCACACCGCCTCGGCGGCGGCCACGCTCGCCCCGGCGACCAGCGCGCTCGACTCGTGCATGCCGTCGAAGACGGGATTGTCCGAGGTGCCGAGCCCGAAGCCGGCGAAGAGCGGGTCGCGCGGGGCGGCCCGCACGGCGTCGAGGTAGCGGGGGTCGTGCACCCGGCTCAGCAGCTCGTCGTCGGCCGGCTCCGGCTTGACCAACCGGACCCCGGGCCGGTCCAGCACCCCGAGCTCACGGGCGAGCGCGATGGTCAACTCCACCCGGACCGGGTCGAGCGGATGATCACCCATGTCGTAGGCGAGCAGGGCCTCGTCCCACACCACCACCGTGTCGTCGGCCATGGGCTCATCGTCGCACGGGCGCCCGACCCCGCCCACCGCACGCACAGTCAGCGGCCGGACGGCCCGCCGGTGGCCACCGGACGGTCCGGGTCGGCCACCCAGTTGCTCCACGAGCCCACGTACAGGGCGGCGTCCGGTCGGCCGGCGAGGTGCAGCGCCAGCACCGCCTGCGCGGCGGTCACCCCCGAGCCGCAGTACGCCCCGACCGGCGCGCCCTCGGCGACCCCGGCGGCCGCGAACCGCTCACGCAGCGCCTCGGCGGCGGGGAAACGGCCGTCGGTGACGTACTCCGGGGCGGGCAGGTTCGCCGCGCCGGGCACATGCCCGGCGACCGGGTCGATCGGCTCGGTCTCGCCCCGGTAGCGCGGGGCGGCCCGCACGTCCAGCAGCACCCCGGTGTCCGCGGCGGCCAGCCGGGCCGCCTCCCCGGCGTCGAGCACGGGCAGCGCCCCCGGCACCACGGTGACGTCGCCCGGAGCCGGCTTCGGCGCCTCGGTGGAGACGGGCAGCCCGGCCGCGGCCCAGGCGGGGAAGCCCCCGTGCAGCACCCGCACCGCCCGGTGGCCCGCCCAGCGCAGCGTCCACCAGGCCCGGGCGGCGGACATGCCGTCGCCGCCGTCGTACACGACGACCGGGTGACCGGCGCGGACTCCGGCGGCCCGCAGCGCGGCCTGGAGCGCGGCGGGGTCGGGCAGCGGGTGCCGACCGGCCGCGCCCGGCCGGCCGCACAGCTCGGTGTCCAGGTCGATGAAGACCGCGCCCGGCAGGTGGCCGGCGGCGTAGTCGTCCCGGCCGGGCGGCCCGACGAGCCGCCACCGGACGTCGAGCAGGGTGGGCGGGTCGGCGCGGTCGAGCTCGGCGGCGAGCCGGTCGGGCTCGATCAGCAGGTCATCGGTTCCGGACATGCGGTCCAGTCAACACCATCCGGGCAGCGACCTCGCGGTTCGGCGTCGGCCGATCGTCGGTGGGTCCGGGTAACATCGATCACCGGGAGGCCGCTGACGTGAAGCATGACCTGGTCGACACGACCGAGATGTACCTGCGCACCATCCTCGAGCTCGAGGAGGAGGGGGTGCCGCCGCTGCGCGCCCGGATCGCGGAGCGGTTGAAGCAGAGCGGTCCCACCGTCAGCCAGACCGTCGCCCGGATGGAGCGGGATGGCCTGCTCACGGTCGAGGGCGACCGGCACCTGTCGCTCACGCCGCTGGGCCGCGGCACCGCGGTTTCGGTCATGCGCAAGCACCGGCTGGCCGAGCTGCTGCTGGTGAACGTGATCGGGATGCCCTACGAGGAGGCCCACGACGAGGCCTGCCGGTGGGAGCACGTGATGAGCGACGCGGTGGAGAAGCGGGTCTACGACCTGCTCAACCGCCCCACCCGCTCGCCGTACGGCAACCCGATCCCGGGCCTGGAGGAGCTGGGCGAGCCCGGCGAGCCGGAGACCGAGTCCGCGGAGACCGAGCGCAACCTCGCCTTCCCCGGCCTCGCCGGCCCTGTGGTGGTGCGGCGGATCTGCGAGAGCGTGCAGACCGACGCGGACGTGCTCCGGCAACTGCACGCGGCGGGCGTCGACCCGGGCGCCACGGTGACCGTGGCGCAGGAGCGCGACGGCGTCTCGATCGACCGCTCCGGCGACCGGGTCCGGCTGCCCCGCGAGGTGGCCTCCCGGGTGTTCGTCGCGGCCCGCTGACCCGCCGGTCAGGATCTTCGCCGACCCCGCCGGTCAGAGCCGGCGGGTGTCCACCGCCTTGGCCAGGTTGACCAGCTTGCCGGCCATCTTCTCCGCCTCCGCCGGATCCGTCCCCGGCGGGCTGGTCCAGCGGAGGGTGGCCAGCCGCCCCTCGGTGGCGAGCCAGCCCACCTCGGCCCCCGGCCCGGCCTTGCCCTTCTTCGGCAGCTTCTGCCGGTAGGCGATCTTCCCCAGCTTGCTGACCTTCGTGGCGCCCCGAGGCAGCACGTCCTGGGTGAAGCCTGACGTGTCGATCGACGTGTCGGTCACGCTGAGGGTCAACTCCGGCAGGAGGCTGCGCTCGGTGCGTACCACGCAGGTGTGGGTGTCGCCCTGCTCCACGGCGGCGGCCACGTCGAAGTGCGCCCCGGTGTGCTTGGCGATCACCTCGAAGTCGAGCAACCGGCACGCGCCACCCGAGGACGCCGCCGCCACCTCCACCGGCGCTTGCGCCGCCGGCGGCAGCGCCACCGGAGTGGCCTCCGCGGCACAGCCAGCGGTCAGCAGTACGGCCGAAGCGGCCAGCCAGGTCCGGGCGTGCACGCTCATCCCTTCACCCTCGCGGCGGGCTGCCCGCCGGATGTCCGTCGGACACCGTACGGGGTGCTCGCGTGAGAGGGAAGTCCTCAATCGACCACGTACGGGCAGTGCCGGCAGCCGCGCCCGCAGCAGGTGCCGCGCCGGGCGAGGAACCCGGCGGTGAGCACGAAGAGCCCGGTCTCCGGGTCCAGGTAGCCAGCCTCCCCGGCGGCCAGCGCGGCCGCGTGGGCGGCCAGGATCCGCTCCCGGTCGGGGTGATCGGGCGACAGCCGGGACGGGTGCGGCTCGGCCAACGGCCGGTTCGCCAGGGGTCGTCGCTCTCCGGTCACCGGGCGAGTCTACGGAGCCCGGCCCGGCCGCCTGCCCGGTCACCACCAGGCGCGCAACATCCGGGGAGTTGCTGTCTCCTCGTGCCGCGATCCAGCAACTTCCCTGATCGTGTGCGGATCTGGGAGCGCACCGGGTCACCCGTACCGGTGGAAGGCGTCCGCGACCTGGGCGCGGTCGGCGCCGGCGGCCAGCAGGAGCCGGAGCAGCACCTTCGCCTTGTACGGGTCGAGCAGCCCACCGCAGACCAGCCCCCGCCGGAGCAGGTCGGTCTCCGAGCCCACCGCCCCGTACGTGTGCCGCAGCACCGACCCGGCCCCGGTCCGGGAGGTGAGCACCACCGGCATCCGTTCCGCCAGCGCGCCGAGCGCCGGGGCGAAGTCCGGGGGCACGTGCCCCACCCCGAAACCGGCCACCACCAGCCCGTCGAGGTCGCGGGCGAGCGCGTCGAGCAGGGCCACGTCGTCGTCGAGGGTGACGGTGTGCAGCGCCACCCGGGTGGCGGCCAGCCGGTCGGCGTCCACCGGCGGCAGCGGGGCGCGCCGGGGCGGCCGGGTGAGCACGCGTACCTTGCCCTCGATGACGTGGCCGAGCGGGCCGGCGTTGGGCGAGGCGAAGGTGGCCGTACTGGTGCTGTGGGTCTTGCGGACGTGCCGCGCGGCGTGGATCTCGTCGTTGAACGCGACCAGCACGCCGAGGTCGCGCGCGGCCGGCGCGGCGGCGACCCGGGCGGCGGCGAGCAGGTTCGCCGGGCCGTCCGGGCCGGCGAGCGTGGGGTTGCGCATCGCGCCGGTGAGCACCAGCGGTGCCTCGTGCGGCCAGACCAGGTCGGCCAGGAAGGCGCTCTCCTCCAGGCTGTCGGTGCCCTGGGTGACCACCGCACCGGTCGCCCCGGCCACCACCGCCGCCCCGGCCGCCGCCACCAGGTCCAGGACCTGCCGGTACGTCAGCGCGGCGCTCGGCACCGCCTGCACGTCGTGCACGTCGAGCGGGATGTCGGCGAGCCCCGGTACGGCGGCGGTGAGCTCGGCCCCGGTGAGTCGGCTCACCACGCCCTGCCCCTTGGCCCCGGCCATGGCGATCGTGCCGCCGAGCGTGAACAGCGCCACCGTCATCAGGCCATCCTCCCGCCATCGACCGGGCCGGATGCGACGCGCGGCGCCGGCCGGGTGGCCAGGAGGAAGGCCTGCGGTCCCCGCTCGCGGAGGTGCTCCTCCGCCTTCCGGACCAGCGTGGCCTGCACAGTGAACCCGGCCTCGGCGAGCCGGTCCGGGGGCAGCCAGTGCACGTCGTACGAGACGGTGTGGCCCAGCATGCCCCGGTCGAGCGGGCCCTCCACCACCTCGGGGATCAGCCGGGCGTAGTCCACGGCGACGGTGTCGTACGCGGCTCGGGTCTCGGTCAGCCAGGTCGGTTCGGTCACGATCGGCAACCCTAGTCGCCGGCCGGATCCGTCCCCGTCCCGAACCGGGTCAGGTACGCGACGAACGGCTCCGGCCGCTCGACCACGCAGGCTCACCGCCTCGTCCGATGCGTCGGAAATAGCCGTGCCCGGCGGCCGGGCCGCGGGTTACCGTGCCCGGGCTGCGGCGACCGGCCGTGGCGGCACCGACGAACAGGCCGGACCGTGACCCAGCAACTCGCCCCAGCGGAGACCACCGCCACCCACACCTCGCTCTGGCGGAGCCGCAACTTCCTGCTGCTGTGGAGCGGCCAGACGGTCAGCGAGGTAGGCACCCGCGTCTCCGGGGTGGCCGTGCCGCTGCTGGCGACGGCCGTCCTCGACGCGAGCATCTTCCAGATCTCGCTGCTGACCGTCCTGGCCTGGCTGCCGTACCTGATCTTCTCGCTGCCCGCCGGGGTGCTGGCCGACCGGGTCGACCAGCGGCGGCTGATGATCGCCTGCGACCTGGGCCGGGCGGCGCTGCTGCTCTCGGTGCCGGTGGTCGCCCTGGTCGGCCAACTCACCCTGGCCTTCCTGTACGTCGTGGTCGGGCTCTCCGGCGTGCTGACCGTGGCCTTCACCGTGGCGTACCGGAGCCTGCTGCCTGCCCTGGTGTCGACCCACGATCTGACCTCGGCGAATGCGCGGCTGGAGGTGAGCGAGAACGTCGCCCAGTTGGCGGGGCCGAGCATCGGCGGTGCGCTCGTCGGGCTGCTCGGCGCGACCCGGACCTTCCTCGCCGACGGGCTGAGCTTCCTGGCCAGCGCCGTGACCCTGGTCCTGATCCGGCACCGGCCCGTTGCGACGGCGGCCGGGCGGGTCCCGCTCCGGGCGGCGCTGACCGAGGGCCTGGGCTTCATCCGCCGGCAGCGGATCCTCGCCCTGGTGCTCGCCTGCACGACGACCTCGAACTTCTTCGTCATGGCGTCCCACGCCATCGAGGTGCCGTTCCTGCTGCGTACCCTGCACGCCTCCCCCGCCACGATCGGGGTGCTCCTCGCCGTGGGCTCGGTGGGCGGGCTGCTCACCGGTGTGCTGGCCGGCCGGCTGACCGCGCTGATCGGCAGCGCCCGGACCATCTGGGTGTCGATGGCCGCGCCCGGCCCCTTCTACCTGCTGATGCCGCTGGCCCGGCCCGGCTGGGGCGCGCTGCTCTACGGGGGCGGCATGGCGGCGTTCTCGGCCAACGCGGTGCTGTTCAATGTGGCGGCCATGTCGTACCGGCAGCGGGTCACCCCAGCGCGGCTGCTGGGTCGGGTCAACGCGGCGTTCCTGTGGGTCTGCTACGGCGCGATCCCACTGGGCGCCCTGTTCGGCGGTGCGCTCGGCACCCGGCTCGGGCTGCGGCCGGCGCTGCTGGTCTGCGTGCTCGGCATGTGGAGCGCCGCGCTGTTCGTGGTCTGCTCGCCGCTGCGCCGGATGCGCGACTTCGCGCCGGCCTGAGGGCCCTGCCCATCCCCTGCCGCGCTAGCGCCACCTCAGTCTGGCGAGCTCCTGTTTGAACTGGGTCAGCGTGAACCTGCCGCCCTCTGTCGGCGTCAATCGCAGTGAATAGGTCGCGGCCCCGGCCTCCCACCAAACCGTCCAGGACCTCTTTGCGTCACCGGTGACGGTGCCTCGGCGCGAGCCGATCGCGACGGTCGTGATCGGGTCGGAGAGGCTCACGTCAGCGGTGGGTTGCGCGCTCAGGAGCAGCCCGGACCCCCGGGGGCCGTTGTAGCCCTGATGCCAGCCCGGGTCCGTCGACATCCAGTGTGAGGGATGCGGGCTCCACCGCTTGTCCGAGGACAGGTCCGGCAGATCACGCTCAAAGTAGGTCGGCGGCGGCTGCACGGTGGCGGGGTCGCGCAGCACCCGCTGGCCCAACGGCTTCCGCAGCGACACGACGAGGGGACGGGCGGAACCGGTGGCGCCGCAGTCGGCGGCGTCCACGACGCGAGCCGTCACCGTGACGACCACCTGAGTCTCGTCCTGCTCGCTGGCCGTCGCCTGCGGTTGCCAGGGCTCCTTGCACGGGGCGTCGCCGGGGCCGGCGTACACGGTGATGTCGGTGCCGTTGCGGGCGACCATCGCTGATGCCCAGGGCAGCACGGCAGTCGCGTCCGGCACTGCGGTGACGGCCGGGGATTGGGGCAGGGCCCGGTCGGTCGTCCGTTCGCTGAGCGAGCATCCGCTGGTCAGCGCCAGGGCAATGGTGACGGTCAGAGCGACAACGACGGCCGGCCGCCGAGTTGGTGGGGCGGAGGCCGTGCGCTCGCGGAACCGTTCGTTGCTCGTCATCGCCGCCTTCACCCGTCGTCGGAACGCGCGAAACCGGATCGTACGTAATCATCGGTCGCCGCTGTGGCCCTCGCCACGGCGCGCGGCTTCAGGGCAGAGGGCGGGAACGCGGCGCGGTAGGCGCGGGGCGGGACGCCGACGATCTGCCGGAAGGATTCGCGAAAGGCCGTCGGGGAGGTGAAGCCGACGAGCGAGCCGACCCGTTCCACCGGCTGGTCAGTGCGTTCCAGCAGCTGCTGGGCGCGGCGGATCCGCTGCCGGTTGAGCCACTGCACCGGTGTGGTGCCGGTCTGATCCCGGAAGTGCCGGCTGAGCGAGCGGGTGCTCATCGCGGCCCGCCCGGCGATGTCGGCCAGGGTGAGCGGGCGGTGCAGGTTGTCGGCCAGCCACCCGAGCAGCGGTTGCAGGCTGTGCCCGGCCGGCGCGGGCGGCTCGTACGCGATGAACTGTGCCTGGCCACCGGCACGCTCCAGGGGCATGACGCAGCTGCGCGCGGTGTCCGCGGCGACCGCGGCCCCGTGGTCGCCGCGCACGACGTGCAGGCACAGATCGAATCCGGCCGCCGCGCCGGCCGAGGTGAGCACCGGTCCGTCCGCGACGAACAGCACGTCGGGGTCGACGGTGACCGTGGGATGGCGGCGCGCCAGCTCGGCTGCGGCTGCCCAGTGGGTGGTGGCCCGCCGGCCGTCGAGCCGACCCGCGGCGGCCAACACGAAGGCGCCCGTGCAGATCGACACCAGCCGGGCCGGGGTGGCGGCGAGGGCGTCGAGGACCGCCGCGGGCAGCGCCGCGTCGAGGTCGGCCACCCCCGGCACGACGATGGTGTCGGCCTCGGCCAGCACCGACAGGTCGTACGGCGCCCTGATGCTGATCGCGCCGGCCCGCACCTCCGCCGTGCCGGCGCAGACGCGCACCTGGTAGGCCGGGCTGCCGTCGGCCCGGTGCGCCCGGCCGAACACCTCGACCGGCACGGACAGGTCGAACGGGACGACCCCGTCGTAGGCGAGGACCACCACCTGATGCATGCGTCCATCCTGGCGGGAATCCGTCGACGGTTGGCACGCCGGCCCCTGCCCGGCGCCTGGGCCGAGCCGCAGAATCGGGCACCATGACCATCCTCGTGCCAGTGCTCATCGGCCTTCTGTACGTGTGCCTCAACGCGTTCATCCGCGAGCCGCACCGCCGCACCGTCAACGCGATCATGGTGGGCGGGGCCGGTGCGGCGTACCTCAGCGGCGGCGGTCTCGGGTTCGGGGAGTTCCCCTTCGTCGTGCTGTTGACGTACGTGGCCTGGCGGGGCCTGACGTCGTGGACGTGGATCGGGATAGGCTGGCTGCTGCACACCGCCTGGGACGTGGTGCACCACCTGAAGGGGGCACCGATCATCCCGTTCCTGCCCGGCTCCTCGCACGGCTGCGCCATCTGCGACCCGGTCATCGCGCTCTGGGCCTTCACCGGCGGCCGGTCGGTGGCGGACCTGGTGCGACGGGTGCTGCCGTCTGCTTCGTCGGGTGACGCGACGGTCGGCAGCGCGGGCGTAGGTGGCGCTACCCGAACCAGGTGATCGCCTGGCCATGCCCGCGGGTCCAGGCGAGCGGCCGGCCGTCGAGCGCGAGGACGTTGTGATGTGCCTCGCTCGGCGGCTCCGGCAGCGCGGCGTAGCGCAGCACCTCCGGTGCCTCGTTCGCGATCCAGTGCCCGGGCAGCTCGCGTACCACCTCGGCGAACGCGTCGCGGCGGGGCTCCGGCACCAGGTACAGCACCGAGGTGTGGAACACCACCAGGGTCGCGTCGGGCGGCGCCTGCGCGGCCAGCGCCGGCAGGTCGTCCACCAGGTCGCCCCGGACCAGCAGCGGCGGGTCGGCCGCGGCGAGCCCCGCTGCGGCCCGCAACCGGGTACGGCGGTGGGTGTGCTCGGGCCAGATGAGCGCGTCCAGCCACGCCACGTCCGCCGGGTCGGTCACGTCAAGCGGGCGCAGGTCCAGGCCGGCCCGCCACACCACCTCGGGCCGGCGGGTCGGCGGCGCCATCCCGGTGGCCGCACAGTCGAGGACCGGCTCGCCCGCGCCGAGCAGGTGGTCGCCGTAGCGGTAGGCGTACCGGTCCGGGTAGAGACACAGGCCCGCGGACGCGCCGACCTCCAGCAACGCGAGCGGCTGCGGCAACGCGGCGAGCACCGGCAGCAGTACGGCGCACCGGCCGGCCTCGTTCGTCTGCGTCGACCGGATACGCATCTCCGCCGCGATCGCCGGCCAGTTCACCAGCGTGTGGGCGCGGAAGGCGGCCGGATCCTCGACCGGGCCGCCGAGGAGGCGGACCACGGCGAACAGCAGGTTCGGCTGCCGCTTGGCGGCGGGGAGGGTCTCCAGCAGGGCGAGCAGTTCGTCGTCGCGGGACACCGACCGGGCCAGCCGCTCGTACGCGGGTGACACGCCGTGTGCCTCGCGGGCGCCGAACCTCTCGTAGGTGGCGGCGGTGCTCATCGCCTCTCCCTTCGTGCCCCGGCGACGGTCCGCCGGGCGTCCCGCCATGCGATCAGGGCGGTGCGGAGCCGGGGCGAGGAGACGCGCTCACCCCGGCGCCGCGCGGCCAACTGGTCGATCAGCCAGGCCGGGGCGTCGGCCTGCTGGACGGCTGCGGTCTTGGTGAGCAGTTCGCCGGCGCCGAGGGCGTGGCGTCCGCGGGCCATCGAGGTGAGACCGAGGTCGGCGATGAGGGGATCCCACCACAGCCACGGACGCCGGGCGGCCCAGGCCCAGTAGCCGGTGAGTTCGGCCCGGGCGGCGGCGCGTACGTCGTCGGCGGTCATCGGTGGGAAGACGTCGCGGGGCGCGGGGCCGAAGATCGCGTACCCGTGCCGCACCAGCTCCGCTCTGGTGATCCCGGAGAGGATGCGCTGGACGAGCTGGCCGTGGGTCCAGGTCGGGTGCCGCACCGGGACGGCGGCGATCGCCGCGGCGTCGACGTAGACGCAGCCCAGGTTGAGGCCCTCGCCGGCGCCGGCGTCGAGGCGGCGGTGCAGCTCGACGAGCGCGGCCTGCCGGGCTTCGTCGACCGGGCCGTCGACCAGCGCGACCAGGTCGAGGTCGCTGACGCCGGGGAGGTAGTCGCCGGTCGCCAGCGATCCGGCGACCAGCAGCCCGCTGACCCAGCCGAGCGCCGCGAGTTCCCTGCCGAACTCCTGGACGACCGGAGGTGAGGTCACCATGGCGGCAGTCTATGAAGCTTGCCCGTCGCAAGCCTGATCGGGATGACGGTCTGGGACGCCGACGAGGTGGACGAGTGGGCCCGGCACAACCGCCCACCCCGCCCGACGGATGGTGACGAGGAGCGCTGACGATTCAGCGGACGACCAGGCGTAGCGGCAACGACTCAAGGTCGGCTACAGCTCGACCGGCGCCTGGCAGAACGAGGGTGTGGGGACCTTCTCCCCCAGGCACTACAAGCTTGATTGCGTAGACGATTCATCGACGTGGACGGCAGCAACGGGTCCCAGCTGAATCGTTTACGACATCAAGTTCGTAGCGTGCGTACCACCATCGGTCAGGCCGCCGGGCTGAGCAGGGCAAGGAGACCCGACACTGACCGTAGAAACGCCGCGAGCGCGGCAGGAAGCCCCTGCCGCGCTCGCGAAACGGTGAACGTCAGCTGCAGCCGCTGGTGGAGCCGCAGCCCTCGCAGACGTAGCAGCTACCGGCCGGCCGCATCTTCGTACCGCAGGTGAAGCAGAGCGGCGCGTCGGCGGCCTTGCCGATCACGGCCTCCAGCAGCTCGGTGCTGGAGCCCACCGACGGCGCCGGCTTGACGGCGGCGACGTCCGCGACCTCCTGCTTCGGCTGGACGACCGCCTTCGGCTCGGGCGCCGCGACCGGGGCGGAGGCGGCCATCGCGGTGAGGTCCGCACCGTTCGCCTCCGCCTCCGCCTCGGCCTGGAGCTGGGCGGCCCGCTCCTTGGCGGTGAAGATGCCCAGCTCCGCGCGGCGCTCGTACGGCAGGAAGTCCAGGGCCAGGCGACGGAAGATGTAGTCCATCACCGAGGCCGCCATCCGCACGTCCGGGTCGTCGGTCATGCCGGCCGGCTCGAAGCGCATGTTGGTGAACTTGCTGACGTACGTCTCCAGCGGGACGCCGTACTGGAGACCGATGGAGATGGCCACCGAGAAGGCGTCCATCACGCCGGCCAGGGTCGAGCCCTGCTTCGACATCTTGAGGAAGACCTCACCGAGGCCGTCGTCCGGGTACGACGAGGCGGTGAGGTAGCCCTCGGCGCCGCCGACCGAGAAGGAGATCGTCTCCGACGGGCGCTTCTTCGGCAGCCGCTTGCGCACCGGCCGGTACTCGACGACCTTCTCCACTACCTTCTCGACCTCGGCGGCCGGGGTCTCGGCGGCGGCCTTGTTCGACTTGGCCACCGAGAGGGGCTGGCCCACCTTGCAGTTGTCCCGGTAGATCGCCAGCGCCTTGAGGCCGAGCTTCCAGCCCTCGAAGTAGATCTTCTCGACGTCCTCGACGGTCGCCTGCTCGGGCATGTTGACCGTCTTGGAGATGGCGCCGGAGACGAACGGCTGGATCGCCGCCATCATCCGCACGTGGCCCATCGGGGCGATGGACCGCTCACCCATCGCGCAGTCGAAGACCGGGTAGTGCTCCGGCTTGAGGCCCGGGGCGTCCACCACGTGGCCGTGGTCGGCGATGTGCTCGACGATCGCCTCGACCTGCTCCTCGGGGTAGCCGAGGCTGCGCAGGGCACGCGGCACGGTCTGGTTGACGATCTGCATCGAGCCGCCGCCGACCAGCTTCTTGAACTTGACCAGCGCCAGGTCCGGCTCCACGCCGGTCGTGTCGCAGTCCATCATGAAGCCGATGGTGCCGGTCGGCGCGAGGACGCTGGCCTGCGAGTTGCGCCAGCCGTTCTTGTCGCCGACCTTGTTGCCGAGCGTCCACTGCTTGGTGGCCTCGCGCTGGATGGCGGTGGCCACGGTGCCGGTCGGCTTGATGGCGTCGTTCGCGGCGGCGTGCTTGCGCATGACCCGCTTGTGCGGCTCCGCGTTGCGGGCGTAGCCGTCGTACGGGCCGACGACGCCGGCCAGCTCGGCGGAGCGGCGGTAGGCGGTGCCCGTCATCAGCGAGGTGATCGCCGCGGCGACCTCCCGGCCCTGCTCCGAGTCGTACGGCAGGCCGGAGGCCATCAGCAGTGCGCCGAGGTTGGCGTAGCCGATGCCGAGCTGCCGGTAGGCGCGGCTGGTCTCGCCGATCTTCTCGGTCGGGAAGTCGGCGAAGCAGATCGAGATGTCCATCGCGGTGATGACGAACTCGACCGACTTGACGAACTTCTCCACCTCGAAGCTGCCGTCGGCGCGCATGAACTTCATCAGGTTCAGCGACGCCAGGTTGCACGAGGAGTTGTCCAGGTGCAGATACTCCGAGCACGGGTTCGACGCGGTGATCCGCCCGGTCTCCGGGCAGGTGTGCCAGTCGTTGATGGTGTCGTCGTACTGCAGGCCGGGGTCGGCGCACTCCCAGGCCGCCTGGGAGATGCTGCGGAACAGCTTCTTGGCGTCGATCGTCTCGATGGTCTGCCCGTCGAGCCGGCCGCGCAGGTCGAAGCCGCCGCCGTTCTCCACCGCAGTCATGAACTCGTCGGAGACCCGGACCGAGTTGTTGGCGTTCTGGTACTGCACGCTGACGATGTCGGCGCCGCCCAGGTCCATGTCGAAGCCGGCGTCCCGCAGCGCGCGGATCTTGTCCTCCTCGCGCGCCTTGGTGACCACGAACTCCTGGATGTCCGGGTGGTCGACGTCGAGGATCACCATCTTGGCCGCGCGCCGGGTGGCTCCGCCGGACTTGATGGTGCCGGCGGAGGCGTCCGCGCCGCGCATGAAGCTGACCGGGCCGGAGGCGTTGCCGCCGGAGGAGAGCAGCTCCCGGGAGGAGCGGATCCGGGACAGGTTGACGCCGGAGCCGGAGCCGCCCTTGAAGATCAGCCCCTCCTCCTTGTACCAGTCGAGGATCGAGTCCATCGAGTCGTCGACGGCCAGGATGAAGCACGCGCTGACCTGCTGCGGCGACGGCGTGCCCACGTTGAACCAGACCGGCGAGTTGAAGCTGAACACCTGGTGCAGCAGCATCCAGGTCAGCTCGTGCGCGAACACCTCCGCGTCAGCCGGGGTGGCGAAGTAGCCGTACTCCTCACCGGCGGTCCGGTAGGTGCCGACCACCCGGTCGATCAGCTGCTTGAGCGACCACTCCCGCTCCGGGGTCCCCACCGCGCCCCGGAAGT
Organism: Micromonospora sp. RTBAU3-60; assembly: GCF_054963695.1. NCBI lineage: Bacteria > Bacillati > Actinomycetota > Actinomycetes > Micromonosporales > Micromonosporaceae > Micromonospora > Micromonospora sp. RTBAU3-60. The sequence goes on along the minus strand of NZ_JBUEGB010000008.1, from coordinate 202,452 downwards.
ATTTGGTGGTCACGATGTTGGCCGCGTTGACGGACCAGGACTCGGGGAACTCCACCCCGCGCTGCTCGAAGTTGATCGAGCCGTCCCGCCAGTTCGTCATCACGACGTCGCGGCGCTCCCAGGTGACCTCGTCGTAGGGATGCACCCCCTCGGTCGTCCAGACGCGCTCGATCTTCAGCCCTGTCCCGGCCTTGTTCCGTGACTTGCTGGTCGTCACGTCGCCCCCCTCGTCTGCGCGCGGTCACCCACCGCGCGTCCCCAAATCTGTCTGAAATCCGAAAAGAATCAGCTGGTCCGGCCGGCGGCCTCGACCGGCTCGTCGCCGGCCCGGGCCCGCGCGGCGGCGCGCAGCGTCTCGATCTCGCGCTCGAAGTCGGCGAGCGAGTCGAACGACCGGTAGACGCTGGCGAACCGCAGGTAGGCCACCTCGTCCAGGTCGCGCAGCGGGCCCAGGATGGCCAGCCCGACCTCGTGGCTGGGGATCTCAGCGGCCCCCTTGGCCCGCACGGTCTCCTCGACCTTCTGCGCCAGCAGCGCGATGGAGTCGTCGTCGACCGGCCGGCCCTGGCACGCCTTGCGCACCCCGCCGATGATCTTGATGCGGCTGAACGGCTCGGTCACCCCACTGCGCTTGACCACCGCGAGCACCGCCTCCTCGACGGTGGTGAACCGCTTGCCGCACTCCGGGCAGGCCCGCCGCCGCCGGATGAGCTGGCCGTCGTCGGCCTCCCGCGAGTCGACCACTCGAGAGTCGGCGTGCCGGCAGTACGGACACCGCATCGCCTGACCTCCTTCATCGACCGTGGGCGCACCGACCGGCTCCCGGGCACGCGCCACCGCGGCGAGGCCATCGTCGGATGGCTGACGCCGGGTTGACGGTACGGGAGTGCGTTCGGTAGTGGAACCCAACCTGTAGGCGACTTACGCCCGTGTGACTACTACATCTAGGGGTCGACCGTATGCCGTCGCCCTAGCGAGGTCAAGTTGGCACGCGTGTCGCGCGCGTCATCAGAATCACTCACCCGTCCCGCCCTTCCCAGGTCGCTGAAAACCCAACGGCCGACACCTCGGAGGGTTACCGCCAGCCCCCGATTGGTCGCGTTCCGTTGGAACACGCGTTCGAGAGCGACGTACCATTTACCAGAACAGGCGTTCGGAAATCCAGGATTTCACCGCGACACGCCGATAACAGGTCGTACAGATGTTTGAAAATGGCTGATCTCACCTATACGGTCAACAACGACCGGACACGGCGTGTCGCGTCGATCCGGTCGGCAGCACCACCCGAGCACGCACCACGAGCCGCCAAGGCACCCAGCGCCGACCAGGGAGGACGGACGTGACCGAGGACCGGGCCAGCCGGCAGAAGAACCCGCAGCCGATCGACGGGGCGGGTCCGCCGGCGACCCGTCGACCCCGCGCCGCGCGCAGTCGGGCCGCGCAGCCCGCCGTGCGCCCGGTCACGCCGGTGGTCAGCAGCTTCCCCGACCCGACGACGGTCGACCTGACCGCCCGGCAGCGCCGGATCCTGGAGTTCATCCGCACCTGGGTGGAGCGCCACGGCTACCCGCCGAGCGTGCGCGAGATCGGCGAGGCGGTCGGCCTGGTCTCCCCGTCCAGCGTCGCCTACCAGCTCAAGGAGCTGGAGAAGAAGGGGTTCCTGCGCCGCGACCCCAACCGGCCGCGCGCGGTGGACGTCCGCGCTCCCGGCGACGTGCTCGACGACGAGGCGGCCCGCGCGCAGCGGCCCGCCCCGGCGTACGTGCCGATGCTGGGCCGGATCGCCGCCGGTGGCCCGATCCTCGCCGAGCAGGCGGTGGAGGACATCTTCCCCCTACCCCGCGAGCTGGTCGGCGAGGGCGAGGTCTTCATGCTTCAGGTCAAGGGCGACTCGATGCTCGACGCCGCGATCTGCGACGGCGACTGGGTGGTGGTGCGGCAGCAGCCCACCGCCGAGGCCGGCGACATCGTGGCGGCCATGCTCGACGGCGAGGCGACCGTGAAGACCTACCGGCGCCGCGACGGGCACGTCTGGCTGATGCCGCAGAATCCGGCCTTCGACCCGATCCCCGGTGACGACGCCACCATCATGGGTCGCGTGGTCGCGGTGCTGCGCCGGATCTGACCACGGAGCGGGTGACCGCCGACTGCGGCGGTCACCCGTGCCAGGTCAGTAGCGGTCGCCCCCGTATTCCCGGCCACCGCCGGAGACCGGCCCGTACTGGCCCCGCTCGTCGTAGCCCCCGTGGCCCCGACCGTTGCGCGGGTCCCGGTAGTCGGGCTCGCCTCGGGGCGGCTCGGCACGCCCGCCGCCGTACCCGCGCCCGCCCTGGGGGCCGCCGCCGTAGCCGCCGCCACCCTGCGGCGGGCGGCCGTACACGCCGCCGCCCTGCTGCGGACCACCACCGTAAACGCCACCGCCCTGCGGGCGGCCACCGCCCCGCTGGCCGCCGCCATAGACGCCGCCACCACGACCACCGCCGCCCTCCGAGGGACGGCCACCGCCGTACACGCCGCCGCCCGCCGGTCGGCCCGGAGCACCGTTCGCCGGGCCGCCCTCGTAGCCGCCGCCCTGGGCGCCGCCGCCGTAGCCGCCGCCGTTGTTGGCGCCCCCGCCGTAGACCCCGCCGCGCGCGGTGTCGGGTCGGTTGCCGTTCGCCGGGAACTCGTCGCCGAGTTCGTCGGAAGGCTCCTCGGCCGGCGCGGGCTTGCGGCGCGCGCGCAGGATGCCGAAGATCCCGGCGCCGACCAGCAACGCGCCGATCACGCCGACCGCCGCGATCAGGTAGGTGATCTGGTCCAGGGTCAGCCCGTCGATCCAGGACTTCTCGGCGGCCGGCTTGGTCACCTCCTTGCCGGCGTTCGGCAGCGCCTCCACACCGGTGGTCGACGGGGTGTAGCTGAGGATGTCGACCGGATCCGAGGCCTCGAGGTTGCCGGCGTCGGAGACGGTGACGAAGAGCTTGCCGTCCGGGGTGTAGGAGATGGCCTCGCCGAACGGGTCGGCGAGCGGGGTGACCCTCGGCTTGCCGGTGGTCAGCGCCGCGACGATGTTGCCACCGGTCACGTCGAACTCGAAGGCGTCCGCATAGGTACGCAGGACAACCTTGGTGCCGTCGGGCGAGCGGGCGGCGCCGGTGACGAGCAACCGGCCCGGCGAGCCCAACTTGTTGTCCGTGTTGGTCTTGGGAAGGCTGACCTCGCCGACCTTCTTCATCGGCACCGGGGGGGTGTCGCCGTTCTTGAGCTTCGCCGTCGGGGTGAAGATCTCCGACTTGCCGGAGGTCTCCTTGGTGATGATCAACGGCAGATTGTCATCCCCGATCAGCAGCGCCTCGGCGTCGTGCGGCTCGTTGCCCGGGTACGACAGGCGGTGCAGGACCGGCTTCTTGGACCCGTTGAGCGGCATGCTCCAGACGGCGACCCGCTCCCGGCGGGTCTTGCTGGTGATGTTGTCGCCGGTGTCGGCGATCCACAGCGTGTCCCCGTCCGGGCTGAGGGCCAGGTCCTCGGTGTCGGCCGGCCCGTCGCCCGAGTAGCGGACCGGGTCCTTTGAGATCTTGCACTTCGCGTCGAGGTAGAAGACCCGCTTGAGGCTCTCCTGGTCGCTGCCGTCGTTGATCACCACGTAGCCGGTGCTGGTGGCGACGAGGCCGGACAGCTCCCGCAGTCGCTTGTCCTCGATCGTGCACTTCTTCTTCGGAGCCGCGGCCAGCGCGGGGGCCGCGGCGGGAGCCGCCAGGGCCAGCCCGGCCGGCGCCACGACCGCGCCGACGAGGCTCAGCGCGATCGTGACCGAGGAGACAGCATGCCGCATGGCGCCAAGTGTCGCACGGCCCGGGTTACGGGCGGGTGACGCCGGACGGCTCACCCGGCGACCGCGACCCGCTCCCCGCTGGCGAGCCGGTCCCCCGCCCGGTACGGCACCAGCTCGGCGGCGAGCGCCTCGCTGACCCGTACGTGCAGCAGCGTGCCCTCGGGCAGGTGGGAGGTGCTCAACACCTCGCCGTGCCGGTGCAGCCGGGCCACCAGGTCACCCCGGTCGTACGGGAGCACCGCGCGGACCTCGACCGCCGGACGCGGCAGCCGCTGCTCAATCGCCTCGCGCAGCCCGTCGATCCCGCCCCCGGTGTGGGCGGAGACCAGGACCGCGTCCGGCCAGATCCGCTTGAGCCGCAGCAGGGTCTCCTCGTCGGCGGCGTCGGTCTTGTTGACCACCAGCAGCTCGGGCAGCCGGTCGGCGCCCACCTCGGCGAGCACCTCGCGGACCGCCCGCACCTGCTCCTCCGGGTCCGGGTGGGTGCCGTCGACCACGTGCACCACCAGGTCGGCGTCGGCGACCTCCTCCAGGGTCGAGCGGAACGCCTCGACGATCTGGTGCGGCAGGTGCCGGACGAACCCGACCGTGTCGGAGAGGGTGTAGAGCCGGCCGTCGGCGGTCTCGGCCCGGCGGGTGGTCGGGTCCAGGGTGGCGAACAGCGCGTTCTCCACCAGCACGCCCGCGCCGGTGAGCCGGTTGAGCAGGCTGGACTTGCCGGCGTTGGTGTAGCCGGCGATGGCCACCGCGGGCACCGCGTTGCGCGCGCGCCGGGCCCGCTTGGTCTGGCGTACCGTCGTCATGCTCTTGATCTCCCGGCGCAGCCGGGCGATCCGGTGCCGGATCCGGCGCCGGTCGGTCTCGAGCTTGGTCTCACCGGGGCCGCGCAGGCCCACGCCGCCGCCGGCGCCGCCGCCGCGACCGCTACCACCGGTCTGGCGGGACAGCGTCTCACCCCAACCGCGCAGTCGCGGCAGCAGGTATTCCAGCTGGGCCAGCTCGACCTGGGCCTTACCCTCGCGGCTCTTGGCGTGCTGGGCGAAGATGTCGAGGATCAGCGCCGTCCGGTCCACGACCTTGACCTTGGTGCGCTGCTCCAGGTTGCGCAGCTGCGACGGGGACAGTTCACCGTCGCAGATCACCGTGTCGGCGCCGGTGGAGAGCACCACCGCGCCCAGGTCGTCGACCTTGCCCCGACCGATGTAGGTGGCCGGGTCGGGCCGGTTGCGGCGCTGGATCAGCCCCTCGAGCACCTGCGAGCCGGCCGTCTCGGCCAGCGCCGCCAGCTCGGTGAGGCTGTTCTCCGCGTCCTCCTGGGTCCCCTCGGTCCAGACGCCCACCAGGACGACCCGCTCCAGCCGCAGCTGGCGGTATTCGACCTCGGTGATGTCGGTGAGCTCGGTGGAGAGGCCGGGGACCCGCCGCAGCGCCTGCCGCTCCGACAGCTCGAACTCGCCGGTGGTGGCGTCGAGCTCGTCGTCCTCGAAGGGTACGTAGGTCTCCTGCTCTCGCAAACTGCGTCTCCTGTCCGTTCTGTCCATTGCCGGGGGATTTCCGGCGCGTACGAGCAATCCTGACATGTGGCAACGCCCGATGCACCTGCTATATGCCCGTGGTCGTACCCACTAGTAGCGGGGCCGGCTGCCGGCCGACCTCGGCGAGCGAGTAGAAATGCCTGGCGAACCGCAGTAATGACGGAGGAGTTTTCGTGGCCATCAGCCGACTGCCGAGTGCCGGATTCTCGATCACGATCCGGATCGCGGTACCCGCCGACGCCTCCTCCATCGGCCGACTGACCACCGCGGCGGGCGAGGCCGGTGCCATCGTCACCGCACTCGACGTGGTCGACTCCGACCCGGCGCACGTGATCGTCGACCTCACCTGCGACACCGCCGACGCCAGCCACGCCGACCAGGTGGTCAAGACGCTGACCGCGCTGGAGGGGGTGGACGTCCGCAAGGTCTCCGACCGGACGTTCCTGCTGCACCTCGGCGGCAAGATCGAGGTCAGCTCGAAGGTGGCGCTGCGCACCCGCGACGAGCTGTCCCGCGCGTACACCCCGGGGGTGGCCCGGGTCTGCCAGGCGATCGCCGAGAACCCGGCCGACGCCCGCCGGCTCACCATCAAGCGCAACACGGTCGCCGTGGTCAGCGACGGCTCGGCCGTGCTCGGCCTGGGCAACCTCGGGCCGGCCGCCTCGCTGCCGGTAATGGAGGGCAAGGCGGCACTGTTCAAGCGCTTCGGCGGGGTGGACGCCTGGCCGGTGGTGCTGGACACCCAGGACACCGACGAGATCGTGTCGATCGTCAAGGCGATCGCGCCCGCGTACGGCGGGATCAACCTGGAGGACATCGCCGCGCCGCGCTGCTTCGAGATCGAGGCCCGGCTGCGCGAGGCGCTGGACATCCCAGTCTTCCACGACGACCAGCACGGCACCGCGATCTGCGTGCTGGCCGCGCTGACCAACGCGCTGCGCGTCGTGGGCAAGCAGCTCGCGGACGTGCGGGTGGTCGTCTCCGGCGCCGGCGCGGCCGGCACCGCGATCATGAAGCTGCTGCTGCGGCAGGGCGTGGGCGACATCATCGCGTACGACCGGCAGGGCGCCCTGCACCGCGGACAGACCGGTCTCAACCCGGCCTGGCAGTGGCTGGCCGACCACACCAACAAGGACAACTACGCGGGCGACCTGCGCGGGGCGGTCCGGGGTGCCGACGTGTTCATCGGGGTCAGCGCGCCGAACCTGCTCACCGGCGACGACATCGCCACCATGGCCAAGGACGCGATCGTGTTCGCGCTGGCCAACCCGGACCCGGAGGTGGACCCGCGGGAGGCGCGCAAGCACGCCGCGGTGGTGGCGACCGGCCGCTCCGACCAGCCGAACCAGATCAACAACGTGCTCGCCTTCCCGGGCGTCTTCCGGGGCATGCTGGACGCCCACGCGGAGGAGTTCACCGAGGAGATGGCGATCGCGGCGGCCCGGGCCATCGCGGACGTGGTCGGCGAGGACAAGATCAATCCGACGGTGATCGTGCCCAGCGTCTTCGACGCCCGGGTCGCCCCGGCCGTGGCGGCCGCGGTCCGCGCCGCCGCGCAGAACCCCGGCGCCACGCCGCCCCCGGCCGCCGACCCGGGTCCCGCCGACCTCCCCGAGATCGCCGCCGAGGCCAGCGCCACCCCCTAACCCCCGCCGGCACCCCCGGCCAGCCCGGTGATCATGAAGTTAGCCGCGCCGAAAGCGACAAATCATGCGGCTAACTTCATGATCAACACGGCAAGGGCGCGGGTCAGGGGCGCAGGGTGGGGAGGGTGACCTCGCCGGTGGCGATCAGGACGGCGGGGCCGGAGAGCCAGCAGGAGTCGTCGGTCACCGTCACGGTGAGGCGGCCGCCCGGGACGTCCACCGTCATGGTGCCGGTGTCCCGGCCGGCGTCCCGCAGGGCCACCGCGGCCACCGCGCACGCCCCGGTGCCGCAGGAGAGCGTCTCGGCGGAGCCGCGCTCGTAGACCCGCATCCGCACGTGCCCGTCGGTGCCGTCCACCGGCTCACCCGGGGCGGTGAACTCGACGTTCACCCCGGCGGGGAAGACCGCCGGATCCACGTCGGGCGCCCGGGTGAGGTCAAGGCCCGCCAACTCCAGCCCGGCGGGCAGGGCGCAGACCAGGTGCGGGTTGCCCACGTCCACCGCCGCGCCGGTGAGGGTCAGCCCGCCCAGGGTGGCGGTGGCCGTGTCGTACACCCGGGGCCGGCGCATCTCGACGGCGATGGCCTCCCCCTCGATTCGGGCGTGCACGACGCCGGCCCGGGTGGCCACCGGCAGCGCCGCACCCGACGGGGTGGCCAGCCCGGTCTCCAGCAGGTAGCGCACGAAGACCCGGGCGCCGTTGCCACACATCTCGGCGAACGAGCCGTCGGAGTTCCAGTAGTCCATGAACCACTCGGCCTCGCCGGCCAGGGCGGCACCCTCCGGGTGCTTGGCGGCCCGCACCACGCGCAGCACGCCGTCCCCGCCGATCCCGCGCCGCCGGTCGCACAGCGCGGCGACCAGACCCGGCGTCAGGTCGAGCGCCCCGTCCGGGTCGGGCAGGATGACGAAGTCGTTGCCGGTGCCGTGGCCCTTGGTGAACTGCACGCCCCCATCATTCCCGATGCTCGGCGACCACCCGCAGCGCAGTGTCGAGAAACGAAGGCGAGGCCGAGTCCAGCCAGTGGATCCGCGGGTCGCGCCGGAACCAGGAGCGCTGCCGCCGCACGAACCGGCGGGTGGCCCGGATGGTCTCGGCGTGCGCCTCGGCCTCGGTCAGCTCCCCGGCCAGGAACCGCAGCACCTGCTGGTAGCCGAGCGCCCGGCTGGCCGTACGCCCCTCGGGCAGGCCACGGCCGACCAGCGTCCGCGTCTCGGCGACCAGGCCGTCGGCCCACATCCGGTCCACCCGCAGCGCGATCCGCTCGTCCAGCAGCGCGGTGTCCAGGTCCACGCCGAGCTGCACCGACGGGTAGAACGGCGTGGGCTCGGGCAGCGAAGCGGTGAACGGCGCCCCGGTCAGCTCGATCACCTCGAGCGCCCGGACGATCCGCCGCCCGTTGGTCGGCAGGATGCCGGCCGCCGCCCCCGGGTCGGCCGCCTGCAGCCGCGCGTACAGCGGGGCCTGGCCGGACGCGGCCAGCTCCGCCTCCAGTCGCTCCCGCACCGCCGGGTCGGTGCCGGGGAACTCGAACTGCTCCAGCACCGCCCGCACATAGAGGCCGGAGCCGCCGACCAGCAGCGGCACCCTCCCCCGGGCCAGGATGTCGTCGACCGCCGCGCGGGCCAGCCGCTGGTACTCGGCGACGCTGGCCGGCTCGGTCACCTCCCAGATGTCGAGCAGGTGGTGCGGCACGCCGTCCCGCTCGGCCGGGGTCAGCTTGGCGGTGCCGATGTCCATGCCCCGATAGAGCTGCATCGAGTCGGCGTTGACCACCTCGCCGCCGAGGGCGTGGGCGAGGGCGATGCTCAGCGCCGACTTCCCGGCCGCGGTCGGACCGACCACGGCCACCACCGTCGCACTCACCGGGCCTGCCTTCCGTTCGCGACTGCGGGGCTCGCCAGCTCACTCCTCGCGCTCACCCGGTCTGCCTTCCGTTCGCGACTGCGGGGCTCGCAAGCTCACTCCTCGCGCTCACGCCAGGTCCCAGTTCGCCACGAAGTAGGAGACGCCGTAGGGCGCCTGGTGGTAGCCCAGGTCACCGCGCCAGTCGCCGCCCGCCGCGCGGACCGCGCCGGCCAGCACCTGCCAGGGTGCCCGCCCGGCGACCTTCAGCTCCGCCGACAGCACCGGGTCCAGGCCGAGCAGGGCCTCGGCGTCCGCGTCGGCCAGGGCCCGGGCCACCCCCTCGTCGTACGCCTCGGCGCGCGGGTCGTCGTAGCCGGGCGCATTCGTGCCCCGGCACGCCGATCCGTCCCCCAGCACCAGCACCGCGGTACGCCGCTCGGAATCGTCGGCGAGGGCGGCCCCGAGCTCGGCGCACTCCGCCGGCGTCGCGCCCTCGGCGACGGAGCGGGCCAGCCGGGGCAGCTCGGTGCCGGTCCGGCCGACCAGCCAGGCACCGATGGTCAGGCTGAGCGGCAGCAGTTCGACGCCCGAGCAGTTGGTCTGCCACAGCCGGACGTACTGCTTCAGCCCGTAGCCGCGCAGCGAGCCGTAGTCCGCCGCGCCGAAACGGGTGGTCTCCGGCCCGCCGCCGACCAGCAGGATCTGCTCCGGCTCGGCCGCGAGCAGCCGGGCGAGAGCGGCGTCACAGGCGGCACGGAGATCGTCCAGCTCACCGGCGGCGGCGCCGGCCAGTTCAGGCACGATCAGAGGCGGGTGGGGGCAGACGGCGGCGGCGACCAGAGGCACGCGTCCAACCTATCCGTACGCCCCGGTGCGTCCCCGCGCCGATCCGGTCATCCGGGCGCTACGACACCGTATGGTCACGGTCGACGACAGGCGCTCGACACGGACCGGGTCGGACCTGTGACAATGCCGGAAGTAACTTTGCTGCGCCGTGGCGGCGATCGCCGGGGACCTCCCGTCGACGCCGGGAGAACGAGGATGGGCACATGAGCGACTGGACTGCCTTCGGACGGGTGGACGAGGACGGCACCGTCTACGTCAAGACCGCCGAGGGCGAGCGGGTGGTCGGATCCTGGCAGGCGGGGGCCCCGGAGGAAGGGCTGGCCCACTTCGCCCGGCGTTTCGCCGACCTGGTGACGGAGGTGGACCTGACCGAGGCCCGGCTCAACTCGGGCGCGGCGGACGCCGGCCACTCGCTGGCCACGATCAAACGGATCCGGGCCTCGCTGGCCGAGGCGCACGTGGTCGGCGACATCGACGCGCTGGCCGCACGCCTGGACAAGCTGGCCGCGACGGCCGAGGAGAAGGCCGGCGAGGCCAGGGCGGCGCGGGACGCCGCCCGGAGCGAGGCGCTGGCCCGCAAGACCGCCCTGGTGGACGAGGCGGAGAAGCTGGCCGCCGAGTCGACCGGCTGGAAGACCGCCGGGGACCGGCTCAAGGAGATTCTCGACGAGTGGAAGACCATCCGCGGGGTCGACAAGAAGACCGACGGCGAGCTGTGGAAGCGGTTCGCCGCCGCCCGGGACGGCTTCACCCGTCGCCGCGGCGCCCACTTCGCCTCCCTCGACCAGCAGCGCAAGCAGGCGCAGTCGGTCAAGGAGGAGCTGGTCACCGAGGCCGAGAAGCTCAAGGACTCCACCGACTGGGGCGTCACCGCGGGCCAGCTCAAGGACCTGATGGCCCAGTGGAAGGCCGCGCCGCGGGCGTCCAAGGAGGCCGAGCAGAAGCTCTGGGAACGGTTCCGGGCCGCGCAGGACGAGTTCTTCACCCGGCGCAGCGAGGTCTTCTCCGCCCGGGACAACGAGCAGCGCGCCAACCTGGAGCGCAAGCAGGCCCTGCTCGCCGAGGCTGAGGGGCTGGACGTCGAGGGCGACCCGAAGGGCGCCCAGGCGAAGCTGCGGGAGATCCAGGCGCAGTGGCACGAGGCGGGCCGGGTGCCCCGGGAGGCCGCCGCCGGGCTGGAGCGCCGGCTGCGCGTCGTGGACGAGAAGGTCCGCGAGGTGATGGACTCGGCGTGGCGACGTACCACCAAGGAGGACAGCCCGCTGCTGGCCCAGATGCGGGCGCAGGTCGCCGAGGCCGAGGACCGGCTGGCCCGGGCGCAGGCCGCCGGCGACGCCCGGCGGATCAAGGAGGCCGAGCAGGCGCTCGCCTCGAAGCGGCAGTTCCTCCAGCTGGCCGAGCAGACCAGCTGACCTGAGCACACCCGGGAGCCCCCGGTCCCAGCCCGGGACCGGGGGCTTCCGCATGTATGCCCCGCGCGCCTCGCACCCCGGGCCCCGCCATGATCGCGCTCGAACCAGGAAGTAGTGGCCTGGCAGCGCGTCGGAGACCACTCGATACAGGATCGAGCGCGACCTTGCGGCCGCGGGCGGTTTGTCAGTGCGCGGCGCACCCGGTCGCGGGCGCGGGCGCCGCGGCCGGCGCACCGACCGTGGGCAGCCCCAGCAACACCCCGGGGGTACGCGGGGCCCGCCCCGCCTCGGCGGCGTCGCCGGCCCGGGTACGCCGGTGCGACAGCGGCTCGCCGTCGGCGTTGAGGTGGTGCGGCGCGGCGTAGGTGACGGTGGTGTGCACGATGTCGCCGGGGCGGATCTGCCCGGCCAGGCTGCCCGCGTCGCCGTGCTGGCCGTTCGCTCCGGCTGCGCTCGTCGCGAAGTGCACGAGGCGGCCGTCCCGGGCCCGGCCGGACATCCGGCCGGTGCGCTCGTCCTTGCGTCCCTCGCCGACGGCGACCAGCACCTCGACGGTCTCCCCGACCAGCTTCTTGTTCTCCGCCCAGGTGATCTCCTCCACCGTGGCGATCAGCCGCTCGTACCGCTCCTGCACGACCTGCTTGGGGAGCTGGCCGTCCATGGTCGCGGCCGGGGTGCCGGGGCGCTTGGAGTATTGGAAGGTGAACGCCGAGGCGAACCGGGCCTCGCGGACCACGTCGAGGGTCCGCTCGAAGTCGGCTTCGGTCTCGCCGGGGAAGCCGACGATGATGTCGGTGGTGATCGCCGCGTCGGGCATCGCCGCCCGGACCTTCTCGATGATTCCCAGGTATTTCTCGGACCGGTACGAGCGGCGCATGGCGCGCAGCACGTCGTCGGAGCCGGACTGCAACGGCATGTGCAGCGAGTGGCAGACGTTCGGCGTCTCGGCCATCGCGGCGATCACGTCGTCGGTGAAGTCCTTCGGGTGCGGGCTGGTGAACCGGACCCGCTCCAGGCCCTCGATGTCGCCGCAGGCGCGCAGCAGCTTGCCGAACGCGTACCGGTCACCGAACTCCACGCCGTAGGAGTTGACGTTCTGCCCGAGCAGGGTCACCTCCAGCACGCCCTCGTCGACCAGGGCGCGCACCTCGGAGAGAATGTCGCCGGGGCGGCGGTCCTTCTCCTTGCCCCGCAGCGAGGGCACGATGCAGAACGTGCAGGTGTTGTTGCAGCCCACCGAGATCGACACCCAGCCGGCGTAGGTGGACTCGCGCCGGGTGGGCAGCGTGGAGGGGAAGACCTCGAGGGACTCGAGGATCTCCACCTCGGCGGTGGCGTTGTGCCGGGCCCGCTCCAGCAGCACCGGCAGCGAGCCGATGTTGTGCGTGCCGAAGACCACGTCCACCCAGGGGGCCTTGCGGACGATCTCGCCCTGGTCCTTCTGGGCCAGGCAGCCGCCGACGGCGATCTGCATCCCGGGGTGCTTGTCCTTCACCGGGCGCAGATGACCCAGGTTGCCGTAGAGCCGGTTGTCCGCGTTCTCCCGGACGGCGCAGGTGTTGAACACCACCACGTCGGGCTGTTCGTCGGCCTCGGCGGCGCGCACGTACCCGGCCTGTTCGAGCAGGCCGGAGATGCGCTCGGAGTCGTGCACGTTCATCTGGCAGCCGTACGTGCGCACCTGGTAGGTACGCGGGCTGCCCGCGGCTGCGGTAGTCATGACCCGGACAGCGTATCCGGGCCGAGCCGGCCGGACCGAACTGCGCCCGGCCACGACTCCGGCCGGACGCGGCCGTGCCCGGGTCAGGCGGCGGCGAGCGCCGGGGCGACCGAGTCGGGGGCCCAGCGCGAGCGGTGGCACTGCGACCAGCCCCGGCAGCCGGGGTGGGCGACGGTGCAGAGCCGCTGGTCGCTGAGCACCTCGCCGTCGTCGGTCTCGGCCACGTCGAAGTGCACTGGGCGGATCGTGCCGTCCGGGGCGACCAGCAGGTGCCGTCCAGCGTCGAGGGTGTCGTCGCGCATCAGGCAGTTGCGGTCCAGCAGCCGGGCCAGCGCCGCGATGCTGGGCAGTTCGGGCAGGCGCTCGGGCACCCCGTAGCAGTCGACCATGGTGCCGTACGCCCCCGGCGCCTCCCAGACGTCGCAGACCACCGCGTACGCGGGCAGTCGGGCCGGGTCGGCGACGGCGAGGGGCATCACCACCCGGCCGAGCGCCTCGGCCAGCGCCGGGTAGACCTCCACGGGCGCTGCGCCGTCGATTCTCCAGTTCCACAGCTCGGTCATGCCGCCTCCTCGCTGTGCTCGTCCCACCGGCCTCCGGATCGGGCCTTACTGACGATGGTGGGGTGCATATGACCTCAGCCGGGGGCAAGTTACCGGTCTGTGACCATTCCGGGCAAAATTTCCTCGGGCGTCATTGCTCCGAGTAGCGGAAAGATGACAGTTTATCGGGTATCGTGCCCGATCCGGGAGAGTGACATGGCGCTCAGCGGACCCGGACGAGGTGCTCGCTCGGGGGCAGCAGCTCGCCGATCACCGTGCCGCCGGGGACCTCGCCCGCGACCAGCAGCCCGCCGGAGGTCTGCGCGTCGGCCAGCAGCAGGCGCTCCCCCTCGGCGACGCCGCCGAAGTCGGTCCACGGGGTCACCCAGTCCAGGTTGCGGCGGGTGCCGCCGCTGACGTATCCGTCCCGCAACGCCTCCCGGGCGCCCGGCAGGTAGGGCACGGCCGCCGCGTCGACGGCGACGGTGAGCCGGCTGGCCCGGGCCAGCTTCGAGGCGTGCCCGAGCAGCCCGAACCCGGTGACGTCGGTGCCGCAGCGGACGCCGGCGGCGACCGCCGCCCGGGCCGCGTCCCGGTTGAGCCGGGTCATCGAGGCGACCGCCTCCGGGAACCGCTCCCCGGTCCGCTTGTGCCGGCTGTTCAGCACCCCGACGCCGAGCGGTTTGGTCAGTGACAGCGGCAGGCCGGCCCGGCCGGCGTCCAGGGTGATCAGCTCCTCCGGGCGGACCACGCCGGTGACCGCCAGGCCGTACTTCGGGCCGTCGTCGTCCACGCTGTGCCCGCCGGCCAGGTGACAGCCGGCTTCCCGGGCCACGTCCTGGCCCCCGCGCAGCACCTCCCGGGCCAGTTCCACCGGCAGCACGTCCCGCGGCCAGCAGAGCAGGTTGACCGCGAGCAGCGGCGTGCCGCCCATCGCGTACACGTCGGAGAGCGCGTTGGCCGCGGCGATCCGGCCCCAGTCGTACGCGTCGTCGACCACCGGGGTGAAGAAATCCGCAGTGCTCACCAGGCCGGTCCGCTCGTCCAGCCGGACCACCGCGGCGTCGTCGCCGTGGTCCAGGCCGACCAGCAGGTCGGCCGTGCCACCGGCCGGGGCGAGCCCGGCGACCATGGCCTCCAGTTCGCCCGGGGGAATCTTGCACGCACAGCCGCCGCCGCGGGCGTAATCGGTCAACCGGAGCGGATGGGTCATCCCCTCATGATCTCGGTGCAGTGCCGGGTCCGCCACTCGGACGGACCGGTTCGTGACGAAATTCGGACTGCCGGGCACGCCGGGGACCGGTGTTACCTCACTGTGACCGTTCGAGTTGCGTTCGGCCACATCACGCCGCCTAAAGTTGCCGCACCGGGGGTCGACCGACCCCGCTTTCTCCACGGACAGGGACGGTGGACGACGTGACGACGGGCGAACCGCTCATCGTGCTGGACGGGGTCAACAAGTGGTTCGGCCCCCTGCACGTGCTCGACGACGTCTCGCTCTCCGTCGGCAGGGGTGAGGTGGTCGTGGTGATCGGCCCCTCCGGCTCCGGCAAGTCGACCCTCTGCCGGACGATCAACCGGCTGGAGCCGATCGACTCGGGCACCATCACCTTCGACGGGCGGCCGCTGCCGGCCGAGGGCAAGGGGCTGGCGAAGCTGCGCAGCGAGGTCGGCATGGTCTTCCAGTCGTTCAACCTCTTCGCGCACAAGACCATCCTGGAGAACGTCACGCTCGGCCCGGTCAAGGTGCGCAAGGAGAAGCCGGCCGCCGTTCGTGAGCGCGGCCTGGCCCTGCTCGACCGGGTCGGCATCGCCAACCAGGCCGACAAGTACCCCGCCCAGCTCTCCGGCGGCCAGCAGCAGCGGGCGGCGATCGCCCGCGCGCTGGCCATGCAGCCCAAGGCGATGCTGTTCGACGAACCGACCAGCGCGCTCGACCCGGAGATGGTCGGCGAGGTGCTGGACGTGATGACCTCGCTGGCCCGCGAGGGCATGACCATGGTGGTGGTCACCCACGAGATGGGCTTCGCCCGGCACGCGGCCAACCGGGTGGTCTTCATGGCCGACGGCCGGATCGTCGAGGACGCCGCGCCGACGGAGTTCTTCGCGAACCCGCGCAGCGAGCGGGCCAAGGACTTCCTCTCCAAGATCCTCACCCACTGAGCGCCCGTAGTGGAGCACGCCGTCCCCCGGCGGCTCTGTCTAAGAAGGAGATGAGTATGCGTTACCAGCGCGTGGCGGCGGTCGCCATGATGGCCTCGCTCGCCCTCTCGGCCGCCGCGTGCGGCAAGGAGGGGAACCCGACCCCCAGCGGCGGCGGCAACGCCAGCGGCGGCGCGGCGCAGTCGGACAACTGCACCAGCTCGGGCGTGACCTTCACCCCCAAGACGGACGCCGCCGTCGCGGGCAGCCCGACCTTCGAGAAGATCAAGACCGCCGGCAAGGTCACCATTGGCGTCAAGTTCGACCAGCCGAACCTGGGCTACAAGGACGCCCAGGGCAAGCGCTGCGGCTTCGACGTCGAGATCGCCCAGTACGTCGCCAGCACGCTCGGCGTCGACCCGGCGAAGATCGAGTACAAGGAGATCGCGTCGGCCAACCGCGAGACCGCGATCAAGGGCGGCGAGATCGACTACTACGTCGGCACCTACTCGATCACCGACAAGCGCAAGAACGACGTCTCCTTCGCCGGGCCGTACTTCGTGGCCGGCCAGGACCTGCTGGTCCGCAAGGACGAGTCGTCGATCACCGGCAAGGACAGCCTCAAGGGCAAGAAGGTCTGCTCGGCCACCGGCTCCACCCCGATCCAGCGGGTGCGGGACGAGGGCCTGACCGAGGCGAGCAACATCGTCGAGTTCAAGACCTACTCCGAGTGCGTCTCGCAGCTGCTCGACAAGAAGGTCGACGCGGTGACCACCGACGACGCCATCCTCAAGGGCTACGCGGCGCAGAACCCGGATGAGCTGAAGGTCGTCGGCCAGCCGTTCAGCACCGAGAAGTACGGCATCGGCCTGCCCAAGGACGACAAGGCGTTCCGCGACTACGTCAACGACCAGATCGAGGCCGCCTTCACCGACGGCACCTGGCAGAAGATCTACGACGGCACGCTCGGCAAGTCCGGCTCCTCGGCGACCCCGCCGCAGCTCGAGCGGTACTGACGGTCCGACGCCAGACCGGGCGGGGAGCTTGCTCCCCGCCCGGTCCCCGTCCCGAGAGTGAGAGCGAGGCATGGGCGAGTTCTTCCGCGTCCTGACGGACAACCAGCAGGTGTTCCTCGACGGGTTCGTGAACACCATCCAGCTCTTCCTGATCGCAGCGGTCGGCAGCCTCGTCCTCGGTACGCTGCTCGGCGCGATGCGGGTCTCGCCGGTGCCCGCCCTGCGGGCGTTCGGCGCCACCTACGTGAACCTGATCCGCAACACCCCGCTGACCCTGGTCTTCGCGTTCCTCGTCTTCGCGGTGCCGAAGCTGGACGTGAACATCGACTACTTCCCCAGCGCCTGCATCGCGCTGACCGTCTACACCTCCGCGTTCGTCTGCGAGGTGGTCCGCTCCGGCGTGAACACCGTGGCGACCGGTCAGGCCGAGGCGGCCCGGGCGCTGGGCATGACCTTCGGCCAGGTGCTGACGCTGATCGTGCTGCCGCAGGCGCTGCGGGCGATGGTGCCGCCGATGATGAGCGTCTTCATCGCCATGCTCAAAAACACCACGATCGCGGCCGGTTTCTCGGTGCTCGAGGCCGGCGCCATCCCGGCGTACATGGCCGAACGGGGTGAACCCCAGATGGTCGTGCTCAGCTGGATCGTGATCGGCTTCCTGATCCTGATCATCCCGCTGGTGCTGCTCCAGCGGTTCCTCGAGCGCAAGTGGGCGGTGGCACGGTGAGTTCGGTCCTCTACGACCTGCCCGGGCCGCGGGCCCGGCTGCGCAACCGGATCCTCGGCGTCGTCTCGATCGCGGCGATCGTCGCGCTGGTCGCGTTCATCATCTACAAGTTCAACCAGACCGGTCAGTTCGAGGCCCGCAAGTGGGAGCAGTTCCAGTACACCTCGGTGCAGCGTGAGCTGCTCACCGGCCTGTGGGCGACGCTCAAGGCGGCCGGCCTGGCCACCGTGCTGGCGCTGCTGTTCGGCGCGGTCTTCGCCAGCGCCCGGCTCAGCGACCGGTGGATCCTGCGCACCCCGGGCACCTTCGTGGTGGAGCTGTTCCGGGCCATCCCGCTGCTGATCCTGATCTTCTTCGGCTACTACGTGCCGCTGCAGTACGGCTGGTCGATCGACAAGCTGTGGGCGCTGGTCATCGGCCTCACCCTGTACAACGGCTCGGTGCTGGCGGAGATCTTCCGCGCCGGCATCAACGCGGTGCCGTACGGGCAGACCGAGGGCGCGTACGCCATCGGCCTGCGCAAGAACCAGGTGCTGCGGCTGATCCTGCTGCCGCAGGCGTTCCGGTCGATGCTGCCGGCGATCGTCAGCCAGCTCGTGGTGCTGCTCAAGGACACCGCCCTGGGCTTCATCATCACGTACCCGGAGCTGCTCTTCGTCGGCAAGCAGATCGGCGGCCGGTTGCCGTTCGGGCTGCCGTACGTGCCGACGTACCTGATCGTCGCGGCGATCTACATCAGCATCTGCGGCCTGCTGTCGATCCTGGCCTGGTGGCTGCAGAAGCGGATGGGCCGGATGCCGAAGACGGCCGGCCGGGTCGTCCCGATCCAGGACGTCGACGCCGGGCGCACGGCGGTCTGACGAAACGCGCGCGAACCGGCGACACGGGCGGGTGACCACGAAGGTCACCCGCCCGTCCCATGTCCGCAGCGTGAGCTTCTCAGGGTGCCGTCAGCGGGCGATCTCGGTGACCCGGGACTCGCGGACCACGGTCACCCGGATCTGCCCCGGGTAGGTCAGCTCCTCCTCGATCTGCTTGGCCACGTCCCGGGCCAGCACCGCCGCGCCGATGTCGTCGACGTCCTCCGGCTTGACCATCACCCGGATCTCCCGGCCAGCCTGCATGGCGAAGACCTTCTCCACGCCGAGCTTGCCGGCCGCGATCTCCTCGATCCGCTCCAGCCGCTTGACGTACGCCTCCAGGCTCTCCCGCCGCGCCCCCGGACGGCCACCGGAGCAGGCGTCGGAGGCCTGGGTGAGGACCGCCTCGATGGTCTGCGGCGGCACCTCGTTGTGGTGCGCCTCGATGGCGTGCACCACGTCCTCGCTCTCGCCGTACTTGCGGGCCAGGTCCGCGCCGATGATGGCGTGGCTCCCCTCCACCTCGTGGGTGAGCGCCTTTCCGATGTCGTGCAGGAACGCGCTGCGCTTGATCGTCGGCACGTCCAGCCGCAGCTCGGCGGCCATGATTCCGGCGATGTGCGCGGTCTCCACCAGGTGCTTGAGCACGTTCTGCCCGTACGACGTCCGGTAGCGCAGCCGGCCCAGCAGGGTGACCAGCTCCGGGTGGATCTCGGTGATGCCGACCTCGACCAGGGCGTCCTCGGCGGCCCGGTGGCAGAGCTCCTCCACCTCGTGCCGGGCCTGGTCGTAGACCTCCTCGATCCGGTGCGGGTGGATCCGGCCGTCCAGGACCAGCTTCTCGAGGGTGAGCCGGCCGACCTCCCGGCGTACCGGGTCGAAGCAGGAGAGCAGCACCGCCTCGGGGGTGTCGTCGATGATCAGGTTGACCCCGGTGACCGACTCGAAGGCGCGGATGTTGCGCCCCTCCCGGCCGATGATCCGCCCCTTCATCTCGTCGCCCGGCAGGTGCAGGACGCTCACCACGCTCTCCGCGGTCTGCTCGCTGGCGACCCGCTGGATGGCGTCCACGACGATGTGCCGGGCCCGCTGCTCGGCGGTGTTGCGGGCGTCCGACTCGATGTCCCGGACCAGCAGGACGGCCTCCCGCTTGGCCTGGCTCTCGATCGACTCGACCAGCTCGGCCCGGGCCGCGTCGGCGGTCAGCCCGGCCACCCGCTCCAGCTCGCGGCGGCGCTGCTGCTCCGCTTCGGCGAGGGCCTGCTCCCGCTCGCCCACGGCGGCCTCCCGCGCGGCCAGCGCGGCGCTGGCGGCGGTGAGCTGCCGTTCCCGCTCGGCGAGCCGCTCCACCTCCTCGGTGTGCAGCCGCTCCCGCTCGTCCATCCGGGCGGCCCGGCGATCGACCTCGGCGGCCTGTTCGCGGGTGGTCGCGGCGAGCACCGCGACCTCCCGCTCGCCGCTGCGCCGGGCGGCGGCGCGAAGCTGCTCGGCGTCCGCCTCGGCCTGCTTGTGCGCCCGTTCCAGCACGGTGTCGGCCTCGGCGCGGGCGTCGTCCAGGACGCGCCGGGCCTCCGCGCGGGCCGCCTTCGCCTCGGCCTTCGCCGCAGCTGCCTCGGCCCGAGCCGCGGCGGCGGCCGACCGCGCCACGTCGATGGTGCTGTTCGCCTCGTCGGCGGCGCTGCGCAGGGCCGCCAGGGACTGCTCCTGACGATCCTTCTCGGCGACAAAGGCCGGGTCCTCGGGGGTGGGCGCGAGGCTGAGCCGGCGCAGCGTACGCACGCCGACCAGGACGGCACCGATCACCACGGCGGCGAGGAGCAGCACCAGCACGAGGATGAGGACTTCGAACCCGCTCATGCCGCCGCCCCACCGCGTCCGGCGAGGTCGCCCCCGGTTCCGCCGGCGGTCAGGGGACGGCGACCGGCGCGGGCGCCGGTGACCCCGGGTGGGGTCGCGATCGGCGCGCGGCGGTCACCATTGCCGACGACGCCAGTTGGCGGACCGCCGGTGAACCTGTGCCGCCCCGTCATGGCCGCCTCCCCTGAACGTCGGCGCCGCAGCCCGCGTGCCGACGGGCACACGCCTGCGGCTCTGGACGCCCGACCGGAGCGGCTGGCCGTGGGTAGCTTTCCGTCGGCGGTGCCCCTGTAGGGGCATCGCCGGCGGCCGGTTGCAGTTGTCGGCGGCACCGGACCGGCTGTCCGGAGCTGTCGTCAAAAGGCCGGTGAAGCTGGCCCAAAGTGATGCAGTTCTGTTACGCGATCTATGTTGTGCGCTTAGCCTGCGCTGGTCGGGCAATGTGAGCCTGTATGGCGAGGCTAGGTCGCCAGGGGCCGTTCGGTCAAGAACTCATGATCAAACCACCCGGACGGAGAGAAGTTACGGCGTCACCCAGCGCCGATCAGATGCCGGACACGGCTGGACAAACCCCGCACCGGACGGCCTCCCCGATCACCTTTCCGACCTGCTCAGGGCCCCCCGCAACCCACGTCACCCGCTCCTCACCGCAGGCTGCTCGGCGTCGTCACGACGGCAGGCCACAACTTCTCCAAAAGTGTGACCTTTCGCTGAACTTGTGCGACCTGGCGACCCGCGGCCCGGTCCCGAGGGCCAGCGGGCGCGAGCGGGCAGCCACCCGGGATGCGGCAACTCGGCCCGACCGGCTGCCCGGAAAGCACAGGATGCCGCAACACGCGCAACGCCGACCTCCGATGGTCGGTCAGTCGAGGGTGCGGGCGTCCCGATCGAGGTCGTGCTCGGCGTCGGCCAGCGCGTCGGCGTCGATGTGCTCGGCGAACTCGGCCGCCTCGGCGCTCTGCGCGGCCAGGGCGTCCTTCACCGCCCGGATCGCCACGCCCGGCGGATATCCCTTGCGCGCCAGCATCCCGACGAGGCGGCGGAACACCGCGTCCGGCTCGCCCCGGGCGGTCCGCAGCTTGCGCTCGACCAGGGCCCGGGCCGTCTCCGCCTCGGTCTCCTCGTCCAACTCGCCGAGGGCCTCGCTGGCCACCTCACCATCGACGCCGCGCTGGCGCAGCTCGTTGGCGAGCGCCCGGCGAGCCAGCCCACGGCCGGCGTGCCGGCTGGTGACCCAGGCCCGGGCGAAGGCGGCGTCGTCGATGATGCCGACCTCGTCGTACCGGTCGAGGACCTGGGCGGCGACCTCCTCGGAGATGCCCCGCTTGGTGAGGGCGCCGGCCAGCTCGGCCCGGGTACGCGGCCGGACCGCGAGCTGCCGCAGGCAGATCTCCCGAGCCACCTCGGCCTCGTCGCGGGGCGGGGCCGGCGTGGCCTCCGGATCGGTCTCCTCGGCGCGGCCCCGGCGGCTCCGGCGGGGGCGGGGTGTGGTGGCGTCACCCGTGCGGGGCGGGCTGGCGTCCCAGCCCCGCCCCGTACGAGCGCGTCGTCCTGCCACGGGTCAGGTCAGAAGTCGACCGGCGGCAGCTCCGGGCCACCGGCGGCGTCGCCCACGCCGACTCCGACGCCGAGCTTCTCCAGGATCTTCTTCTCGATCTCGGCGGCCACGTCCGGGTTCTCCCGGAGGAACTCGCGGGCCTTCTCCTTGCCCTGGCCGAGCTGGTCGCCGTCGTAGGTGTACCAGGCGCCGGACTTGCGGATGATCGCCTGCTCCACGCCGACGTCGATCAGCGACCCCTCGCGGGAAATGCCCTTGCCGTACATGATGTCGAACTCGGCCTGCTTGAACGGCGCGGCGACCTTGTTCTTCACCACCTTGACCCGGGTGCGGTTGCCGACCACGTCGGTGCCGTCCTTGAGGCTCTCGATGCGGCGCACGTCGAGCCGGACCGAGGCGTAGAACTTCAGCGCCCGGCCACCGGTGGTGGTCTCCGGGCTGCCGAACATGACGCCGATCTTCTCGCGGAGCTGGTTGATGAAGATCGCCGTGGTGCCGGTGTTGTTGAGCACACCGGTGATCTTGCGGAGCGCCTGGCTCATCAGCCGGGCCTGGAGACCCACGTGGCTGTCGCCCATCTCGCCCTCGATCTCGGCGCGCGGCACCAGGGCGGCGACCGAGTCGATCACGATGATGTCGAGCGCGCCGGAGCGGACCAGCATGTCCGCGATCTCCAGCGCCTGCTCGCCGGTGTCGGGCTGGGAGACCAGCAGGGCGTCGGTGTCGACGCCGAGGGCCTTCGCGTATTCCGGGTCGAGCGCGTGCTCGGCGTCGATGAAGGCGGCGATGCCGCCCGCCCGCTGGGCGTTGGCCACCGCGTGCAGGGCCACCGTGGTCTTACCGCTGGACTCCGGGCCGTAGATCTCGATGACGCGGCCGCGGGGCAGGCCGCCCACGCCGAGCGCGACGTCGAGCGCGATGGAGCTGGTCGGGATCACAGCGGTCTGCACGACCGGCCGCTCCCCCAGCCGCATCACCGAACCCTTGCCGAACTGCTTGTCGATCTGAGCGAGAGCAAGGTCGAGTGCCTTCTCCCGGTCCGGCCCTGCCGCCATCGTTGCCACCCCTGCCTTCGCCGGCGTCTTACCTGAGCTTCGCGTCACGCGGGACACGCTAGGCGCTGGGTCCGACAGAAAACCAGCCGACGGGCCGCGAGCTGTGGACGAGCACCCCGCTGTGGACAATAGCCGAACAGGTGTACGACTGGGCAAGCGACACGCCAACCCGGGAAAAAGGCTGCTCAGCGTAGCCGCGCGGGCACCCGG
Organism: Micromonospora sp. RTBAU3-60; assembly: GCF_054963695.1. Lineage (NCBI taxonomy): Bacteria > Bacillati > Actinomycetota > Actinomycetes > Micromonosporales > Micromonosporaceae > Micromonospora > Micromonospora sp. RTBAU3-60. The sequence goes on along the minus strand of NZ_JBUEGB010000008.1, from coordinate 179,659 downwards.
TCGGGATAGGCGGCGACCACCGCCCGCCACACCACGTGCGTCTCCTCACCCGCGGCCAGGGCCTGGTCGATGGTCCGCCCGCCAAGCTGGGGCAGCACCTGGTCGCTGGCGATGCTGGCCGCGTAGCCCGGCCCGAACGCCTCCTCCAGCCGCGCCCAGAAGTCGGTCAGCCGCACGTGTCACTCCTCCTTGTCGGGCGCCGCAACGGGCACCGGACGCAACGCTAGCGCCACCAGGGGCACCGTCGCGATCGCCGCGAGCAGGGTGAGGGCCGGATAACCGGCCACCCGCACGACAAACCCGCTCAGCGCCGCGGCGCCGGCCCCGGCCAGCCCCATGGTCAGGTCGGACAGGCCCTGGACGCTCGGCCGCACGTCGGCGGGCACCGACTCGGACAGCAGCGTGGAGCCGGCGACCATGGTGCCCGACCAGCCCAGTCCGAGCAGCGCCAGACCGAGCGAGAGTTCCGGCGTGTGGTGCCCGGCCGTGCCGGCGACCGCGCAGGCGGCGAGCAGCACCCCGATGCCGCCGAGGATCACCGCGCGCCGGCCGAGCCGGTCGGTGAGCCAGCCGACCACCGGGGAGAACGCGTACATGCCGGCGATGTGCAGGCTCAGCACGATGCCGACCACCCGCAGCACGTCGGCGTCGTCGTGGAACTCGCCGAGGCGTACCGGGGTCATCGACATCACGGCGACCATCACCAGGTGGCCCATCGCCACGGCCGCGATGCCCAGGCGGGCGGCGGGTCGCTCGCGTACCACCCGCCAGGCGGCGCGCATGCCCGCGGCGCGCCGGGCCGGCGACAACTCCGGCTCGGCGCGTCTGACGCCGCGCGGCGACCCGGAGCCGTCGGGGGCCGGCGCCGCGACCACCTCGGCCACCGGGTCGTCGGCGGCCGCCAGCCGGCGGGCGGTGAGCAGCGGGTCGGGCCGCAGCAGAGCCGCCAGTACGCCGGCGGTGAGCACGAACGCCGCGGCGCTGAACGCGAACGGGCCGGCCAGCGGCGGCAGTCCCCACCCGCCGGTGGTCCGGTCGGCGAGCGCGGCGAAGTTGGGCGCCGCCACCGCGCCGATGGTGGTGGCCCAGACGATCAACGAGAGCTGCCGCCCCCGGCGGGCCGGCTCGGCGAGATCCACCGCCGTGTAGCGCGCCTGAAGGTTGGCCGCGGTGCCGCCGCCGAAGAGCAGCATGCCGAGGAAGAGCAGCGGCACCCAGCGGGTGACCGCGGCGAGCACCACCAGCACACCTCCGGCCGCCCCGGCCAGGTACGCCAGCACCAGGCCCGGCCGCCGGCCGTGCCCGGTCATGATCCGGGTCACCGGGACGGCGAGCAGGGCCCCACCGACCACGGCCGCGCTCTGCGCCAGGCCCGCCACGGCGGTGCCGGCGATCCGGGCGGCGAGCAGCGCCCCGACCGCGACCCCGATGGTGACGCCGATCCCGCCGATGATCTGGGTGACGAAGAGCAGCCGCAGCGTGCGCCGCTGGATCGGCGCGACATCGGGCCGCGCCAGCGCCGGCGCGGTCAGGTCACTGGCCATCTCGGGTGCTCCTCGGTAAGGGGTGACCCATCCTCCCGCACCCGACCGGACCGCCGGCACCGGGTTTCGCTACAAGCCGAGACTACGGCCGATGATCTCCTTCATGATCTCGGTGGTGCCGCCGTAGATGGTCTGCACCCGGCCGTCCAGCCAGGCCTTCGCCACCGGATACTCCAGCATGAACCCGTAGCCGCCGTGCAGCTGCAGGCAGCGGTCGGCCACCCGATTCTGCAGCTCGGTGGTCCACCACTTGGCCTTCGCCGCGTCGGTCACCGACAGCCGGCCGGCGTTGAACTCGGCGACGCAGTGGTTGACGAAGGTCCGCGCGATGGTGACCTCGGTGTCCAGCTCGGCCAGGAGGAACCGGTTGTGCTGGAACTTCCCGATCGGCCGGCCGAACGCCTCCCGCGAGCGGGCGTAGTCAAGGGTGAGCGCGAGCAGTTTCTCGGCCGCCGCCACCGCCGCGACGGCGATGCTCAGCCGCTCCCGGGGCAGGTTGGCCATCAGGTGGTAGAAGCCGTGGTTCTCGGTGCCGATCAGGTTCTCCACCGGAACCCGGCAGTCGGCGAAGAAGAGTTCGGCGGTGTCATTGGCCTTCAGGCCCACCTTGGCCAGTCGCCGTCCCCGGCTGAAACCGGGGGTGCCGGCCTCCACCGCGATCAGGCTCACCCCGTGCGCGCCCTGGTCGGGCGCCGTCTTGGCGACCACCACCACGAGATCGGCCATTTCTCCGTTGGTGATGAACGTCTTCTGGCCGTTGAGGACGTACGTGTCGCCGTCCCGGACGGCGCTGGTGCGGACCCCCGCCAGGTCCGAACCCGCCCCCGGCTCGCTCATCGCGATCGCGGTGACCAGGTTGCCGGAGCAGAAGCCCGGCAGCCAGCGCTTGCGCTGGTCGTCGGTGGTCAGCTCGGTCAGGTACGGAGCCACCACATCGTTGTGCAGGCCGAACCCGAGACCGGAACACCCCGCCGCGACGATCTCCTCGTCGAGGACCGCGTGGAACCGGAAGTCGTGCTGCCCGCCGCCGCCGTACTCCTCGCCGACGTCCATGCCGAGCAGCCCGGCGGCGCCGGCCTTGCGCCACACCTCCCGGTCCACGATCCCGTCGGCCTCCCAACGCTCGTGGTACGGCACGGCCTCCCGGGCGAGGAACTCGCGGCACAGGTCCCGGAACTCCTCGTGCACGGGCTCGTAGAGATGCTGCTCCATGGCGATGAGTGTGCCCGCCGACCGGCCGGGCGGGAAGGGCGGCGACGGACGGAACCCGCCGCCAGGTCTTGACGACGCTATCCGTCGCAGCTTTATTCTCACGGCACGATTTCCGTGGACCTTGGTCCGCTCGCGCGACGTTAACCGTAGGACTGAGGAGCGCCCATGTCAGCCGGGCCCGCTACCCCCGCGGTCGCCCTTCGCGGCCTGCGCAAATCGTTCGGCGCGGTGGAGGCGGTGGCCGGCGTCGATCTGGAGATCGCCGACGGCGAGTTCTTCGCCATGCTCGGGCCGTCCGGCTCGGGCAAGACCACCGTGCTCCGGATGATCGCCGGGTTCGAGCCGCCGACCGCCGGGACGGTCCTGCTGAGTGGACGCGACGTCACCCGGCTCGCCCCGTTCGAGCGGGACGTCAACACCGTCTTCCAGGACTACGCGCTGTTCCCGCACCTGACCGTGCGGCAGAACGTCGAGTACGGCCTGCGGGTACGGAAGGTGGGCCGGGCCGAACGGCGTGCGCGGGCGGACGAGGCGCTGCGCGACGTACGGCTGGACGGGCTGGGCGACCGGCGACCGGCCGCGCTCTCCGGCGGGCAGCGCCAGCGGGTCGCCCTGGCCCGCGCCCTGGTCGTCCGGCCGAAGGTGCTCCTGCTCGACGAGCCGCTCGGCGCGCTGGACCTAAAGCTGCGCGAGCAGATGCAGGTCGAGTTGAAGGCGCTGCAGCGGGAGGTCGGCATCACCTTCGTCTTCGTCACCCACGACCAGGAGGAGGCGCTCACCATGAGCGACCGGGTGGCGGTCTTCACCGAGGGCCGGATCGCCCAGGTGGGCACCCCCGCCGAGGTCTACGAGCGGCCCGCCACCCCATTCGTCGCCGGCTTCGTCGGCACGTCCAACCTGCTCAGTGGCGACGCGGCGCGGGCCGTGCTCGGCCGGGACGGCACCTTCTCGGTCCGCCCGGAGAAGATCCGGCTCGACGGTCCGGCCGCGAGCGCGGAAGAGACCTCCGCCACCGGACGGATCGCCGAGGTCGTCTACGCCGGGGCGACCACCCGGTTCGTGGTCGACCTCGACGCCGGCGCCCGGCTGGTCGTGATGCAGCAGAACCTGACCACCTCCTCGGCCGACGTGGCGGCACTGCGCGGCACCCCGGTCCGCCTGGCCTGGCGCACCGAGCACGCCGTGGCCGTACCCGACCCCGTGGTGCCGACCCCCCGCGACAAGGAGAGCGCACATGCGTACCGGTAGAACTGTGACCGCGCTCGCCGCGGTCGGCCTGCTCGCCCTGACCGGGTGCGGCGACGGCGGCACGAACGCCGGCGGATCCGGGCCCGGCGGCATCAAGCCCCCGTCCGTGCCCAAGCTGAGCAGCCTCGGGGCGGGCGAGGGCCAGGTCAACATCGTCGCCTGGGCCGGGTACGTGGAGGACGGCTCGACCGACCCCAAGGTGGACTGGGTCACCGACTTCGAGAAGCAGACCGGCTGCCAGGTCAACGTCAAGGTCGCCGGCACCTCCGACGAGATGGTGACCCTGATGAAGACCGGGGAGTACGACGTGGTCTCGGCCTCGGGCGACGCCTCGCTCCGGCTGATCTACGGCGGGGACGTCGCACCGGTCAACACCGACCTGATCACCAACTACAAGGACGTCTTCGACGGGCTCAAGCTGAAGCAGTGGAACTCCGTGGACGGGGTCGCCTACGGCATCCCGCACGGGCGCGGCGCCAACCTGCTGATGTACCGCACGGACGTGGTCAAGCCGGCCCCGACGTCGTGGGGGGCGGTGTTCGACGCCAACTCGCCGTACCAAGGAAAGATCACCGCGTACGACTCGCCGATCTACCTCGCGGACGCGGCGCTCTACCTGATGAAGCACCAGCCGGACCTGGGCATCAAGAACCCGTACGCGCTGGACGACAAGCAGTTCACCGCGGCCGTGGACCTGCTGAAGAAGCAGAACGAGACGATCGGCGAGTACTGGTCGGACTACACCAAGGAGGTGCAGGCCTTCAAGACCGGCAACTCGGTGCTGGGCACCACCTGGCAGGTGATCGCCAACCTGGCGCAGGCCGACAAGGCGCCGGTCGAGGCCATCCTCCCCGAGGAGGGGGCGACGGGCTGGTCCGACACCTGGATGGTCTCGGCGAAGTCGAAGCACCCGAACTGCGCCTACCGGTGGATGGACCACATCATCTCGCCGAAGGCCAACGCCGCGGTGGCGGAGTGGTTCGGTGAGGCGCCGGCCAACAAGCTCGCCTGCGCCCAGACCGTCGACAAGAACCACTGCGCGACGTTCCACGCCGAGGACGAGGCGTACTTCGAGAAGGTCTGGTTCTGGAGCACCCCGGTGGCCCAGTGCCTCGACGGGCGCAAGGACGTGACCTGCAAGGACTACGCGGCCTGGACCCAGGCCTGGACCACCGTCAAGGGCTGAGGTGGCCACCTCGACGATCGACCGGTCCGCGGGTGCCGTTCCGGCGGACCCCGCCCGCGGACCGGTCCGCCGGCTCTCGGCCTGGCTGCACCGGCACGCCGGGGTCCGACTCGCCGCCCTGCTCGCCGCGCCGCTGTTCTGGCTGGTGGTCGCCTATCTGGGCGCGCTGGCCGTGCTGTTCGTCTCGGCACTGTGGACTGTCAACGGCTTCACCGGGGAGGTCGTCCGGCAGCCGACCCTGGCCAACTTCCGCACCATCGCCACCGACGAGGTGTACCGGACGGTCGCGCTGCGCAGCGTCGGCACGGCCGCGGCGGTGACCGTGCTCGACGCGCTCGTCGCCCTGCCGATGGCCTTCTACATGGCGAAGGTCGCCCGCCCCCGGTACCGGCGCTGGCTGGTGGTCGCCATCCTCACCCCGCTCTGGGCCAGCTACCTGGTCAAGGCGTACGCCTGGCGGGTGCTGCTGGCCAACGGCGGGCCGGTGGACTGGCTGCTCGGGGGTCCCGGCAGCGGGCCGGGGTACGGGCTGACCGCCACCGTGCTGGTGCTGGCCTACCTGTGGTTGCCGTACATGATCCTGCCCATCTACGCGGGCCTGGAGCGCCTGCCCGACTCGCTGCTGGAGGCGTCGGCGGACCTCGGGGCCCGGGCGGGCCGGACGTTCCGGAAGGTGGTGCTGCCGGTCATCGTCCCGTCGGTGATCGCCGGTTCGATCTTCACCTTCTCGCTCTCGCTGGGCGACTACATCACCGTCCAGATCGTCGGCGGCAAGACGCAGCTCATCGGCAACCTCGTCTACGCCAACATCGGGGCGGCGAACAACCTGCCGTTCGCCGCCGCGCTGGCCACCATCCCGGTCCTGATCATGGTCGGCTACCTGGTCGCCGTGCGGCGTTCCGGCGCTCTGGAGGAATTGTGACGCTCTCCCGGTCGGCGCGCTGGCTGCTGCGCGGCGCGATGGCGCTCGGCCTGGCCTTCATCTACCTGCCGCTGGCCGTCGTGCTGATCAACTCCTTCAACGCCGACCGCACCTTCGCCTGGCCACCGGCCCGTTGGACGACCGAGTGGTGGGTGCGCGCCTGGGACAACGCGGGCGCGCGGGAGGCGCTGTGGATGTCGGTCAAGGCGGGGCTGGGCACCACCGCGATCGCGCTGCTGCTCGGCTCGCTGGTCGCCTTCGCCGTGCAGCGGTACCGCTTTTTCGGCCGGGGGGCGGTGTCGCTGCTGGTCGTGCTGCCGATCGCACTGCCCGGCATCGTCACCGGCATCGCCCTGGACAGCGCGTTCCGCTCGGTGCTGGCGCCGCTGGGCATCGGCAAGGGCCTCTTCTCGGTGATCGTCGGGCACGCAACGTTCTGTGTCGTGGTGGTCTACAACAACGTGCTGGCCCGGCTGCGCCGGTCCGGCGGCAACCTCCAGGAGGCCTCGGCCGACCTGGGCGCCGACGGCTGGCAGACCTTCCGGTACGTCACCTTCCCGGTGCTGCGCTCGGCGCTGCTGGCCGGCGCGCTGCTGGCGTTCGGGCTCTCCTTCGACGAGATCATCGTCACCACGTTCACGGCCGGCCCGGGCGTGCAGACGCTGCCGATCTGGATCTTCAGCAACCTGTTCCGGCCGAACCAGGCGCCGGTCATCAACGTGGTCGCCGCCGTGCTGATCGTCGCCTCGGTGGTGCCCATCTACCTCGCCCAGCGGATCTCGGACACGGCCACCGGCGGCCGCCTCTGACCGCCGTCGTCTTCTCCGAACCGGGCCGGTACGCGAGGATGGCGGGATGACCACGCTCACCGGACAGCAGATCGCCGACGAGGGACTGGACGGGTGGACGTACCTGCTCGGCGGTCTGCAGACCCGGATCGCCACCGGGAACTTCGCCACCGGGCTGGCGGTCGTCGACGCCATCGGCGCGGCGGCCGAGCGGATGGACCACCACCCCGACCTCGACCTCCGCTACACCCACGTCGACGTGCGGCTCTGGTCCCACGACGTCGGCGGGGTGACCGCCCGGGACGTCCGGCTGGCCCGGGCCATCGCCGCGATCGCCGCCGACGCCGGCGTGCCGCTGGGCCACACCGGGGTCTCGCGGCTCGAACTCGCCCTGGACACCCCGGCCGTCGGCGGCGTCCTGCCGTTCTGGCAGGCGGTGCTGGCCGTGGCGCACCGCTCCGGGCCGGGCCTCGGCGACGAGCTGCACGACCGGGCCGGCGCGCTGCCCACGGTGTGGTTCCAACGGTCGGGCAGCGAGGAGCCCCGGCAGCGCTGGCACCCGGACGTATGGGTGGACCCGGCGGAGGTGCCGTCGCGCATCGAGGCCGCGCTGGCCGCCGGCGGCACGCTGGTCAGCGACGAGGCGGCGCCGAGCTTCTGGGTGCTCGCCGACCCGGACGGCAACCGCGTCTGCCTGTGCACGTGGCAGAGCCGCCACTGACAGACGTGCCGGCGGGTGAGCAGGCCCCTTCTCTCACGCCAGGGCGCGGGCGGCCACCTTCAGGTCCGCGACCAGACCCTCGTACGCCACGTCCCGGTTGTCCGCGCGCAGCACGGCGGACGGGTGGATGGTGGCCAGCAGCTGGGCCTCCGGGGCGTCGGCCACCTTGCCGGCCTGGTCCACCGGCACCCGCTTGAAGTCCTGCGGGCGCTGCGCGGCGTCCGGCCAGGGCAGCAGCTCCCCGCGCTGCTTCGTTACCCGGAACGCCGGCCCGAGCAGCGCCTTGGCGGCCGTGGCGCCGAGCACCACGACGACCTCGGGGCGCAGCCGGGCGAACTCGGCGACCAGCCAGGGCCGGCAGGCGGTGATGTGCACCCGGTCCGGCGTCTGGTGGATCCGCCGTTTTCCGCGCAGCTCGAACCGGAAGTGCTTCACGGCGTTGGTCAGGTAGATGTGGCCCGGGTCGATGCCGGCCTCGTCCACCGCGCTGCGCAGCACCCGCCCGGCCGGGCCGACGAAGGGCAGGCCCTTCTGGTCCTCCATGTCGCCGGGCTGCTCGCCGACGAAGACCACCCGGGCGCTCTCGTCGCCCCGGCCGAAGACCGTCTGGGACGCGTTCCGGTAGAGCTCGCAGCCCTGGCAGCCGGCCGCGGCGGCGCGCAGCTGGTCGATGGTGTCCGCCTGCGGCGGGATGAACTCCTGCGCTCCGGGCGCGCTCTCGGTCTCGGCCATGCCCGACTTTATATACCGGTTTCGTCTTCGACGCCGGATGCCGCCCGCATCAGTAGCCGCCCCCTCCGCCGCCGCCACCGCGCGAGGCCAGCGCGATCGCGATGATCACCAGGATGATCACCAGCACCGCCACCCCGATCCAGACGCCCTTCCGGGACCTGTTCGCCACCGTCACCCACCTCCCGGCCGGGCTCACTGCGTCGTGGTCACTTGCCTGCCCCCGCCGCTTTACCCATGCGCGGCCGCGCCATGCCGCCGGGTTTGTCCGGGCGCGGCTGCTGCGCCGGCGGTCCTGTCCCGGGCGCTCCGCCACGGCGGCCGGGATCAGGCGGTGAACGGGGCCGGCCCGGCGGGACGCACCGCCCGCACCACCGCGTCGGCCAGCGGCGCGAGGTCGGTCTCGTCGAGGGGGCTGACGGTGATCCGGACGCCGGGCGCGGCGGCGATCCGGTTCAGCGCGCCGGGGGCCACCGACCAGCCGGCGTCGCGCAGGGCGGTGACCACCACGGTCTCGTCGGGGACGGGCACCCACACGTTGATCCCGGTCCGCCCGTGGGCGGCCAGCCTCCGCGCGGCCAGCGCGTCGACCAGCCCATCCCGCCGCCGCTCGTAGCTCTCCCCCGCCCGCCGCACCAGCTCCGCCGTGCCCGGGTCGCGCCAGAGCGTCAGGACGAGGCGTTGCAGCACGGTGGAGACCCAGCCGGCGCCCACCCGGGCGCGGCCAGCCACCCGGGCCACGGTGGCCTCGTCGCCGGCGAGCACCGCGAGCCGCAGGTCCGGGCCGTAGGGCTTGCTCACCGACCGGACGAAGGCCCACGCCGAGGTCGCCCCGGCGAGCGGGTGCAGGGGTACGCGGGCCAGCTCGGCGGCGTGGTCGTCCTCGATCAGCAGCAGGTCGGCGCGGCCGGCGAGCAGCGTACGCAGGGCCTCGGCCCGATCGGCGGAGACGGCGGCGCCGGTCGGGTTCTGGGCGCGGCTGGTCACGATCAGCGCGCGCGCCCCGGCGGCGAGGGCGGCCCGGACGCCCGGCTCGGTGGGGCCGTCGTCGTCAACGGGCACCCCGATGGCGCGCAGCCCGAGCGCGGCGAGCAGATCGAGCAGGTTGGCCCAGCCCGGGTCCTCGACCGCGACCGCGTCACCGGGACGCAGGTGGGCGGCGAGCAGCCGCTCGATGCCGTCCAGTGCGCCTCCGGTGACGGTGATCTCCTCGGCCGGCACCCCGTCGGCGGCCAGCCGCTCGCGGGCCGCGGCGGCCAGTTCGGGCAGGACGGCGGTGGTCGCGTACCCGCTGGGCGGGCCGAGCTCGGCGGCGAGCGCGGCCAGGTGCGGGCCGAGCGGCGGCAGCAGCCGGTTGTCGGGCTGGCCGGCGGAGAGGTTGCGGGCACCGGGCAGCGGCGCCGGCATCATCCCGGCGCGACGGGTGGCGACGGGTGGGCGGGGGCGGACCCGGGTGCCGTGCCGGCCGGCGGTGACCACCAGGCCGCGCTGCCGCAGCTCCTGGTACGCCTTGGCGACGGTGGCCGGGCTGACCGCCAGCTCGGTGGCGAGGGCGCGGACGGCCGGCAGGGTGTCGCCCGGGGCCAGGGCGCCGGTGCGGATGCCGGTTTCCACGCTGGCCGAAATGGCCGCCGACGACGACCCGGTGATCTGATAATGTGCTGCCACAGTTTAGGAATTGTACTAGAATAAAGGTGGGACTGCCGCATGTACCCCCCGACCGAACGGACCACCGCCACCCGCATGCGGGACCGGATGAGCTACGACGAGGGCGCCGCGCACGCCGTGCTGGACGAGGCGTACCACTGCGCGCTCGGGTTCACCGTGGACCGCGAGCCGCGCGTGCTGCCCACCCTGCACGTCCGCGTCGGGGACACCCTCTACCTGCACGGCTCCACCGGCAGCCGGCCGCTGCTCGCCGCCCGGGGTGATGCCGGGCTGCCGGTCTGCGTCACGGTGACCCTGCTCGACGGGTTGGTCTTCGCCCGGTCCCAGTTCAACCACAGCGCCAACTACCGGTCCGTGGTCGTGCACGGCACCGCCCGCCTGGTGACCGACGAGCGGGAGAAGGCCGAGGTGCTCACCGCGCTGGTGGAGAAGGTGGCCACCGGCCGCAGCACCGACAGCCGCCCGCCGAGCCGGCGCGAATTGGCGGAGACGGCCGTGCTGGCCGTGCCGCTGCGCGAGGTGTCGGTGCGCGCCCGGGCCGCCGGGGCCAACGACGATCCCGCCGACCTCGACCTGCCGTACTGGGCCGGGGTGGTGCCGCTGCGGCTCACCGCCGGCGTGCCCGAGCCGGCCGCCGGGGTCACCGCGCCGGTGCCGGCGTACCTGCGGCCGGCCCGCTCGGCCTGGCTGGAGCCGGTCGTCCTGCGCGGCGAGCACGTGGTGCTGGAACCGCTCGACCTGTCCCACGCCGAGGAGCTGTACGCCGCCCTCGACGACGAGGAGGTGTGGCGGTACGTCGGCAGCCCGCGGCCGCGCAACGTGGACGAGACAGCCGGCCAGATCCGCGCCGCGCTGGACGCGAACCGGCGGGGCGTCCGGACGCCCTGGGTGCAGCGGTGCGCCGCCACCGGGGCGGTGGTCGGCACCACCTCGTACTACCACCCGGACGCGGACCTGCGCACGGCGGAGATCGGCTTCACCCAGCTCGGCCGCCCGTGGTGGCGCACCGGGATCAACACCGAGGCCAAGCTGCTGCTGCTCACCCGGGCCTTCGAGGAACTGGACGCGATCCGGGTCACCTGGCAGACCAGCACCCTCAACGAGCGCTCGCAGCGGGCCATCGAGCGGCTCGGCGCCACCCGGGAGGGGACGCTGCGGTCCAACCGCCGGCGCTCCGACGGCACCTGGCGGGACTCCGCGCTCTACTCGATGCTCGCCGCGGAGTGGCCCAACGCACAGGCCAGGCTGCGGGAAAGGCTTCGCCCCGCGGCACCGGTGGCGTCATGATGTCCGGCGTGCTGGGCATCACCGACATCTGGACGTACGTGCTGGGGACCGTGGCGATCGTGCTGCTCCCCGGGCCGAACTCGCTCTTCGTGCTCTCCACCGCCGCGCGGCGCGGGGTGCGGGCCGGCTACCGGGCCGCCGGCGGGGTGTTCCTCGGCGACTCGGTGCTGATGTTCCTCTCCGCGGCCGGGGTGGCGTCGCTGCTCAAGGCGTACCCGCCACTCTTCCTGGTGATCAAGTACGCCGGCGCCGCGTACCTGGGTTACGTGGGGTTGACCATGCTGCGTGGCGCCTGGCGGCGCTGGCGCGACCGCAACGACCCGGCGACGCCGCGCCTGATCGACGCGGCGGAGCCGGCCGCGCTGCGCAGCCCGTTCCGGAAGGCGCTGGTGATCAGCCTGCTCAACCCGAAGGCGATCCTCTTCTTCATCTCCTTCTTCATCCAGTTCGTCGACCCCGGGTACGCCTGGCCGGCGCTGTCGTTCGTGCTGCTCGGGCTGATCGCCCAGGTGACCAGCGCGCTCTACCTGACCGCGCTGATCTTCGCGGGCACCTTCCTGGCCGCCCAGTTCCAGCGGCGCCGGCGGCTGGCCGCCGGCGGCACCACCGCCGTGGCCGCTCTCTTCCTCGGCTTCAGCATCAAGCTCGCCACCGCATCGGTGTAAGGAAGGGTCCCCGGTTGACGCCTGGCGTATAGCAGGGCCCCCCTTAACTTGTCGACGCGCGGCGGTACCGGCCCGGCACGGGGGCGGGTCAGGTGCCGTCGCCGCCACCACCGCCGATGCCGCCGCCCCCGCCGGCCGTGCCCTGCAGGCCGAAGCCCGGCTGGACCGGCTCATCCGGGTGGCGGCTGACGTGCGCGGACTCCCGGATCATGGCGGACCAGTCGGCGTGCGCGGCGGCCGCGGCGTGCCGGTCGATCGCGTGCCGCAGCCAGCCGTCCACGGTGGCCACCCAGTCCCGTTGCCCGGCCCCGGCGTGCCAGACCCGGAACCGGCTGATGCTCTGGTGGGTGACTCCGGCCAGGGAGAGCCGCCGGTCCATCCAGAGCAGCACCTCCAGCCCCGCCCCGTTGGTCACGAAGATCACTTCCAGCTCGGTGATCGGGCCGGCGTACAGCGGCGCCGCCCAGTAGCCCAGCCGCTCGTAGAACGGCAGCTTCTGCTCCACGCCGGGCAGCCGGCCGTGCTGGAGGCCCGCCTGCCGCATCACGAATCCGAGGGTGTCCAGCGCGGACAGGACGCCCTGCTGGACGGGGAGCGGGTGGATGAAGACCGGCACCATGGCGCCCTGGTCCAGGTCCGGATCGACGGACACCTCGGTACGCAGCCCGGTGCGCAGGCTCATCAGCGGGACCCCGCCGAACATGGTCACCGGGCTCTCCCAGGGCAGCGGGAAGGCGAAATCCACCGCCCGCCGCCGCCCGGCCGGCACCACGAACCGGCCGGCGACCGGCACCTCGTGGTACTGCACCAACCGGCGCGGCGCGTCCGGATCCTCCGGTTCGAGCTGGGCGACCAGCCCGAGCCGGACGTGCCGGACCGGCACGTCCTCGCCCCCGGCGGTGAGGGTCACCCGGCCGGGTAGCCGCAGCCCCGGTCGGGTGCTGGGATTGGTCACGGTGGTGCTCACCGAGAGCCCGGTCCAGACGGACTCCGACGACACCCCGGTCAGCCGCATGCCGCCGGCATTCCCGCTCGCCGGGCGGGCACTCCTGCCTGACCCACCTGGCCAGCCCGGCCCGCGCCGCCGGGCCCGCGCCGCCCGGGCCCCGCCCGTCCGGGACTCGCTGGCCGGGTCCCCCGCCGGCCGGCGTCCCTCGCCAGGTCGGCGACGTGGGGGTGTCCGGGCGGCCAGATACCGCCACTTCGGCGATGTGGAGCCGCCATGGGGTCCGGAGACGGGTCGGCGGCCGGACACCGCCACTTCGGCGATGTGGAGCCGCCGTGGGGTCCGGAGATGGGTCGGCCGCCGGGTCCGAGGGACCCGGCGGCCGGAAGGGTTGGGACGGGACGGTCAGCGTAGGCGGCGGCCCCGGGGCACCGGGTCGGTCTCGTCGTCGAACTCGCCGATGACCTCCTCCAGCAGGTCCTCCAAGGCGACGAAGCCGAGCGGCCGGGTCGGGCCGCCACCGTTGCGGACCAGCGCCAACTGGGCCTGCCGGCCCCGCATGGCCGCCACCGCCTCGGTGACCGACGCCCCGGCGGGCAGCGTGAACGCCGGGGTCATCAGCTCACCGGCGGTCGCCGGCCGGCCCGTGGTGACTGCCCGGACCGCCTCGCGGACGTGCACGAGGCCGCACACCTCGCCCCCGGCGTCGACCACGGCCAGCCGCGACCGGCCGCTGTCCCGGGAGACGTGCTCGATCCGCTCGGCGGTGTCCTCCCGGCGTACCGTGACGATCCGGTCGAACGGCTCCATCACCTGCGCCACCGTGGTGCCCTGCAGCTCCAGCATGCTGGTCAGCATCTGGTGCTGCTCGGCGCCGAGCAGCCCGTGCTCGCGGGACTGCTCCAGCAGGATGCGCAGCTCGTCCGGGCCGTGCACCTGGGCGAGCTGGTCCTGCTGGCGTACGCCGACCAGCCGCAGGACCGCGTTGGCCAGCGCGTTCAGCGCGGAGAGCACCGGGCGGGCCACCCGCGCGAAGGCCCGGAACGGCAGCGCCAACAGCGTGGCCGAGCGCTCCGCGTCGGTGATCGCCCACGACTTCGGGGCCATCTCGCCGACCACCAGGTGCAGGAAGGTCACCAGGGCGAGCGCGAAGAGCAGCGCCACCAGGTGGCTGGCCGCCAGCGGCAGCCCCACCGCGTGCAGCAGCGGGCTGATCAGGCGCTCGATCGCGGGTTCGGCGAGGGCACCGAGACCCAGGGTGCACAGGGTGATGCCGAGCTGGGCGCCGGCCAGCATCAGGCTCAGCTCGCGGACGCCGTCCAGCGCCGCGCGGGCCGCCCGGCCGCCGCCGGCCGCCATCTGCTCCAAGCGGTAGCGCTTGGCCGCGACCAGGGCGAACTCGGCGGCCACGAAGAAGCCGTTGAGCGCCAGCAGCACCACGGAGAAGAACAGCGCGAACCCCGGGGTCATGCCGCCACCTCCCCGCGCTCGGCGTCGCCATGAGCACCGAACCCCACGATTCGCTCGCTCCGCTCGCTCATGCCGCCTCCTCCCCGCGCTCGGCGACGGCCATCCGGAGCCGGACGGAGTCGGCGACGTGCCGGTCCACGGCCAGCACCTCGACCAGGGCGCGAGGCTCGACGTCGGGCAGCTCGCCGTCGACGGCGAGGCTGATCTCCAGCCGGTCGCCGACCTCGGGCACCCGGCCCAGCTCCCGCATGACCAGCCCGGAGAGCGTGTCGTACTCGGGTGCCTCGGGCAGCGCGATGCCGGTGCTGTCGGCGACCTCGTCGATCCGCCAGCGGGCGGGCACCACCCAGGAGCCGTCGTCCTGCCGCGCCGGGGCCCGCTCCGGCGGGTCGTCCTCGTCGCGGATCGGCCCGACCAGCTCCTCGGCGATGTCCTCCAGCGTGATCACGCCGGCGAAGCCGCCGTACTCGTCGACCACGCAGGCGAGCTGCCGGTGCCCGACCCGGAGCCGGTCCAGCACCGTCGGTAACGGCAGCGTCTCCGGCACCAGCAGCGGGGGTGTGGCCACCGCCTCGACCCGGGTGGTGGCCCGCTCGGCCGGCGGCACCCCCAGCACGTCGGCGATGCCGACCACGCCGACCAGGTCGTCGACGCCCTCGGCGCCCCGGACCGGGAACCGGGAGTGGCCGGTGTCCAGCAGCTCGACGACCCGGCTGACCGGCTCGTCGGCCCGTACGGTGTGCACGTCGACCCGGGGAACCATGGCCTCCCCGGCGGTCAGCTCGCGGAAGTCGAGGCCCCGGTCGAGCAGGTCGGACATCGCGGCGTCGAGGTGCCCCTCCTCCCGGGACTCGGCGATGATCTGCTCCAGGTCCTCCGGGGTGGCGCCGCTGGGCAGCTCCTCGATCGGCTCGATGCCGACCCGGCGCAGCAGTCGTACGGCGGCCCGGTCGAAGAGCGTGATGACCGGTCCGGCCAGCTTGAGGTAGATCAGGGTGGACCGGGCCAGGGCCCGGGCGAGCGGCTCGGCTCGGGCGATGGCCAGGTTCTTCGGGGCCAGCTCACCGAGGACCATCTGCACCACGGTGGCGATGATCAGGGCGAGCGCCACCGACAGCGGCAGCGCGACCGACGTGGAGAGGCCGGCGACGCCGAGCAGGTCGGCCAGCCCGGCACCCAGGTACGGCTCGGCGGCGTAACCGACCAGCAGGGCGGTCACGGTGATGCCGAGCTGGGCGCCGGACAGCATGAACGACAGCCGTCCGGTCACCTCCAGGGCCCGGGCGGCGGCCTGGTCGCCGCCGTCGGCGAGCTGCTTGAGCTTGCCCCGGTCCACGGCGACGTAGCCGAACTCCTGGGCCACGAAGTAACCGGTGGCGGCGGTGAGCACGATGATGAGAACGAGTCCGACGAGGATCAGCACGGGACGCTCAGGGCTCCCGGGGCCGTCGGGACTGGGGATTGCCGGGCATGACCCGGCTGGCTACTGCTGCCCTCCTGGGCAGAGGAGTCGATCATGCGGCCATTTTATCGGCGCCGGCTGTACGTCCGCTGAGGGTGCCGGGAAGCTCCCCGGCGTCCGGTTCACCGGCCGGCCAGGGTCGTCGTGTCCGGTTCACCGGCCAGCCAGCTCGTCGGCGTCGAGCAGGGCCCGGTCGACCCGGCCCGACCGGTACGCGGCCCGCCCGATCATCTGCGCGGCGACCGGCGCGGTGGCCAGTTGGAAGACCGCGACCAGTCCGATCATCCCCAGGTCGGCCGGCGTACGCAGGCGCAACGCCACCCCGGCGAGCAGCAGCAGCACGCCGAGGACCTGCGGTTTGGTGGCGGCGTGCATCCGGTCGAGCACGTCGGGGAAGCGCAGCACGCCGATCCCGGCGGCCAGCCCGAGCAGCGCCCCGGCCAGCAGGAAGGCGGCGCCGAGCCAGTCGGCGACGGCAGCCATCAGGCCACCTCGCGGACGGCGAACCGGACCAGCGAGACCGACCCGACGAAGCCGAGCAGCGAGAGCACCACCAGGACGGGCAGCGTGGTGGCGTGCCGGTTGATCGCCGCCTCCACGGCCACCGCGGCCAGCATGGTGGAGAGCAGCAGGTCGGCGGCGACGACCCGGTCGAGCAGCGACGGTCCGCGGTAGATGCGGGCCAGGGCGAGCAGCGCGGTGACCGAGATCAGCACGGTCAGCGCGACGGCGAGGAAGGCGATCACGGACTGGTCCTCCTGTCGACAGGTTCGACGGTGAGCTGGCGTACTTCCTGGGGGGAGCCGACCGCGCGGACGACGCGCCGCTCGACGGCGAGGACGCGCTCCCGGCTGCCGGTCAGGTCCTCGGGGCCGCGGACGTCGAGGACGTGCACGTAGAGGACGCCGTGGTCGCGGTCCACCTCGAGGATCAGGGTGCCCGGGACCAGGGAGATCAGCTCGGCGGTGAGCGCCAGGTTGAGGTCGGTGCGGATCCGCAGCGGCACCGCGATGATCGCGCCGCGCGGCCGGTAGCCGGGGCGGACCGCGATGGCGGCGACGTGCACGCTGGCGCTGACCAGCTCGCCGACGAAGGTGACCGCGAGGACCAGCAGCGCGCCGGGCCGGAGCCGACCGCCGAAGGTGACCGGCGGGAGCGGGAAGAACATCAGCACGGCCGCGCCAACGAGGATCCCGCCGAGCAGGTTGCCCCAGGAGAGATCCCCCCAGAGCAGCAGCCAGATCGCCACCAGCCAGCCGAGCGCGACGGCCTGGTCGCGGCGCCGCCCGCCGCGCCCGATGGCCGGCGCCGCGGGGCCGTGGTCGCCCGGCGGCGTGCCCTCCGCCGGGCGCCCGTCGCGGCCTTGGGGTCCGGGGGGCGGGTCGCCGGTCACGGGGCGCCCGCCGGCAGCACGGCCCGGACGTACGGGGTGCGTTGCCGCAGGTCGCCGGCGGCGTCCGCGGTGACCCGGAACAGCGGCCCGGCGGCCAGGGTGAGCGCTACGCCGAGCGCCACCAGAGCGGCGGTGGCGCCGACCATCAGCGCGGGCAGCCGGACGGCCGGGGTGGAGGTGGCCAGCCGGGGCGCCCGCCAGAACGCGATGTTCCACACCCGGGAGGCGGCGTAGAGGGTGAGCAGGCTGGTCACCGTCCCCGCGGCGACCAGCACCCCGGGCAGCACCCCGCCGGCCGCCACGCCGGCCTGGAGCAGGCCGAGCTTGCCGAGGAAGCCGGAGAACGGCGGGATGCCGGCCAGGTTCATCGCCGGGACGAAGAAGAGCACGCCGAGCAGCGGGGCGACCCGGGCCAGCCCGCCCAGCCGGCGCAGGTCGGTGCTGCCGGCCCGCTCCTCGACCAGGCCGGCGACCAGGAAGAGGGTGGTCTGGATGGTGATGTGGTGCACCACGTAGAAGATCGCCCCGGTGAGCCCGGCGACGGTGGTCAGCCCCACCCCGTAGATCATGTAGCCGATGTGGCTGAGCAGGGTGAAGGAGAAGAGCCGCTTCATGTCGGACTGGGCGACCGCGCCGAGGATGCCGACCACCATGGTCAGCCCGGCCACCACCATGAGCAGGCCGGAGACCTGACCGCCGGGGAAGAGCAGGGTCTCGGTGCGGATGATCGCGTACACGCCGACCTTGGTGAGCAGGCCGGCGAAGACCGCGGTCACCGGGGCCGGCGCGGTCGGGTAGCTGTCCGGCAGCCAGGCGGAGACCGGGAAGACCGCCGCCTTGATGCCGAACGCGAGCAGCAGGATCAGCTGCAACGCCAGGCGTACGCCGGCCGGCAGGGCGTCCAGCCGCCCGGCGAGCTGGGCCATGTTGACGGTGCCCGTGGCCGCGTACACCAGTCCCACGGCGGCCAGGAAGATCATCGAGGAGAGGATGCTGACCACCACGTACGTCGCGCCGGTCCGGATGCGGGTCTCCGTGCCGCCGAGGGTGATCAGCACGAAGCTGGCGGCCAGCAGGATCTCGAAGCCGACGAAGAGGTTGAACAGGTCCCCGGCGAGGAACGCGTTGGTCACGCCGGCGGTCAACACCAGGTAGGTGGGGTGGTAGATGTTCACCGGGGCGGCCTCGGTGGTCTCCCCGCGCCCCTGGCCGATCGAGTAGAGCAGCACGCAGAGGGTCACCGCCGAGGAGACCACCAGCATCAGCGCGGCCAACTGGTCGGCGACCAGCACGATGCCGACCGGCGGGGGCCAGTCGCCGACCCGGACCACCACCGGCCCGTGCCGGTACGCCTCGACGAGCAGCACCACGGCGACCGCCAGGGTGGTGACGAGGCCGAGCACGCTGACGGTCCGCTGCCAGCGGGGCCGGTTGGCCAGGATCAGGGTGAGCGCGGCGCCGAGCAGCGGCACCACCACCGGCAGCGGCACCAGGGCGGACGTCACGACTCTTCCCCGCGGCGGCGCAGCCGGCGCAGCGCCGGCCCCGGGTCCACCTGCTCCGGGTCATTGTTCGGCCCCTCGCCGCCGAGGTCCGCGGTGGACACCTCGTCGCGCTCGGCGAGCCGGACGATCTGCCGGTCCTCCAGGTCGTCCTGCACCTCGTCGTCGCCGCTGAGGTACCAGCTCCGGTAGGCGACGGCGAGCAGGAACGCGGTCAGCCCGAACGTGATCACCACGGCGGTGAGCACCATGGCCTGCGGCAGGGCGTCGCTCATCCGTCCGGTCGGCCCGGCGCCGATCAGGGGCGGGCCGCCGGGCCGGCCGCCGAGCAGGATCAGCAGGTTCACCCCGTTGCCGAGCAGGATGACGCCGAGCAGGATCCGGGTCAGGCTCCGCTCCAGCAGCAGCGTGACGCCGGTCGCGACGAGCACTCCGACGGCGACCACCAGCACCAGGGTCGGCCCCGCCCCGGCGTCCGTCATGGCCGCTCCCCGTCCCGCTGGACGGCCAGCCCCGGGGTGGACTCGCCGGCGGCCTCGATGTGCCGGTCCACCTCGGCGCCGAGGCTGCGCAGGATGTCCAGCACCAGGCCGACCACGATCAGGTAGACGCCGATGTCGAAGAAGAGCGACGTGACCAGGTGGACGTGGCCGACCACGGGGAGCCAGAGGTTCACCTTGACGCTGTGCAGCACGGCGCCGGTGACCAGCAGCGAGAGCACGCCGCCGCCGACTGACACGGCCAGTCCAGCGCCGAGCACGGTGCCGGCTCCGATCGGGGCGGCCTCGGCCAGCTCGTACCGGCCGCCGGCCAGGTAGCGGAGGGCCAGCGCGAGGCTGGCGACCAGCCCGCCCGCGAAGCCGCCGCCGGGGGCGTTGTGCCCGGAGAAGAGCAGGAACAGGGAGAACAGCACCACGGTGTGGAAGATCAGCCGGGTGACCACCTCGAAGACGATCGACCGGCGGCGCTCATGCAGGGTGGCCCCGCCGCGCAGCCAGACGGTGCGCCGGTCCCGCCGGGGCGCGGACGGGCGGGGGCGGCGCGGCCGGGGCCCGGTGCGGGACCGCTCGAAGATCAGGCTGGCCACCCCCGTCGCGGTCACCACCAGCACCGAGATCTCGCCCATGGTGTCCCAGGCCCGGATGTCCACCAGGGTCACGTTGACCACGTTGCGGCCGTGGCCCTCGGTGACCGCCAGGTGCGGGAAGGCCAGTGAGATCGACGGTGCCCGCCGGGCCCCGGCGGCGGCGAGGGCGAGGCCCGCCATCACCAGCCCGGCGGCCGCCCCGATCCCCCGGCGTACCCAGCGGCTGCGCCGCAGCGGGCGGGCCGAGAAGCGTTCCGGCAGCCGCCGCAACACCAGCACGAACACCGCGATGGTGGCCGTCTCCACCAGGAACTGGGTGAGCGCCAGGTCGGGTGCGCCGTAGAGGACGAACATCATCGCCGTGCCGTAGCCGGTGACGCCGACCAGCAGCATGGCGGTGAGCCGCCGCCGGGCGCCGACCGCGAGCACTGCCGCGACCGCGATCACCGCGCAGACCACGAGCTGGGCGGGGTTGGCCCAGCCGACGACGTCGTTCCGCCAGGGCCGGGTGACCAGCATCGCCGTGCCGGGCACCAGCACCAGGGCGAGCAGCACGGTGCCGAGGTACTGCGGCAGGGAGCCGCGCTGGGTGGCGCTGGTGACCTCGATGGCGAGCCGGTCAAACCGGTGGGTGATCCACTCGTACCCCTGGTTGCCGCCGACCGGGAAGCGCAGCCGGGCCAGCGCGGGCGCCAGCCGGCCGCGGACCAGGTGCAGCACCACCCCGCCGCCGATGGCGACGGCGGAGAGGCCCAGCGCGACGGTCGGTCCGTGCCAGAGCGCCAGGTGCTCCTCCGCCGGGCCGAAGCGCGCGGCGTACGGGTGGAGCAGCGCGCCGACCCCGCCGGCCGCCGGCCCGGCGGCGAGCCCGGCCACGGCGAGCAGGGCCGGCGGTACGAGCATCGCGGCGGGGGGCCGCTCCAGCTCGGTGTCCGGGACGCCGCGCCGGGCGGCGAAGGCCCCCCACAGGAAGCGGATGCTGTACGCGGCGGTCAGCGCGCTGCCCGCGACCAGCCCGGCGAGCACCAGCGGCTGGCCGGTGAACGCGGTGAGGACGGCCTCCTTGGCGACGAAGCCGAGCAGCGGCGGCACGCCGGCCATCGAGGCGGCGGCCAGCGCGGCGATCCCGGCGAGCATCGGCGCGCTGCGTCCCACCCCCGACAGTTCGCGCAGGTCCCGGCCGCCCGCGCTGTGGTCGAGGATGCCCACGACGAGGAACAGTCCCGCCTTGAACAGCGCGTGTGCCAGCAGCATCGCCGTGCCGGCCAGCGCCGCCTCGGGGGTGCCCGCGCCGAGCGCCACGGTGAGCAGGCCGAGCTGGCTGACCGTCCCGTACGCCAGCAGCAGCTTGAGGTCGTCCTGCCGCAGCGCCGCCCAGCCTCCGGCGACCAGGGTGACCAGCCCGGCGACCACGGTGACCGGCCGCCACGGGCCGGTCGGGGCGAGCGCCGGGCCGAGCAGCGCGATCAGGAACACTCCGGCCTTCACCATCGCCGCCGCGTGCAGGTACGCGCTAACCGGTGTGGGCGCCGCCATGGCCACCGGCAGCCAGGAGCTGAACGGGAACACGGCGGACTTGGCGAGCGCCCCGACGAGGATGAGCAGCACGGCCGTGACGAGGTACCCGCCGCCGGGCAGCGGCACGGACGTGATCAGGGACCAGCGGTAGCCGCCGGCGTGCCGGCCGAGCAGCAGGAAGCCGACCAGCATGGCCAGTCCGCCCAGCGTGGTGACGATCAGCGCCTGGGCGGCCGCCCAGCGGCTGGACCGCCGCTCGGTGCTGTGCCCGATCAGCAGGTAGGAGAAGACCGTGGTGAGTTCCCAGAAGACGTAGAGCAGCAGCAGGTCGTCGGAGACGACCAGGCCGACCATCGCCCCGGCGAAGGCGACCATGACGGCGGCGAACCGGGCCAGCCCCGCGGAGCCGGCGTGGAAGTAGCGGGCGGAGTAGATCAGCACCAGCGCGCCGACGCCGCCGACCAGCAGCAGCATCAGCCAGGACAGGGTGGTGACCCGCAGCGCCACGTCGAGCTGCAGCTCCGCGATCCACGGGTACGTCTCGACCAGCGCGCCGCCGTCGCGGACCGCCCCGGTGTGCGCGACGGCCCAGCCGAAGGCGGCGGCCGGGGCGAGGGCGAGCGGGTAGCAGGCGCGCGGACCCCACCACCGCACCAGCAGCGGCGCGAGCAGTGCCGCCAGCAGGTGCAGGATGAGCAGGACGAGCACGCGCACTCCAGGTCGAGGTGGCAGCGCGCGTCGGCACACTGCGGCCACGACCGATCAGACGTCACAGCAGCACCCACTCGGGCGGTTTTCCGGAAAACCACCCCACCCCGGCCACCTGCCCCGGCCCGCCTGACCGGACCCTCGCCCGGTTGGGTACTGGCTGGGGACGTTGATTGAGTCTCGGCGTCGTGAGTCCACGATCACCGGCGGTGGATGAATCAGGGCAGGTGACTCTTCGCCTTCTGTCGGGCGTAGTAGGCGCGGGCGCGGTTGCGGTCGCCACAGTCCTTCGTGTTGCACCAGCGGCGGTTCCGCCGTGGTGATGTGTCGAGATAAACCCAGCCGCACTTGGCGTCTTCGCACTGGTGGAGGCGGTCGAGGTCGTCGCGCTGGGTGAGAGCCACGAGCCCGCGGACGATGCGATTGCGGGGCAGGCGGAGGTCGGTTTCCCGGTCTCGCCACTGCCAGCGGTCGCCGGTGCGGACCAGGTCGGCTGCGGCGATCGCCGCCCGGTACATGCCCGCGAGGTCTGCGGCGGCTTCGGGGTCATCCTCGAAGAGAGCTGCGTAGACCCTCTCGCGCGCTTCGATGACCTGTTGCCGTTCCCGCTCGGCCCGGGCGTCGTCCTGGCGGGCGAGGTCGCGCAGGGCCACGGCCTCGTCTCCGCTGATCAGGTCGGACTCGCGGCACCAGTCGACGACGTCGGAGAAGGTCTTCAGCTTCTCCGTGCGTTCGCCCCCGCCGAGGCGCCAGGCAACGGTGTTCACCAGGTCGAGCATGCGGTCGCCCGCGATGTGGCCGAACCTCACCATCAGCTCCTCTCATGGTTAAAAGCATTGTTGCATGTGAGGCTCCCCTACTGGCATGCTCACCCCCAATCAGCCAATCACCCATGAGAACACCACCAGGAGACTGCTCGTGCCTGTCGCCGCCCCACGCAGATCGTTCAGGGCACTGTGGGCGTCCCAAGCGTCCTCAAACCTCGCTGACGGGCTGCTGCAGGCCGCGGCGCCGCTGCTCGTCGCCACGCTGAGCCGTGACCCGCTCGTGGTGGCGGGCATGACGGTGGTGCAGTTCCTGCCCTGGCTGATCGCAACCCTTCCGGCCGGCGCGCTGGCCGACCGGGTGGACCGACGTCGGATACTCACCGCTGGCAACTGGCTGCGGGCGGCCGGGTTCGCGCTGCTCGCCGTGGCCCTGGCGAACGGATGGCGCCACGTCGCACTGCTCTACGCCGCAGTGTTCCTGGCCGGTTGCGCCGAGACGATGGTCGACAACGCCGCCCTGGCCATCCCGCCCCGTCTCCTGCCACGCGAGCAGCTCGAGCGCGCCAACGGCCGGTTGTTCGCGACCCAGTCCGTCATCAACACCTTCATCGGTCCGCCGGCCGGGGCGGCGTTGTTCGCCCTGGCAGCATCAGCGGCCTTCTACACCGGCGCGGCCGCGTTCGCCCTCGCCGGCCTGGCCGCTCTGCTGCTGCCCGCGCTGCGCCCCACCAGCGAGGAGCAGGAGCGCCGCCGTTCGACCCCGACCACCGTCACTCAGGACATCCGCTCCGGATGGGCCCACTTCTGGCGGCACGACCTGCTGCGCCGAGTCGCGTTCATCTCGGCGGCGATCAACTTCTTCGGCTCGGTCACCGGCGGGTTGCTCGTTCTGCTGGTCACCGGTCCGTACCAAATGCCCATGTCGCGCTACGGCCTGTTCGTCGCCGTTCCCGCCGCCGGTGCGATCGCCGGGTCACTGCTCGCCGAGCACATCGTGCCCCGCATCGGCGGTGGCCCCACCACCTGGCTCGCCGCCCTCGTCCCGGCCGCCAGCTACGCCATCCTCGGCCTGGGTCACCACACACCGCTCGCCCTTGCCGGCATGTTCTGCGCTGCCGTTGCCGCCTCGCTGAACCAGATCGTCGTCAGCACCCTGCGCCAGGCCGCAGTCCCCGACGAACTCCTCGGCCGCGTCACCGCCGCCTACCGCCTGGTCGTCCTGGGTGTCATCCCCCTCGGAGCCCTCGCCGGCGGCTTGCTCGGACGCAGCCTGGGGATCCGCGCCCCCTTCATCGCCGCAGCCGTCGGGCTCGTGCTCGCCGCGCTCCTGCTCGCCTCCCGGGTCACCACCCAAGCCCTCCGTGACGCCGAAACAACCCGCCCAGCAGAAATCACGCCCAGGATCGGTACGCCTAGTTGATCAAGAGGTTTGGGCCAGGATCCAGGCCCAGGGCGACGCAAACTTCTTGGTCAACGGTGCCGGGCGTCGAGCGGTGGGCCAGGCGGACGGGCGGTCAGCGGAGGGCGGGGTCGCCGGCGGGCACGGCCGGCTCGCGGGCGGGGCGATCCCGGCGGGTCTCCACCAGCAGGTCCGGGCGGCCGAGCTGGCGGACGGCCTTGTTGACCACCCGCTGCGCGGCGGCCAGGGAGCGCACCGGCAGCAGCTTGCCGCGGCTCTCCCGGCGCAGCACGAAGTAGTGCACGGCCGCGCGGACCAGACCCCGGTCGGCGGCGCTGGAGTGGGCGGTGGCGACGACCAGCTCGCGCAGGCACCGGGCGAGCTCCTCGGCGAGCTCCAGCTCGGGGGCGTGCAGCCCGGCGCGGAGCGCGGCGAGATGGCTGTCGACCTTGCGGATCAACACGTCGGTCCCGGGCCCGGAGCCTCGCTCCTCGACGGTCATCCCAGCCCTCCCCACGCTGCGTTGCGAGTGAAGTTACTTTACGTTGCACCCCACAAGCAAGCAGTTAAGTAAGACTTAACGGATGCAAAGTCGCATCCGACACGTAAGCGTCTGACCCGGACAGAACAGCGTCCCGCGCGGGCCGAATGTCACATCGGCGAGGCAGGATGGAAGGCGTGGCGGACGAGGTGACCGGCGGGGACGCGACGGTGCTGGCGGATTTCGGCGCGGCGACCCGCGAGTGGTTCACCGCCGCCTTCGCGCAACCCACCGCCGCCCAGGCCGGCGCGTGGCGGTCGGTCGCGGCCGGGCGCAACGCCCTGGTCGTGGCCCCGACCGGCTCCGGCAAGACCCTGGCCGCGTTCCTCTGGTCGCTGGACCGGCTGGCCAAGGAGCCGCCGCCCGCCGAGCCGCGGCAGCGCTGCCGGGTGCTCTACGTCAGCCCGCTCAAGGCGCTCGCCGTCGACGTGGAACGCAACCTGCGCGCCCCGCTGGCCGGCATCCGGCAGGCCGCCACCCGGCTCGGTCTCGTCCCGCCGGAGATCACCGTCGGCATGCGCACCGGCGACACCCCGGCCGACGAGCGCCGGGCCTTCGCGCGTACCCCGCCGGACATCCTCATCACCACACCGGAGTCGCTGTTCCTGCTGCTCACCTCCGCCGCCCGGGACTCGCTGCGCGGCGTCAAGACGGTCATCGTCGACGAGGTGCACGCGGTCGCCGGCACCAAACGCGGCGCCCACCTGGCCCTCTCCCTGGAGCGGCTCGACGCGCTGCTGGAGACGCCGGCGCAGCGGATCGGTCTGTCCGCCACCGTCCGGCCGGTCGACGGCTGCGCCCGCTTCCTCGGCGGGGCCCGTCCGGTCGACGTGGTGCAGCCGGCCAGCAGCAAGACCATCGAGGTCAGCGTGCAGGTGCCGGTGGAGGACATGACACGCCTCGACGAGCAGGAGCCGCCGGAGGACGATCTCGGCGGCCCCGGCCCACGCCGGGCGTCGATCTGGCCGGCCGTCGAGGAACGGGTCTTCGCGCTGGTCCGGTCGCACCGGTCCACCATCGTCTTCACCAACTCCCGGCGCAGCGCCGAACGGCTCTGCGCCCGACTCAACGAACTCGCCGCCGAAAAGCTGGCCGCGTCGGTCGCCCCGGACGGCGGTCGCGTGGCCCAGGGCGGCGGGCCGGTGGGCGTATCCGATCCGCCCGGGTGGGACGACGGCCCGGCGGCCGCCGACGGTGGCCCGCGACGCGGCCCGCTGCGCGCGCCCCGCCAGCCGGCCGAGGTGATGGCGCAATCCGGGGCAGCGGCCGGCGCGCCACCGGTGATCGCCCGGGCGCACCACGGCAGCGTCTCCCGGGAGGAGCGCAAGCACATCGAGGAGGCGCTCAAGTCCGGGCAGCTGCCCGCCGTGGTGGCCACCTCCAGCCTGGAGCTCGGCATCGACATGGGCGCGGTCGACCTCGTGGTGCAGATCGAGGCCCCGCCAAGCGTCGCCGCCGGCCTGCAACGGGTCGGTCGGGCCGGGCACCAGGTGGGCGCGGTGTCCCGGGGCGTGGTCTTCCCGAAGCACCGCGGCGACCTCCTCTCCTGCACCGTGGTCGCCGAACGGATGGGCCAGGGCGCGATCGAGGAGCTGCACTACCCGCGCAACCCGCTGGACGTGCTGGCCCAGCAGATCGTGGCGATGGTGGCCCTGGAGCCGTGGCGGCTCGGCGACCTGGCCGTGCTGGTCCGCCGGGCGGCCCCCTTCGCCGAGCTGCCCGACTCGGCGCTGCACGCCGTGCTCGACATGCTCTCCGGGCGCTACCCCTCGACCGCCTTCGCCGAGCTGCGACCCCGGCTGGTCTGGGACCGGGCCACCGACGTGCTGACCGGCCGCCCCGGCGCCCAGCGACTCGCCGTGACCAGCGGCGGCACCATCCCCGACCGGGGGCTGTTCGGGGTCTTCCTGGCCGGCGCCGAACGGGCCGCCCGAGTCGGCGAGCTGGACGAGGAGATGGTCTACGAGTCCCGGGTCGGCGACGTGTTCCTGCTCGGCTCATCGTCCTGGCGGATCGAGGAGATCACCCCCGACCGGGTGCTGGTCTCCCCCGCCCCCGGGCAGGCCGCCCGGATGCCGTTCTGGAAGGGCGACCAGCTCGGCCGCCCGGTCGAGCTGGGCCGGGCGATCGGCGCCCGGGTGCGGGCGCTGCTGCGGCAGAGCGACTCCGACGCCGTCGCCGCACTGCGCGCCGGCGGGCTGGACGACTGGGCCGCCGGCAACCTCATGGCCTACCTGCGGGAGCAGAAGGAGGCCACCCGGGCGCTGCCCGACGACCGGACGGTGGTGGTCGAGCGGTTCCGCGACGAGCTGGGCGACTGGCGGCTGGCCGTGCACTCGGTGCTCGGCGCCCGGGTCAACGGCCCGTGGGCGCTCGCCATCGGTCGCCGCCTCGCCGAGCGCTACGGGGTGGACGCCCAGGTGATGCCCGCCGACGACGGCATCGTGGTACGGCTGCCAGACACCGCCGACGAGCCACCCGGCGCCGACGTGGTGGTCTTCGAGCCCGACGAGATCGCCCAGCTCGTGGAGGAGACCGTCGGCACCTCCGCGCTGTTCGCGTCCCGGTTCCGCGAGTGCGCGGCCCGGTCGCTGCTCCTGCCCCGCCGCGACCCGCGCCGCCGGCAGCCGCTGTGGCAGCAGCGCCAGCGGGCCGCCCAGCTCCTCGACGTCGCCCGGGAGTACGCCGACTTCCCGGTCACCCTCGAAGCCGCCCGGGAATGCCTGCAGGACGTCTTCGACCAGCCGGCGCTGGCCGAACTGATGCGCGACCTGGCCGCCCGCAAGGTGCGCCTGGTCGAGGTGGAGTCCGAGCGCCCGTCCCCGTTCGCCCGCTCCCTGCTCTTCGGATACGTCGGCGCGTTCCTCTACGAGGGCGACGCCCCCCTCGCGGAGCGCCGGGCCGCCGCGCTGGCCCTCGACTCCGGGCTCCTCGGCGAGCTGCTCGGCCGGGTCGACCTGCGCGAACTGCTCGACCCGACGGTCCTCGCCGAGACCGAGCGGCAGCTGCGCTGGCTCACCGAGCAGCGCCGCCCCCGCGACGCCGAGGACGTGGTCGAGCTGCTCCGGGTGGTCGGCGACCTGAGCGACGCCGAGCTGGCCGAGCGGGGCATACCGGCCGGATGGCTGACCGAGCTGGCGGCGGCCCGCCGGGTGCTGCGGGTCCGGATCGCCGGCGAGGAACGCTGGGTGGGCGTGGAGGACGCGGCCCGGCTGCGGGACGCCCTCGGCGTCGCGCTGCCGGTCGGGGTGGCCGAGGCCTACCTGGCACCGGTGGCCGATCCGCTCGGCGACCTGGTCGCCCGGTACGCGAAGACCCACGGCCCGTTCGCGGCGGCCACCTGCGCCGCCCGGTTCGGGCTCGGCGCGTTCGTCGTCGAGCAGGCGCTGCGCCGACTCGGCGCCACCGGGCGGGTGGTCTCCGGCGAGTTCGCCCCGGACAGCGTCGGCACCCAGTGGTGCGACGCCGAGGTGCTGCGGCTGCTACGCCGACGTTCGCTCGCCGCGCTGCGCCGGGAGATCGAGCCGGTGCCGCCGCGAGCCCTCGCCGCGTTCCTGCCGCGCTGGCAGCAGGTCGGCTCGTCGGCCCGGGGCGTGGAAGCGGTCGCCGCCACCGTCGAGCAGTTGCAGGGGGTCGCCGTGCCGGCGTCCGCGCTGGAACGTCTAGTGCTGCCCGCCCGGGTCGCCGACTACTCCCCCGCCCAGCTCGACGAGCTCTGCGCGAGCGGGGAGGTGGTCTGGGCCGGGTCCGGGGCGATCTCCGGCGGCGACGGCTGGGTCACCCTGGCGTACGCGGACGCCGCGCCGCTGCTGCTCCCGCCGCCGGACGAGGCGCTGACCCGCACCCCGCTGCACGAGGCAGTGCTGGACGCGCTCGCCAACGGGGAGGCACTCTTCTTCCGTTCCCTGTCCGACCGGGTCGGCTCGACCGACGACGCCGCACTGACAGCGGCGATCTGGGATCTGGTCTGGGCCGGTCACCTCACCAACGACACGCTCGCCCCGCTGCGGACGGTGCTCGGCGGGGGCGGAGCGCACCGGTCCCGGCCGTCCGCGCCGCGCACCCGCTACCGCCGGCCCGGCCGGGTCGCCCTGCCCAGCCGCGGCGGCCCGCCCACCGTCGCCGGGCGCTGGTCCCGGCTGCCCGATCGCGACCTGGACCCGACCCGCCGGGCCGCCGCCCTCGCCGACCTGCTGCTGGAACGACACGGCGTGGTCACCCGGGGCGCGGTCATGGCCGAGCAGGTCACCGGCGGCTTCGCCGCGGTCTACCCCGTGCTGTCCGCGCTCGAGGAGCGCGGCGCCGCCCGCCGCGGCTACTTCGTCGAAGGGCTGGGCGCGGCCCAGTTCGCCGTGCCCGGGGCGGTGGACCGGATCCGCGCCCTAGCCGACCCGACCGACGACGCCCGCGGCCCGGGCGGGCCGACCGTGGTGCTCGCCGCCACCGACCCGGCCAACCCCTACGGCGCGGCGCTGCCCTGGCCGGACCGGGTGGTCGACTCCGGCGACGGCACCACCCCGGCCACCGGGCACCGGGCCGGCCGCAAGGCCGGCGCGCTGGTCGTGCTGGTCGGCGGGGACCTGGTGCTCTACGTGGAGCGAGGCGGACGGACCCTCCTGTCGTTCACCGACGACGCGGACCGGCTCGCCGCCGCCGGCAAGGCGCTGGCCGACGCGGTGCACTCCGGCGCCCTCGGGGCCATCTCGGTGGAACGCGCCGACGGCGAGGCCGTGCACTCCTCGCCGCTGCGCGACGCGCTGACCGCCGCCGGTTTCCGGGCCACCCCGCGCGGCCTGCGCCTGCGCGGCTGATCCGCACCGCACCGCGCCCGTCGCTGTGCGGGCCGCGGCCGGCGGCGAAGATCGTGCTCGATCCTGGCACGAGTGGCCCCAGAGCGTGGGCGAGGCCACTACTTCCTGGATCGAGCACGATCCTGCCGGCGGGACGCACGGCAGAAACCGCGCGGGCCACGGGGTGCGCGATCGGTAGGGTGTCCCCGCCCGGCAGCGACGGAGGGAACGGTCCGGTGACCTCGATCCAGGTACGACCCGCGGAACCGCGCGACCACGCCGACGTGGCGATCCTGCACCACCGCGAGTGGGGTGGCCCGTACGTGGTGGTCCACGACACCCGCTACGACCTGCGGGAGCTGCCGACGCTCGTGGCGGTGGACGGCGCGGGCGAGTTCGCCGGGGCGCTGGTGCACCGGCTCGCCGACGACGGGCTGGAGGTGGTCAGCCTGGCCGCGACCAGTCCGGGGATCGGGGCCGGCAGCGCCCTCCTCGCCGCCGCCGAGGCAGTCGCGCTGGCCGCCGGGGCGGACCGGCTCTGGCTGGTCACCACCAACGACAACCTGTCGGCGCTGCGCTTCTACCAGCGACGCGGGCTGCGGATCGTGGCGGTCGACGCGGGCGCGGTGGACCGGGCCCGGCGGCTGAAGCCGACCATCCCGTACGTCGGCGAGGACGACATCCCACTGCACGACGAACTGCTCCTGGAACGCCGGCTGGAGACGACAGCAGGACCGCGCCGGTCCGGACTGCCCGGATAGCGTCCCTGATCAGCTTAGCGATCCTGAGTCGGATTTAGTTTCTGGGATCGTTTCCCACCGTGGTGGGGTCGCGTGGGCGTGGAAGTGGAATCCCGCGCCCAGGGCGGCTCCTCGCGGCTGGTGGCCGGTGGTGGGTGTGCTGATCGTTGTCACGCCCTGGTGTCGGTGGGCTGCGCGGGGCAGTCTCCGGTCCGTTGGTGCGTGTCCCTCCGGACGCTTGCCCGCCTGACCGTGGGGTCGGGTGGGGGAGGGTGCCCTGCGTCGCCTGGGCGCGGGGCGTGGTGGCTTGCGCCGGGTGGGACCGGTCTCCCCGGCAGGTCTCCCCGGCAGGTCTTGGTGATGACCGCTGCCGTTTCGAGTTTGTCGACCACGGCGCGGATGACCATGTGCCCGCTGGCCTTGTCGACGGCGGTCTTGGCCTGATGGGCCAGGCCGCGGGCGGCGATCCGCCGCCAGGCGCCCTGGTCGCGGTCGCCCTGCCAGCGGCAGGACTGGTGGGGGCAGATCGCCCACTTCCAGCCTGGGGTGGTGGGGCGGTCGGGGGCCTTACAGTGCCGTAGCGGGGGCAAGCATTGCGGGCAGTGCTTTGAGGTGTTGCGGGCGGGGACGGTGACCACGGCGATACCGGTCTCGGCGGCGAGGTGCCGCATCCGGTCGACGATCTGCCCGCGGACCTGCTGGGACAGGCGGGTGTTGAGGGTGGCGCCCATGCCCTTGGCTTCCAACGACCGCAGGTCTTCGACGTAGATCACGCTCGCCGCGGCGGCGATCGCCTGGTCCACGGCCCATCTGGCGGCAGCCCACGCGAGGGCGGCGTTCAGGTTTGTTCGGCGGTCGGAGACGTGGCGGATCTCGGCGCGTAGGACCGCCAGTTTGCCGACGAGTTGATGCCGCTCGTCACGGCCGGTGAGGCGTTGGTAGTGGTCGGCTTTGGCGTGCAGCCGCTCACTGTGCCGGCGTAGCCGGTGCTGTTTCGCGAGGATGCCGGCGGCCCGGAACTGGCCACCGGCCCCCAAGGCGGTGATCCGCCCATCCTCGTGGAGCCGCAGGGCCCCGGCGCTGAGGAGGGTGTTCAGGCCCCAGTCCACGCCGACCGCCACCGTGTGACCGGTGCGCCGGGCCTTCGGCACGGCGTGCGTGTACGCGACATCGACGCGCACCTGCCGGCCGGTGACACGCAGGGTGGGCAGGTGCAGCACCGCCGAGGCGGGGACCGTGGGCGGCAGGCTGATCGGACAGGCCACCCACGTCCAATCCGCATAGGCTCGCGGATCCGGACGGGTGGGCAACTGCAAGCGCAGCAACACCCTCCTGGGGTCGGTCCCGCTGCGTTCGATGGTGGCCTGCTGCCGGTCACACGCGGCCAACAGCAGCATCCGCGCGACTCTCGGGACGCCTTCCAGCTCGAACACGTCCACCGGCAGCCGGCCGTGCGCGGCACGGAACCTGGCGGCCTGCCGGGTGCGGGACTTGATGACGCTCGACGGCAGATGCTCACCGCCCGGAACCGCCTTGCGTACCTGCTCCCACTCCTGCGCGGTGCGCTTACGCGGATCGGCCGGCCACGTCGCGAGCACCCCGGCGGTCAGATCAGCACGCCACGACGCCGAACGAAGTGCCCGCCCCGCCTGCTCCTGCGCCATGCGCACGATCCGGTCATTGACCCTCACCACCTCAGGCGGGGCAGCAGTCCACCCCAGACGCCGCAGCGCCATCCACGCGTTCGACGGAAGCTTCCGGCCACCCGCGTCGTGTCCGGAGGCCAACACCTCCACATCCGCGCAGTTCCACCGCTCAACCAACAGGCCGGACACCATCCCCGCCACCAGATCGGCACACCAGCCGATCCGTTGCGCCAGCACCGCCTGCGACAGAACCTCACCGCTCTCCTCGTCCACCCCCGACCGGAGCAAAACGCGGGCGCAAGCGGTACGGGAGATCTCACCCCCGGCCAGCGGCAGCTTTCCGGTCACCGACTCATCGCCTCAACATCGATCCAGGAGAACCCGCGATCACGACCGGCCCACCTCACCGGAATCTCCCCCGAACCAGCCCAAAAGCGAAACGCCACCGTCCACACGGCTAACCTAGGATCACCGACGATTCCTAATCAAGTTGGTTAGCCTTCCCGCATGGCCCCGACCGCCTGGATCTCGCTGACCACCGACTACGGCCTCGCCGACGGGTTCGTCGCGGCGTGTCACGGAGTCCTCGCCCGGCTCGCCCCGGCCGCCCGGGTGATCGACGTGACCCACCTCGTGCCACCGGCGGACGTCCGGCGGGGTGCCGCGGTGCTCGCGCAGACCGTGCCGCACCTGCCCGAAGGGGTGCACGTGGCGGTGGTCGACCCGGGCGTGGGCACCGACCGCCGCGGGATCGGCCTGGCCACCCCGGGCGGGCTGCTCGTCGGGCCGGACAACGGTCTGCTCCTCGACGCCGCCGCGGCGCTCGGCGGGATCACCGCCGCGGTCGAGCTGGCCAACCCGGACTGGCTGGCGCCCGCGGTCTCCCGCACCTTCCACGGCCGGGACGTCTTCGCGCCGGTCGCCGCCCGGCTCGCGCTCGGCGCGCCGCTCGCCGACGCCGGCCCAGCGCTGGACCCGGGGGCGCTGGTCCGGCTGCCCGCGCCGGTGGTCCGCCGCACCGCCGACGGGTTCGCCGCCGAGGTCCTCACCCTGGACCACTTCGGCAACGTCCAGCTCGCCGCCCCCGGGGACCTCCTCGACGGGCTGCCAGCACGGGTCCGGGTGGCCAGCGAGGGCCTCGGCGCGCCCGACGCCGCGCCGCGACCCGAGGCCGCCGCTGGCGTCCTCGCGGTGCGCGGGCGCACCTTCGGCGACGCCCCGCTCGGGGAGCTGGTGGTGTACCCGGATTCCGCCGGCCTGGTCGCCGTCGCCGTGAACACTGGCCGGGCGGTGGACCGGCTCGGGGTACGCCCGGGGGACGTGCTGACCGTGACTCACGGCTGAGCCACCGGGTGCGGGCCGGGCGGGGCGAGGGAGGATGGAGGGGTGCCCGAAGGTGACACCGTCTGGAACACCGCCCGCGTCCTCCAGCGCGCCCTGGCCGGTGCCCGGCTCACCGGTTCCGACTTCCGGGTGCCGCAGCTCGCCGCGACCGACCTGACCGGCTGGACCGTCCGCGAATCGGCCAGCCGGGGCAAGCACCTGCTGCTCCGGCTCACCGCACCCGAGGGGCACACCGGCGGGCGGGACTGGACGCTGCACTCGCATCTGCGGATGGACGGCGCCTGGCGCGCGTACGCCCCGGGCGAGCGGTGGGCGGCCCGGCCGGCGCACCTGATCCGGGTGGTGCTCCGCTCCCCCGGCGCGGTCGCGGTCGGCTACCACCTGCACGAGCTGGCCCTGATCCCGACCGCGGCGGAGGAGTCGCTGGTCGGCCATCTCGGGCCGGACCTGCTCGGGCCGGACTGGGACCCGGACGAGGCCGTCCGCCGGCTGGCCGCCCGCCCCGACGAGACCATCGGCGAGGCGCTGCTGGACCAGCGCAACCTGGCCGGCGTAGGCAACCTGTACAAGTGCGAGGTGCTCTTCCTGCGCGGCATCTCGCCGTGGACGCGGGTCGGCGCGGTGCCCGACCTGGCCGGCACGGTCGTGCTCGCGCAGCGGTTGCTCGCCGCGAACCGGGGCCGCTGGACGCAGAGCACCACCGGCTCACTGCGGCGGGGGCAGACCAGCTACGTGTACGGCCGCCGGGCCCAGCCCTGCCGGCGCTGCGGCACCGCCGTCCAGCAGGCGGAACTGGGCGAGCGGGTCACCTACTGGTGCCCCGCCTGCCAGCCGGACCGCTCCTGACCTCCCGGCTGGCCGGGGTCACCGAGCAACTCCATGCGGAGATCCACTTCGACCGCTGACCCCGGCCGCGGGTTCGTGGAACTTCCATGAATCACCAAGATCGCCCGAGATAGGGACGATTGGGTACTTCCCTCCCCGGCTTCCGAGTCGCATGCTGCGGTTGACTGCTCACCGATCGTCAGCAGCGGGTACGCCCGCCACGTCGGCGTGGCGCGTACCCGCCCCGATCCCGGGGAGAGCCATGGCCCTGTTCCGCAGATTCCGGCCGGGCTGGGCGGACCGTGCCGTCCGGGC
Source organism: Micromonospora sp. RTBAU3-60 (assembly GCF_054963695.1). Lineage (NCBI taxonomy): Bacteria > Bacillati > Actinomycetota > Actinomycetes > Micromonosporales > Micromonosporaceae > Micromonospora > Micromonospora sp. RTBAU3-60. Next base: position 145,236 of record NZ_JBUEGB010000008.1, on the reverse strand, counting down.
CGCCGAGGACGACACGCCGACGGTGCCCGCCGCCCGGGTCCCCGAGGAGGAGACCGGGCCGGCGCCGGCCAGCCTCGACCCGGCCGCCGTGCCCCGCTGCTTCGGCCCGGTGCCGAACTTCGCCGGCAGTCCGCTGCCGATCCTCGACCGGACCGGCCGGCCGGTGCCCGGAACGGGCATCCGCAAGTTCGTCGACGCGCTGCCGGTGCCGGACGGATTCGACAACTCCAGCTCGGCTGGCGGCCATAATTCGGCCTCCGCGCCGCCAGGCGGCGCTCCGGACCGAACGAAGGCCGGGCGGCCACACAATCCGGCCTCCGCGCCGGCAAGCGGCGCTCCGGACCGAATGAAGGCCGGTCTGGCGCCGCGCAGCGACCTGAAGCCGTCGCTGGAGCCGTCGCCGGCCACCGCTGGGCTGGGCGCCCGGCTGCCGGTGGCGGTGCCCGACACCATCACCTGGCCCGGCTGCGACTACTACGAGATCGGGCTCCAGGAGTACGCGCAGCGGCTGCACCGGGACCTGCCCGCCACCCGGCTGCGCGGCTACCGCCAGCTCAACCTGGGCACCGACCCGTCCGGGCACAACACGCTCAGCCCGCCGGACCGGCCCTGGCACCTCGGGCCGCTGATCCGGGCGCGCCGCGGCCGGCCGGTGCGGATCAAGTTCATCAACCAGCTTCCGACCGGGCGGGCCGGTGAGCTCTTCCTGCCGGTGGACGTGACCGTCGACGGGGCCGGGGCCGGGCCGCGGGACGGCCCGGCGCCGTACCCGCAGAACCGGGCGGTGCCGCACCTGGCCGGCGTGCAGACGGCCTGGATCAGCGCGGGCAACCCGTGGCAGTGGGTCACCCCGGCGGGCGAGATCACCCCGTACCCCGTCGGGGTGGGGGTCGTGCCGGTGCCGGACATGCCGCCGCCGGGCGCCGGCGCCACCACGCTCTACTTCCCGAACGACCAGAGCGGGCGGCTGATGTGGCTGCACGACAACACCCTCGGCCTGGCCCGGCTCACCGTCTACTCCGGGCAGCTCGCGCTCTATCTGCTCACCGATCCCGCCGAGGAGGGGCTGGTCGAGGAGGGGGTGCTCCCCGCCGACGAGCTGCCGCTGGTGATCCAGGACAAGACCTTCGTGCCGGACGACGCGCAGCTCGCCGCCCAGGACCCGACCTGGGACCGGGACCGCTGGGGCGCCAAGGGCAGCCTCTGGCACCCGCACGTCTACCAGCCGCGGCAGAACCCCTACCGGAGCACCGGCAGCAACCCCACCGGCCGCTGGGACTACGGGCCGTGGACGCACGACCCGGACGGCGGCGGCAGCCCGTGGGTGGCTCCGGTGCCGAACCCGCACCACGACCCGGTCGCCGAACCGGAGGAGCCGCCGCTGGCGCCGGGGGTGCCGCACCCGTCAGCCGTTCCCGAGGCGTACGGTGACACCCCGCTGGTGAACGGGGTGGCCTACCCGTACCTGGAGGTGGCACCGCGGGCGTACCGGTTCCGGATCCTCAACGCCTGCGCGGACCGTAGCCTCCACCTCCAGCTCTACCGGGCGTGCTCGGACGAGCCGATGTGGACCGACGACGGCGACCCGGGCGAGCTGGAGGCCGGCGAGGTGCCGATGGTCGACGCGGTTCGGGCGCCCGGGCGGCCGGCGTACTGGCCCACCGACGGGCGCGAGGGCGGGGTGCCGGACCACCGCGCGGCCGGCCCGGACCTGATCCAGATCGGCAACGAGTGCGGCCTGCTGCCCGCCCCGGCGGTGCTGGTGAACCGGCCGATCGGCTACCGGTACGACCGCCAGGACCCGACCGTGCTCAACGTGGACGGGCACACGCTGCTGCTCGCGCCCGGCGAGCGGGCCGACGTGGTGGTGGACTTCTCCGCCGTCCCTTCGGGCAGCACGCTGATCCTCTACAACGACTGCCCGGCCCCGCTGCCCCGGTTCGACGCCCGCTACGACCACTACACCGACTCCCCGGACCGCACCGCGACCGGCGGGCTCCCCGCCGCCCTGCCCGGCTACGGCCCGAACACCCGGACGCTGCTCCAGTTCCGCGTGGCGGGCACCCCGGCGCCGCCGTACGACCTGGCCAGGCTGGCCGCCCGCCTGCCCGGCGCGTACGCGGCGAGCCAGCGGCCGCCGATCGTGCCGCAACCGGCGTACGACGCCGCCTTCGGCACCCGGACGCCCCGGGAGACGCTGGTCCCGGCGCGCACCACCTCGGTGACCTTCACCCCGGTCGGCGCGATCGCCTCGGTGACGCTGCCGTTGGCGGTGAAGTCGGTCGGGCAGGTCTTCGAGCCCCGGCACGGCCGGGCGGTGGGCCGGCTCGGCGTCGGCCACCCGCACGCCGGGCCGCTGGCCCCGGCCGCCCTGCCGCTCGGGCCGGTCGACCCGGCCACCGAGGTGCTGTACGCGACCGACCCCACCGTGCCGGTCGGCACCCCGGCCGACGGCACCCAGCTCTGGCGGATCGTCGGGGACGCGCCGGTCACCCAGCCGGTGCACGTCGAGGGCTGCGACCTGCAACTGGTCAACCGGGTCGGCTGGGACGGCACGCTCCGCCCGCCCGACCCGAACGAGCTGGGCTGGAAGGAGACCGTGCGGGTCAACCCGCGGGAGGACGTGATCGTGGCGCTGCGCCCGGTCCCGCCCAGCCTGCCGTTCAAGATCGGCGACAGCGTACGGCTGCTCGACCCCACCCGGCCGGCCGGCGTCCGCCTCGACGCCAGCCCGGTGAGTCCGGTCGACGGGCGACCCGCCACCGTGGTCAACCAGCTGGTCAACCTGGGCTGGGAGTACCGCTGGCAGACCCGGTCGGCGGGGCTGCGCGACCAGGGCATGAGCCGCCCCCTGGTGCTGCGGGTCGCCCCCAAGGCGCCCACCGGGCTGACCGCCACCCCGGCACCCGGGTCGGCCACCGCCCTACCGGCCATCGCGCTGGCCTGGACGGGCAACGGCAGCCGCCCGCCGGCGACCAGTCACCTGCTGCAGCGGGCCACCGACGCCACCTTCACCGCCGGGCTCACCGAGATCACCGTGGCGGCCACCGCCACCCGGTACACCGACGCGACGGTGACGCCGGGGGTCACGTACCACTACCGGATCCGGGCGGAGAACGCGGTGAGCTGCTCGACCTGGTCGAACAGCGTCCCGGCGTCGGTGCAGCTCACCTCCCCGGCGAAGCTGACCGCGGCGGTGCCACCGGCCGCACCGCTGCGGGTCGCGCTGCGTTGGGTCAACCGCTCCTTCGCCACCGGGGTGGACGTGCAGCGGGCCACCAACCCGACGTTCACCAGCGGGCCGGGGACCACCGCCATCGCGGTCGACGACGCGCACCTCGACGCGGTGGTCGCCCCGAACACCACGTACTACTACCGGGTACGCACCACGTACCTGGGCGCCGCCTCACCCTGGTCGACGGTGGCGACGGTGACCACCCCACCCCGGCCCGGGGTGCCGACCGGGGTGTGCGCCACCACGACCGCACCCGCCCCGGACACCGCCACGGTGATCCTGAGCTGGTCCGCCAGCACGCCCACCGGACCCGGGTCCGGGTTCGTGGTGCAGCGCGCCCTCGACCCCGGGTTCACCCGTGAGCTGGCCGCCTTCGGCGTCACCGGCCGCGGCTTCACCAACACCGGGCTGGCCCGGGGCGTCACCTACCACTACCGGATCCGGTCGTTCAACGTCGTCGGCACGTCCGCCTGGACCGGCCCCATCCCCATCACCACCCCCGACTGACCACCCGCGGCGTTGATCAAGAGGTTCACGTCAGGAATTCGCCCGCAAACTTCTTGGTCAACACAGGTCGGTCAGGGGGTGCGGAGCGGGGGGTTGGCGGTGCGCAGTTCGGCCAGGGCCGAGGCGACGCCGTGCAGCAGGTCGGTCGCCTCGGTGAGGCGGCCGGCGGCCGGGTGCTCGGTGCTGGGCCGGGCGTCCTCGGCGACGTAGCCGGCGGCGGCCACCACCAGCCGCTCGTACGCGGAAACCCCGCTCTCCAACTGGGCGGCCAGGGTGCCGTGGGCCTCGGCGAGCGGCCCCTGGGCCTCGCCGGGGGCGAGCTTGAGGGCCCGCTCCACGCTGGCCACCCGGTGGGCCAGGTCGCGCAGGGAGCGGTCGGCCTCGGCGGCCTCCTGGACCGCCGGCTCGGCCAGCCCGGTCAGCCGCCCGGTCATCCCGGCCAGCGTCAGCGCCGCCCGGTCCAGCCGGGCCCATGCGTTGGCCGCCGAGGTGCCGCGCAGCGCCAGGCGGGAGCGGACCCGGCGTACCTCGGACAGGACGCCGGGGCCGGCGGGCAGCCGCTCCACGGCGGCGACCAGCCGGGCGCGGGAGCGGGCGGCGGCCTCGGCCGGATCGAGGGCCGGCGGCGCCGGCACGGCGGCCAGCGCGCGGAGGTCCGCCCAACGCCAGGCGGCGACGGCGATGGCGCTGCCGGCGGCACCGGCCCAGGCGGCGTCCGGCAGGCCGAGCCCGGCGTACGGGGTCAGCACCGCCGCCGCCCCGCCGAGCCCGCCGGCCAGGACGCTCCACCGCCGGGCGGACCGCCGCAACCGGCGCAGCCGGCGGAAGTGTCGCGTCCGCTCATCCACCATCGGTCTCCCCCGCCCCTCAGCTCGTGGTGCTCTCCCCGGTGCCGCGCTCCCGGCTCATGCTGGCCCGGATCTGGTCCAGCCGGGCGGCGGCGGCCGGGTCGGCGGCGGGCGTGGGCTGCGCCTCCCCCACCGCCGGGGACTCCTGCCGGCCGGTGAGCCGCTCGCCGGCCATGCTCGACCGGATCTGCTCCAGTCTCGCCGTCCCGGCCGAGTCGAGCGTGGCCTTCTGGATCTCCAGCATCCGGCCCTCGACGGAGTTGCCGGCCAACTCGGCCCGGCCCATCGCGGTGGCGTACCGGCGCTCGATCCGGTCTCGGACCTCGTCCAGGGAGGGGGTGGTGCCGGGCGCGGTCAGCGCGGACATGGACTCCAGCGAGCGGGCCACGCTCTCCTGCATCTTGGCCTGCTCGAGCTGGCTGAGCAGCTTGGTCCGCTCGGCCAGCTTCTGCTGGAGGATCATCGAGTTGTTCTCGACCGCCTTGCGGGCCTGCGCGGCCGCGCCGAGCGCCTGGTCGTGCAACGTCTTGAGGTCCTCGGCGGCCTGCTCGGCGGAGACCAGCTGGGTGGCGAGCAGCTGCGCGGACTGCTCGTATCGCCCCGCCTCGGTCTCGTCGCCCCGGGTCCGGGCCTGGTCGGCCAGGACCAGGGCCTGCCGGGCGTTGGCCTGGAGCTGCTCGACCTCGGACATCTGCCGGGACAGCTTCATCTCGAGCTGGCGCTGGTTACCGATCACCGCGGCCGCCTGCTGGACCAGCGCCTGGTGCTGCCGCTGGGCCTCCTCGATGGCCTGCTGGATCTGCACCTTCGGGTCGGCGTGCTCGTCGATCTTCGAGCCGAAGAGCGCCATCAGGTATTTCCAACCCTTGACGAACGGGTTCGCCATCTCCGCGTTGTCCCCTCAGTAGCGTCGCGCCGCTTGGACCAGGCCGGGCGGGGTCGGCCGGCAGGCCGGACGGTGTGCCTCCATCGTCCCAGCCCGACGCCAGCGTGGCACCCGGACAACTCTGATCAACAGTACGCGGCGGTCGCCACCGGCGGCCATGGCGCGGCGCGGCGGATCAGGCTGCGCAGACCACGTCCCGGTCCGCGGAGCGGACCCGGGTGCTGCGCAGCGTCGCCTTGAGCGGCGAGTCCTGGCGGACCTGGACGGCCACCGACCCGTCGGAGGAAACCTGACGGACGCTCCGGTTGGTCGCCTTGCGGACGGCGGGCGGGGCGACCGGAGTCGACTCGACCGGCTGGTCGGCCACCGGGACCAGCACCCCTGGCATCTGCTCGGCCAGGGCGACCGTGTCGCTGACCTCGCGGAGCAGCTCGGAGAGGCGGGCGCCGAGCGCGTCGCAGATCGCGGCCAGCAGCTCGCTGGAGGGCTCCTTCTGGCCGCGCTCGATCTCGGAGAGGTAACCGAGGCTCACGTTGGCGGCGGAGGAGACTTCGCGGAGGGTGCGGTGTTGCCCCTGCCGGCGCGCCCGCAGAGCGTCACCGATCACCCGGCGTAGCAGGACCATCGCACCTCCCCCTGACGGGACCACCATCTCCGGCCGGTCGTGCCACGCCGGGCGCGGCGGACCGGCCCGGCGCCGACGTCGTCCGTCGGAGCCTTCCCGCAACCGTACCCGTTGGCCGCCTCGCCGACATCCCGCCCCGCCCCTTGAATCGCGCGGAGCCGGCCGGGAGGGTCGGTCGGCCGCCCGCGGCCCGACGGCTCACCGGTGGCCCGCCCCGGCCCGGTCGGCGTCGTCCGTCCCACCGGCGGCGGCGTCGGCGTCCCGCTCGTTGGCGGCGTGCAAACGGTCGGCGAGCAACCGCAGCGCCTCGATCACCGCGGCGGACCGGATGTGTGCGCGGCCGCCGTCGAGGTCGAGCTGGCGTACCTGGGTGCCGTCGGGGCCGGCGACCGCGACGTACACCAGGCCGACCGGCTTGCCGTCCTGCGGTTCCGGCCCGGCCACCCCGGTGGTGGCCAGCCCCCAGTCGGCGCCGCAGCGGCGCCGCCCGCCCTCGGCGAGGGCCACGGCCACGTCCGGGTCGACCGGTCCGCGCTCCGCCAGCAGGTCCTCGGGTACGCCGGCCAGCTGCGCCTTCAGCTCGGTGGCGTAGACCACCAGCCCGCCCCGGTACGTCCCGCTCACCCCGGCGATCTCCACGATCGAGGCGGAGAGCAGCCCACCGGTGAGGGACTCGACGGTGGCCAACGTCTCGTGCCGCTCCGACAGGCTGTGCACCACCCCGGCCGCCGGACTGCCGACGGGCCGTTCCCCCTGCGCGTCCCGATCATCCATGCCCCAGAACCTTCCCCTTCCCGCCTCGGCCTATCCATCCTCCCGCTCGGCGGGGCGGCGGAGGCGGAGAGCCTGGGCGATGTAGTCGAAACCGGTCAGCACGGTGACGACGACCGCGGCGCCCATGATCCACGGCCCCACGACGGCCAGCGGGTCCGGCATCGGCCAGAGGTACCAGGTGATGGCGAGGATCTGCAGCGCTGTCTTGATCTTGCCGCCCCGGCTGGCCGCGATCACCCCGTGCCGGATCACCCAGAAGCGCAGCGCCGTGATGCCCAGCTCCCGGACCAGGATCACCACGGTGACCCACCAGGGCAGCCGGTCGTACCAGGAGAGCAGCACCAGGGCGGCGCCGGTGAGCGCCTTGTCGGCGATCGGGTCGGCGACCTTGCCGAGCGAGGTCACCAGCGCGAACCGGCGCGCGATCCAGCCGTCCACGAGATCGGTCGCCGAGGCGACCACGAAGATCAGGCAGGCGGCCATCCGCCAGCCCGCGTCGATCATGTCGGAGGCGACCACCGAGGCGGCGAAGACCGGCACCAGCACCAGCCGCACCCCGGTGAGCACGTTCGCCGCGTTGAGCAGCGGTACCGGGCCCACGGTCGACTCCGCCCCGGTCATCGCCGTGCCCCGCTCCGGCCGCCGTGGCGTACCTGGCACCGCAACACCTGGCTCCCCCGCTCCGTCCGGGCCCGTCGTCACCGTGCCGCGCCGGGCGCCGCCGAGATCATCTCATCCGGTACGGCGACCAGGTCGACACCCTCGGTCGCGGTCACCGTGGCCCGGACCAGGTCGCCGGGGCGCAGCGCAGCCAGGTCGACCCCGCCGCCCGCCGGCGCCACCAGGGTGGTCGAGCCGTCCACCTCGGGTGCCTGGTGCGCCGCCCGCCCCTCGACCACGCCGTCGGCGACCGAGTCGACCAGCACCTCGACCGTCGAGCCGAGCCGCTCCTCGGCCCGCTGCGAGCAGAGCTCGTCGGCGAGCGCGCTGAGCTTGTCGTAGCGCCGCTTCACGGTGGCGGCGGAGACCTTGCCCGGCAGGCCGGCGGCCTCGGTGCCGTCCTCGTCGCTGTAGTCGAACACGCCGATCGCGTCGAGGCGCGCCTCGGTCAGGAACCGGACCAGCTCGGCCACGTCCTGCCGGGTCTCGCCCGGGAAACCGACGATGAAGTTGCTCCGGGCGCCCGCCTCGGGGGCGAGGGCGCGGGCGGAGGCCAGCAGCTCCAAAAAGCGGTCGGTGGAGCCGAAACGGCGCATCCGGCGCAGCACCGGCTCGCTGGAGTGCTGGAACGACAGGTCGAAGTAGGGCGCCACGCCGGGCGTGGTGGCGATCACCTCGACCAGGCCGGGCCGGGTCTCGGCGGGCTGGAGGTAGCTGGCCCGCACCCGGACGATCCCGTCGATCGCGGCGAGCTGCGGCAGCAGCTTCTCCAACGCCCGGGGGTCGCCCAGGTCCTTGCCGTACGAGGTGGAGTTCTCGCTGACCAGCACCAGCTCGCGGACGCCGGTCTTGGCCAGCCACTCCGCCTCGGCGAGCAGCTCGTCGGGGGTACGCGAGACGAACGCGCCGCGGAACGCCGGGATGGCGCAGAACGCGCAGCGGCGGTCGCAGCCGCTGGCCAGCTTGAGCGAGGCGACCGGCCCGGTGTCGAGCCGGTGCCGCAGCACCTGCCGCAAATGGGCCGGAGTGTGCTCGTCGGTCTCCGCGAGGGCCCGGGCCGGGGTCCCGTGGCCGGGCAGCGAGACCGCCGCGTCGCGCCGCTTAACCGGGGTGAGCGGCAGCAGCTCCCGCCGGTCCCGGGGGGTGTGCGCGTCGATGGCCTCGCCGGCCATGACGGCGCCCAACCGGGCCGAGATGTCCGGGTAGTCGTCGAAGCTGAGCACGGCCTGCGCCTCGGGCAGGCTGTCGGCCAGCTCACGGCCGTACCGCTCGGCCATGCAGCCGGCGGCGACCACCTTGGCGCCGGTGTCGGCCGCGGCGAGCAGCGTCTGGATCGAGTCCTGCTTGGCCTTCTCCACGAAGCCGCACGTGTTCACGACCACCACGTCGGCACCCTCGCCGTCGGTGGTCACCTGCCAGCCATCGGCGTGCAGCCGCGCGGCCAACTCCTCCGAGTCGACCTCGTTACGGGCGCAGCCCAGGGTCAGCAGGGCGACGCGACGGCCGTCGGGGGCGGACGACAGCTCCAGGTCGCGGCGCGGCGCGTCGGAAGGGGAGGTGGCAGACACCACCCGAGGGTACCGGGCCACGCCGGGAACCCCACGACGGCGGGCCGCCCGCATCGGCCGGCTCACAGTGCGCCCGACCGCCCGGCCGTCAGCGGGCCGCGGCGCCGACCCGGGCCAGCCGGTCCAGCAGGAAGACCTCGGTGCCCGCCAGGCCGGTGGAGCAGAAGACCGAGATCTGGTCCGCCCCGGTCCGACCCGGGACCGCCCCCGCCAGCACCGCACCCAGGTCGCGCAGCCGGCCGGCGTACGGCTCGACAGCGGTGAGCATCGGCGGGACGTACGCGGCGGCCTGCGCCGGCGAGTCGGTGACCAGCAGGTCGGCGGCGTCCAGCAGGTCGGTGCCGAACTCGTGCCGGTTGACCTGCTTGAAGCCGACGGTGTTGACGTGGGTGCCCGGGGCGAGGTCGCGGGCGTCGAGCACCGGCGTGGTGCTGGTGGTGGCGAGCAGCACCACGTCCCGGTCACGGACCGCCTCGGCGGCGGAGGCGACCGCGCGGGCCGCTACGCCCAACTCTGCCCGGACCCGGGCGGCGAACGCCTCCCGCCGGGCCGCCGAGCGGCTGTGCACGGTCACCTCGCGCAGCGGCCGGACCGCGGCGGCGGCCCAGACCTGGGTCCACGCCTGGCGGCCGGAGCCGATCACCCCGACCCTGGCGGCGTCCGGGCGGGCGAGGGCGTCGACGGCCACCCCGCCCAGCCCGCCGGTACGCCGGGAGCCCAGCTCGTCACCGACCGCGATCGCCCGTACCGCCCCGGTCCGCGCGTCGTGCAGCACGACCAACTGCCCGCTCTCCGGGTGCCCGAAGGTGTCGTAGGAGCGGAAGCCGTACCACTCGCCGGTGAGGTGACCGGCGGTGAGCACCATCCGGCCGCCGCCCAGCGGGGCGGACGCCCGGGGCGGGGCGATCAGCCGGCCCTCGTACGCGGCCAGCAGGGCGTCCCGCATGGCGGCGACGGTGAGCGGCGCGTCCACCGCGGCGGCGACGTCCTCGTCGGAGAAGAGCAGGGTCATGCGCCCCATGGTGCAACCTGAAGTTAACTTGAGATCCACCGTTGGTGGGCTTTCTCACCGCCTGGTGACCGCACCCCGGTGCTACCGTCGGCCGCGGCGGCCCCGTGCCGCCCCGGACGAGTGGTGGCGTACCCGGTCAGGCCAAGACGCCCCGTGTGACCGCCCCGTCCCGGCCCCGGTGGCCGGGCACTCGTCAGAGGTGATCTCATGGCCTGGATCGTGCTGGTGCTCTCCGGACTGCTGGAGACCGTGTGGGCGATCGCCCTCGACCGCAGCGCCGGCTTCAGCCGCCCCCTCCCCTCGCTCGTCTTCGGCGTCTCGCTGGTGGCGAGCATGGCCGGCCTGGCGTACGCCATGCGCGACATCCCCGTCGGCACCGGCTACGCGGTCTGGGTGGGGATCGGGGCGGTGGGCACCGCCCTGGTCGGCATGCTCGCGCTGCACGAGCCGGCCACCCTGCCCCGGATCGGCTGCCTGCTGCTGGTCGTCGCCGGCGTGGTGGGCCTCAAGTTCTTCCACTGAGGCCCGGAAGCGCCGACGTCCGGTTTGGCGGCCGGTGGATAGCGGGTAGTGCTCCCTCACCTCGCCCGAGGGCCTATCTGACGGAGGACACCATGGCCGACATGCCTGCCACCGCCCGCCCACGCAGCAGTGCGGCGCGCGTCTGCACCATCCTCGCGTTCGTCTTCGCGGTCATCGCGATCTTCTTCCTGCCGCCGCTGTTCGGCCTGGTCGGGCTGATCCTCGGCATCGTCGGCGCGGTGCTGGGCGACAAGCCGCTCGGCTGGTACGCCGCCGCCGCCAGCGTCGTCGGCGCCGTGCTCGGCATGGTGATCGCCGCAGCGCTGTTGAACTCCTGAGCACCCCCCGTCCCCTCCGCGGGCCCGCCGCTCGGCCGGCGGGCCCGCGGGCATGCCGGGCGCCACTCGCCGAGCGATGGCGGCGCGGGCCTCGGGACCGGGGGTCCAGTTGCGACCTGATCAGCGCCCGCTCGGGGCGGGGTGAAGCCGTGGGAGGTCAGCCGCGGTCGGCGAGCATGACCTGATTGCCGTCCGGATCGAGGACCACCGCCATGCGCTCCCCCCACGGCTGGTCCACCGGCGCGGCGAGGACCGTCACCCCGGCGTCGCGCAGTCGCTCGTGGGCGGCGTCGCAGTCCGGCACGTACGCCCACAGCCGGACCCGGTTGTTGGTGAGCGCCTCCGGCTCGTCCGACACGCCGAGGCCGAGGGAGCTCACGCCGAGCCGGAGGGCGACGAACTCCACCTCGCCGGACGCCGGATAACGGTAGGTCTCCACGCCGCCGAGCAGGTCCCGGTAGAAGCGTAGGGCGGCCGGCAGATCGACGGTGACCAGGATCGGGAAGAGTTCCTGGGCGCCGGGCGGCTCAGTCATCGCCGCCGCGCAGGCCGGCCAGGACCTCCTCCAGCTCGTCCGGCTTGACCAGCACGTCGCGGGCCTTGGAGCCCTCGGATGGCCCGACCACACCCCGGGTCTCCATCAGGTCCATCAGCCGGCCCGCCTTGGCGAAACCGACCCGCAGTTTGCGCTGGAGCATCGAGGTGGACCCGAACTGCGAGGTGACCACCAGCTCCACCGCCTGCACCAGCAGGTCCAGGTCGTCGCCGATGTCCTCGTCGATCTTCTTCTTGCTGTCCTGCGCGGCGGTCAGCACGTCCGCGCGGAACTCCGGCTCGCGCTGGTTCTTGCAGAACTTCACCACGTCGTGGATCTCGCGCTCGGTCACCCAGGCGCCCTGGATGCGCACCGGCTTCGAGGCGCCCATCGGCAGGAAGAGCCCGTCACCGCGACCCAGCAGCTTCTCCGCGCCGGGCTGGTCGAGGATGACCCGCGAGTCGGCCAGCGAGGAGGTGGCGAAGGCCAGCCGGGACGGCACGTTCGCCTTGATCAGGCCGGTGACCACGTCGACCGAGGGACGCTGGGTGGCGAGCACCAGGTGGATGCCGGCGGCCCGGGCGAGCTGGGTGATCCGGACGATCGAGTCCTCCACGTCGCGCGGCGCGACCATCATCAGGTCGGCCAGCTCGTCCACGATCACCAGCAGGTACGGGTACGGCCGCAGCTCCCGCTCGCTGCCCGGCGGGGCCTTGATCTCGCCGTTGCGGACCTTGCGGTTGAAGTCGTCGATGTGCCGGACCCCGTTGGCGGCGAGGTCGTCGTAGCGCATGTCCATCTCGCGGACGACCCACTCCAGCGAGTCGGCCGCCTTCTTCGGGTTGGTCACGATCGGCGTGACCAGGTGCGGGATGCCCTCGTAGCCGGTCAGCTCGACCCGCTTCGGGTCGATGAGCAGCAGTCGCACCTCGTCCGGGGTGGCCCGGGTCAAAATGGACACAAGCAGGGTGTTCAGGCAACTCGACTTGCCGGCGCCGGTGGCCCCCGCGATGAGGATGTGCGGCATCTTCGCGAGGTTGGCCACCACGTAGCCGCCCTCGATGTCCTTGCCGAGCGCGACCACCATCGGATGGTGGTCGCTCTTCGCGGCGCGCGAGCGGAGCACGTCGCCCAGCGCGACGTTCTCCGGGTCGGTGTTCGGGATCTCCACGCCGACCGCGCTCTTGCCCGGGATCGGGCTGAGGATCCGCACGTCCGGCGACTTCACCGCGTACGCGATGTTGCGGGAGAGCTGGGTGATCCGCTCCACCTTGACGCCCGGGCCCAGCTCCACCTCGTAGCGGGTGACCGTCGGGCCGCGGGTGAAACCGGTGACCGCAGCGTCCACGTCGAACTGTTCGAAGACGCCCGTCAGCGCGGCGATCACCTCGTCGTTGGCCTTGCTCCGGCTCTTCGGCGCGGCGCCGCTGCCCAGGATGTTGGCCGGCGGCAGGGTGTAGTCGCCGGCCAGCCCGGTGAGGGCGAGCTGCTCGGCCCGGGTGGGCAGCGGCGAGTGCTCCGGCGGCTCCACCGGCTTGCGGCTCGCCGGCACCTTCGCCGGCGGCTTGCGCGGCAGCACCAGCGTGTCCTGCAGGTCGACCCCGTCGAGGTCGTCGTCCGGGTCCGCCGGGTCCAACGGCGGCGGGAGGCGCTTGGCCGGTCGCTTGCGGGCCGGCTTGGCCGACGCCTCGGTCTCGGCGTCCGCCGCCTCCGGCGGCGCGACCAGGGAGCCGGCGAGCAGCCCGAGCCGCTCCGGGATCTTGTTGATCGGGGTCGCGGTGACCACCAGCAGGCCGAAGACCAGCAGCAGGATGAGCAGCGGCACCGCCACCCAGGGGGTGATCGCGGCCGCCAGCAGGTCGCCGAGGCCGGCGCCGATCAGGCCGCCCGCGTAGTCGCGCTGCACCGCGTCGACCGGATCCTGTCCGATGTGCAGCATCGCCGCGGTGGCGAGCAGCATGGAACCCCAGCCGACCAGGCCGCGCCCGCGGTGGGCCGGGTCCCCCGGCGTGCGCAACAGCCGCCAGGCGCCGATCATCAGCAGCACCGGCACGACAATCGCGATCGCGCCGAGGAAGAGCCGGACGGTGTCGGCCAGGCGCGCGCCGACCGGCCCGGCGCCGCCGAACCAGATGGCCACTGCGCTGAGGATGGCCAGGCCGAACAGGAGCAGCCCGGCACCGTCGCGGCGATGCTCCGGGTCGAGGTCGCGGGCGGAGGCAGCCTGCCGGCCGGCGGCGCGGACCGCCCAGCCCAAACCGTGCGCCACGCCCATCCACATCGCACCGACCGCGCGGCCCAGGTAGGCGGCCGGGCTCGGCCGCGCCGCCGGTCGCCGCCGCGGGGTGGCCCGGGTGGCCTTCTTCGCGGGCTGACGGGCACGGCTGTTCGTGGTACCGCGCGGCGACGCGACGCGCCGCCGGCTCGCCTGAGAGGTACGGCCCGCCATACAGTCACGGTAACGGCGGGACCCGGCAGATCGCCGCTTTTCCGGGTCGTGTCCGCGCGTCGCAGCGCGGGCCGCGCCGTCCGTTGTGTTATTCGCCTCAGAAGGGATGCCCTCATGGCGTCGCCGGAGATCGAGGACGGTCCGGACGGCCCCCTGGCCGGACACCCGCAGGCGCTGCGGCCGCTGACCCGCGAGCTGATCGCCGCCGTGCTGGCCAACCGGGGGTACGCGGTGGCCGAGGACGCCGACGGCGACCTGGTGGGGCGCTGGGACGAGAGCCTCATCTGGTTCTACCGGCGCGGCGCAGCCGGGGAGGTGCTCCAGGTACGCACCGTCGCCGGCCACCGCTTCGGCATCGAGCACGTCCCCGACCTGTACGCGTTCTGCAACTCCTGGAACCACGACCGGCTCTGGCCCAAGGCGTTCGTGCACGTGGCCGACGACGGGCTGGCCCAGGTCTGCGGTGAGGTGACCACCGACCTGGAACGCGGGGTCACCCCGCACCAGCTCGACCAGCTCATCGACTGCGGCATCGCCACCGGCTGCCAGCTCGCCGCCGAAGTGGGCCGCCTGCCCGGCGGGTCGCTGCGGTGACCACCTTCCGCGACCGGGGCCTGGCCGACGCCCTCGCCGATGCGAGGGACCTGCCCGACGGCGAGGCCCGCTGCGCCGAGCTGGACCGGATCGCCGCGCGGGCCGACGCGATCGGCGATCCGCGGACCGCGCTGGCGGCGCGGTTCGCGCTGATGGAGGCGTACCTGCAGCTCGGGGAGCGGTGGCGGTTGGTGGAGCCGGTGCGCCGCTGCCTCGCCGCGCTCGACCGGGCGCCCGGGCTGCTGGCCGGCCGCCCCGGCGACGCCGAGCGGCTGCACCGGCACCAGCGGCAGGCGGTGGAGGCGCTGTTCGCCACCCCCCGGATCGGCCTCGACCAGGCCCGGTCCCTGTTGGACGATCTCGCCGACCGGCTGGGCCCGGACGCCGAGCCGGTGGCCGAGCTGCGCTGCCGGCTCGCCGACCACCTCGGCGACGAGCCGACTGCCCGGCGGGAGTACGCCGGCTGGAACGACGACCGCGAGCCGGAGCGGGCGTACGACCATTCCGGCTCGACGAGCCCGACGCCGCGCCGCGACCCGGAAGGGTCATCGGCAGCCGACCCGGTCGCCGGTTGCCCCGGATGCGCCCCGGCGCGGCGGGCCGAGCTGCTGGCCGGCTGGGGCGAGCCGGTGGCGGCCCTGGCGGCGCTGCGTCCGGTGCTCGACGGCGAGGTGGGGTGCACCGACCAGCCGGAACGGGCGCTGGCGGTGGCGCTGCTGCCGTGGCTGCACACCGGCGACGCGGCCCGCGCCGCCCGCGCGCACGTGCGGGCGTACCGCCGGCACCGCCGGGAGCGGGGCGCGTTCCCGCTGCTCGCCGCGCACCTGCGGTTCTGCGCGCTGGGCGGGCACCTCGCCCATGGGCTGGACATCCTCGCCGAGCAGCTGCCCGGGTTGGACCGGGCCGCCGACGACCTGGCCGCGATGGAGTTCGCGGCGGCCGGCGCGCTGCTCTGCGGGCTGGCGGTCGAGGCCGGCCTCGGCGGGCGGCGGCTGCACCGCCCCGGGCACGGGCCACGGCCGGCCGCGGAGGTGGACCTGACCACGCTCGGCGGGCAGCTCCAGACGCTCGCCACCACGCTGGCCGGCAGCTTCGACGCCCGCAACGGCACTGGCCACCAGTCCGGGCGGATCGCCGCCTGGTTGGCCGAGCGCCCGCTCGCCGAGCCGGTTCCGCTGCCCACCGAGGACGACGCCGCCGAGTGGCCGGACGACGACCCGGCCAAACCTGACCCACCGGGCGAGGAGGAGCCGGCCCCGCTGAGCCTGGCGCTGCTCACCGCCGCCCTCGACGTACGCGGGGACGGGTACGCGGTGGAGCCGGACGGCACGGTGGTGGGGCGTTGGGGCGAGGCGGTCATCGAGTTCCGCCGGCTCGGGCGGCGCGGGGAGATCCTGCACGCGCGGGTGGTGGCGACCCGGCGGCTGCCGGCCGCGCGGCGCGCCGAGGCGTACGCGTTCTGCAACGCGTGGAACCACGACCGGCTGCTGCCGGCGGCGTACGTGCACGACCCGGGCGACGGGACCGTGGCGCTGGCCGCCGACGTCACCACCGACCTGACGCACGGGGTGGCCCCGGCGCAGCTCGTGGTGCTGGTCACCGCCGCCGTCAGCACCGGGGCAGCGTACGCCGAGGCGGTCGCCGCGCTGCCCTGACCGGGACGTGGCGCGGCGGCCTGGGCGGTGGCGGCCGGGACCCGGTCCCGGCCGCCGACGGAGTCGCCCGGCGTACCCGGAAACGGCAGCGCCGGTCCACCGCGGACGGTGGACCGGCGCCGGGAGCCGGTGGCGTCAGACCTCGACGACCGTCGGGACGATCATCGGCCGGCGCCGGTACGCGTCGTTGACCCAGCGCCCGACGGTGCGCCGGACGATCTGCTGGAGCTGGTGCGGGTCGGTGATGCCGTCCGCGGCGGCCCGGTTCAGCGCCTCGGTGACCAGCGGGATCACCGGGCTGAACGCCTCCGGGTCCTCGGAGAAGCCCTTCGCCGAGACGGTCGGCCCGCCGACCACCTTGCCGGTGACCGAGTCGACCACCACGGTGGCGGCGATGAAGCCGCCGTCGCCGAGGATCCGGCGCTCGGTGAGCAGCGACTCGCTGACGTCGCCGACGGCGAGGCCGTCGACGTAGACGTAGCGGCTCTTCACGTGGCCGACCAGGCTGGCCCGCCCGTCGACCAGGTCGACCACGTCGCCGTCCTCGCAGAGCACCACCCGGTCCGGCGCGACGCCGGACTCGATGCCGAGCCGGGCGTGCGCCCGCAGGTGCCGCCACTCGCCGTGCACCGGCATCAGGTTGCTGGGGCGGGTGACGTTGAGCAGGTAGAGCAGTTCGCCGGCCGGGGCGTGGCCGGAGACGTGCACCTTGGCCACGTCCTTGTGCACCACCACCGCGCCGGCCCGGGCCAGCCGGTTGATCACCCGGTAGACCGACGTCTCGTTGCCGGGCACCAGCGACGAGGCGAGCACCACGGTGTCGCCCGGGGCGATGGTGATGTGCCGGTGGTCGCCGCTGGCCATCCGGCCCAGCGCGCTCATCGGCTCGCCCTGCGAGCCGGTGGACATCAGCACGATCTGCTCCGGCGGCAGGGCGGTGGCCTCCTCCAGGCCGACCACCAGCCCCGGCGGGATGTTGAGCAGGCCGAGGTCGCGGGCGATGCCCATGTTGCGGACCATCGAGCGGCCGATCAGCGCCACCTTGCGGCCGTGCTCGGCCGCGGAGTCCATCACCTGCTGCACCCGGTGCACGTGCGAGGCGAACGAGGCGACGATGATCCGGCCGCGCGCCTTCTGGAAGATCGAGTCCAGGACCGGCCCGATCTCCCGCTCTGGGTTGACGAAGCCGGGGATCTCCGCGTTGGTGGAGTCCGACAGCAGCAGGTCCACGCCCTCGGCGCCGAGCCGGGCGAAGCCGGCCAGGTCGGTGATCCGGCCGTCCAGCGGGAGCTGGTCCATCTTGAAGTCGCCGGTGTGCAGTACCAGGCCGGCCCCGGTCCGGATGGCCACCGCGAGCGCGTCCGGGATCGAGTGGTTGACGGCGAAGAACTCGCACGCGAACGGGCCGAGGCGCTCCCGCTGCCCCTCCCGCACGGTCAGCGTGTAGGGCTGGATCCGCCGCTC
Source organism: Micromonospora sp. RTBAU3-60 (assembly GCF_054963695.1). Lineage (NCBI taxonomy): Bacteria > Bacillati > Actinomycetota > Actinomycetes > Micromonosporales > Micromonosporaceae > Micromonospora > Micromonospora sp. RTBAU3-60. The sequence continues at coordinate 127,564 of NZ_JBUEGB010000008.1, read as the reverse complement.
GGCCAGCTTCGCCTCGACCAGAGCCAGGGTGAACTGCGAGCCCACCAGCGGGATGTCCGCCTTGTGGGCGAGCAGGTACGGCACCGCGCCGATGTGGTCCTCGTGGCCGTGGGTGAGCACGATCGCCTGGATGTCGTCGAGCCGGTCCAGGATCGGGCCGAAGTCGGGCAGGATGAGATCCACGCCCGGCTGCTCGACGTCGGGGAAGAGCACCCCGCAGTCGACGATCAGCAGCTTGCCGTCGTACTCGAAGACGGTCATGTTCCGGCCGATGGCGCCGAGTCCGCCGAGCGGGATGATCCGCAGGCCGCCTTCCGGCAGTGGCGGGGGCAGTTCGCCCTCGATGTGCGCCTCGGTCACGCGTCCACCTCATTCTGCGACGCCGTCAGCCGGCGTCCGTCGTGTCGTTCGATCATTCGGGAAGGGGCAGGCCGGCCGCCGCGCAGTCGGCGCGCAGCTGGGCCAGTTCGGCCGCGGTGGCGTCCACCAGCGGCGGGCGTACCGGGCCGGCCGGCAGGCCCTTGGCCGCCAGGCCCGCCTTGACCAGGATCACGCCCTGGGTACGGAAGACGCCGGTGAACAGGGGCAGCAGCCGGCGGTGCAGCGCCAGGGCGGTGTTGACGTCCCCCGCCTCGTACGCCTCGATCATCTGCTTGGTCGGCACCCCGGTGAAGTGCGTCGAGGTGCCCACCACGCCGACCGCGCCGACCGCGAGGGCGGGCAGGGTCAGCGAGTCCTCGCCGCAGTAGAAGGCGAGATCGCTGCGACTGAGCACCTCCGAGGTGGCGGTGAGGTCGCCCTTGGCGTCCTTGACCGCGACGATCCGGCCGTGCTCGGCCAGCTTCAGCAGCGTGTCGGTGGCGATCGCGGTGCCGGCCCGGTGCGGGATGTCGTACAGCATGATCGGCAGCCCGGTGGCGTCGGCGACCGCGGTGAAGTGCCGCAGCAGGCCGCTCTGCGGCGGCTTGTTGTAGTACGGCGTGACCACCAGCAGGCCGTGCGCGCCGGCCTTCTCCGCCTGCACCGCCAGCTCGATGGTGTGCCGGGTGTCGTTGGTGCCGACCCCGGCGACGATCCGGGCCCGGTCGCCGACCGCCTCCGCGACGGCGCGGATCAGGCTCTCCTTCTCCGCGTCGGTGGTGGTCGGCGACTCGCCCGTGGTGCCGTTGAGCACCAGCGCGTCGTTGCCCTGCTCGTCCACGAGGTGCTGGGCGAGCCGTACGGCGCCGTCCAGGTCGAGCGACCCGTCGGCGGTGAACGGCGTCACCATGGCCGTGAGCAGTCGCCCGAACGGGCGCGACGCGCCCCGGGCCGGGGCGGCAGGGTGGTCGTGCGTCATGTTCACAACCTAGCGGACGAGCACCGGAGCCCCGGTGGGGAAGGGCACAGGAGTCACTCGGCGAGCGGGCTGGCCGCCACCTCGGTGCCGTCGGGCAGGGTGGTGATCACGAAGTCGGCGAAGACGTTCGGCGCGACGCCCTGGAGCTGCCGCAGGCACTCCACGGCCAGCTCGCGGATCTCCACGTCGGCCTGCTCGGTCGCGCGCATCTTGATGAAGTGCCGCCAGGCCCGGTAGTTGCCGGTGACCACGATCCGGGTCTCGGTGGCGTTGGGCAGCACCGCGCGGGCCGCCTGCCGGGCCTGCTTGCGGCGCAGCGTCGGGTTGGGCTCGTCGGCGAAGCGCGCCTCCAGGCCCTCCAGCAGCTCGTTGTACGCCCGCACGCTCGCCTCGGCCGCCTCGACGAACTTCTTGTGCAGCTCCGGGTCCTCGGCGATCACCCTCGGCTCGACCATCGCGGCGTCCCGCTCCGGGACGTAGCGCTGGGAGAGCTGGGAGTACGAGAAGTGCCGGTGCCGGATCAGCTCGTGGGTGAAGGACCGGGACACCCCGCTGAAGTAGAAGCTCACCGAGCCGTGCTCCAGCACGGACAGGTGCCCGACCTCGAGGATGTGCGCCAGGTAGCCGGCGTTGGTGGCGGTGGCCGGGTTCGGCTTCTTCCAGCTCTGGTAGCAGGCCCGACCGGCGAATTCGGCGAGGGCCTGGCCCCCCTCGGCGTCGGTCGACCACGGCACGTCGTCGGGGGCCTGGAACTGGGTCCACGCGATGAGCTTGACCTGGGGCTGCACCATGTCCGGCATTCCTGCGACTGTAGTGGCCGGTGGGCCCGCGGGGAAACTTGGGCGCGCGGACGTGAACCGGCGCACGCCGGACCGCGGATCAGACGTAGAGGGCGGTGAACGGTGCCCAGGGGAGATTGCGCAGCACCGAGAAGGCCAGCCAGAACGCCAGGAAGCCGCCGAGCACCTTCGGGCTGAGCCGCAGCTCCGGCAGCCGCCAGCCGAACGCGCGGTTCCCGGCCCAGGTGACGAAGAGGTAGGCCAGGAAGGGCAGCGAGAAGACGAAGAGGAAGTGGTGCCGGGCCGCGGCCGGCAGGTCGCCGTGCAGCACGTACCAGAGGGCCCGGGTGCCGCCGCAGCCCGGGCAGTCCAGCCCGGTGGTGAGCTTGAGCAGGCAGGTGGGCCGGGCGTCCGGATCGCTGTGCGTGGGGTCACTGAGCAGGGCGTACGCCATGCCGAGCCCGACGCAGCCGACCGCGGCGAGGGGCACCGCCCAGCGCGGGGCGCGGGCGTGCAGCCGCAGCACGAGGCGGGTGATCCGGTCCGGCTCGACGGGAGCGTACGCCACTCCGGCGGGCCAGTGCGCCGACTCCGGAACGGGGACCGTCTGCGGGTCGGGCGGAGAGGCCGGCCGGTCAACGCTCGTCACGCGCTCACCGTACACCCGCCACGCCCACCAGCGCGGCGGCCAGCGGGGCCGCCAGGTCGCCGGCCGCCGGCGGAGCGACCGCGTCCAGGCCGAGCCAACCGGCGAGCCGGTACAGCTCGGCGGCGAGGGCCACCGCGGTCTCCCCCGGGTCCGCCCCCGGCTCCACCCACGCGGCCGGCACCAGCAGCACCCCCGCCCTGCGGTCGGCCTTGAGGTCGACCCGGGCGGTGAACCGCTCGCCCTGCAGGAAGGGCAGCACGTAGTAGCCGTGGACCCGCTGCGGGGCGGGCACGTAGATCTCGATCCGGTAGGAGAAGCCGAACAGCCGCTCGGTGCGGGCCCGCTCCCAGACCAGCGGGTCGAACGGGCTGACCAGGGTGTTGCCCCGGACCCAGCGGGGCAGCCGGGCCGAGCCGTGCAGGTAGGCGGTCTGCCGCCAGCCCGGCACCGTGACCGGGGTCAGCTCGCCCGCCTCGACCAGCTCGGCGATCGCCCGCCGCGCCCCGGCCACCGGCAGCCGGAAGTAGTCGCGCAGCTCCGGCTCGGCCGCCACGCTCAGCGACCGGGCGGCGATCGCCACCAGCGTGCGGTGGGCGTCGGCGTCGCTCAGGGTGGGCGCGTCGAGCGCCGCGGCCGGCAGCACCCGCTCCGGCAGGTCGTAGCGGCGGGCGAAGGAGCTGGTGCGCTCGGCGGCGGTCACCTCGCCGGACCAGAACAGGAACTCCAGCGCCCGCTTGACCGCCGACCAGTTCCAGCCCCAGTTGCCGGTCTCCCGGGGCGCGTCGTGCTCGATCTCGGCGGCGGTGAGCGGCCCCCGGGCGGCCACCTCGTCACGCACCCAGGCGACCAACTCGGGCTGCTCCTGGGCGATCCGGCGCATCCCGCCCCAGGCCTCGTCGCGGGCCTTGGCCATCCGCCAGCGCAGCGCCGGGTGCAGGCCGACCGGGATCAGCGACGCCTCGTGCCCCCAGTATTCGAACAGCTCCCGGGGGCGCCGGTAGGCGGCGGCGTCGAGCAGGGTGGTCGGGTAGGGCCCGAGCCGGCTGTAGAGCGGCAGGTAGTGGGCGCGTTGCAGGACGTTGACCGAGTCCATCTGGATCAGCCCGACCCGGTCCAGCACCCGGCGCAGGTGCCGGCGGGTCGGCACCCCGGTCGGCGCCGGGTCGGCGAAGCCCTGGGCGGCGAGGGCCACGCGGCGGGCCTGGGCGAGCGAGAGCGATTCCGGTGCGGCCATCGTCCGCCGACCCTAGTCCACGGGTACGACAGCCTTCGTTCGGACGGAGCGCCGCCTAGCGGCGCGGAGGCCGAATTATGGCCGCCACGCGGCGGCGGGCGCTGGACCGACCGCCGGTCGAGGCATAGAACGGACCCATGCTGACCATCCGCCGGGAGGAGCCGGACGACGCGGCGGCGATCGCCGGGGTGCACGTGCGCGGCTGGCAGGCCGGGTACGCCGGGATCATGCCGGACGAGGTGCTGCGCCGGCTGAACCCAGCCGCCTGGGCGCAGCGCCGCCGGGACCTGGGCACGGCCGACCCGGCGCACCCGTTCACCACCCTGCTCGCCGAGGTCGACGGGGCGGTCGCCGGGTTCGCCACCTTCGGGCCGTACCGGAACAACCAAGACCGGGGCGACCTCGACCCGGCGTACGGGGAGATCCTGGCGATGTACGTCGAGCCCACCCATTGGGGCGCCGGAACCGGCCGGGCGCTGCTGGCGGCGGCCCGGGCCGGCCTGGCCGAGCGGGGCTGGACGGAGTATCGGCTCTGGGTGCTCAGTGACAACGCCCGGGCCCGGCGCTTCTACGAGCGGGCCGGGCTGTCACCGGACGGCACCGAGTCCGTCTACCGGCTGCCGCTCTCCGGCGGGCAAGACCCCGCTCTGCTGCGGGAGGTGCGCTACACCGCCCGCCTCGACGGCTGACCCGGACGGGCCACCCCGGTCGGCGGCCCCGCCGTCGGCCGACGCGGCCCAGTGCCGGATCGGCAGGCCGAGCAGCAGCGCCAGGCTGATCCAGACGTACGTGTTGCTGCCGAGGAAGCCGGTCACGCCGCTGAAGTCGCGCTCGAACCGCCAGACGATCCGGCTGATCAGGAAGGCGTACCCGACGAGCGCGGCGGCCAGCAGGAGACGGCGCCGGCGGCTGCGCGCGGGCGCCGCCATGCCGTTGTCGACCAGCAGGATCAGCCCCGGCAGCAGCCAGACCAGGTGGTGCACCCAGGTCACCGGGCTGACCAGGCACATCACCGCGCCGGTCAGGGCCAGCCCGCTCGCTTCGTCATCGGCGGTCACCGCGGCGCGCGAGCGCCAGCCCCAGACCGCCAGCGTGGCGAGCACCAGCACCAGCCAGGCGAGGGTGCTCGGGTGCTCCGGGTTCAGCCGGGCCACCACCCCGCGCAGCGACTGGTTCGAGACGAAGGCGAGTTCGCCCACCCGGTCGGTGTTCCACAGCGCCTCGGTCCAGAATTCGCGGGAGGCGTCGGGGAAGAGCGCGCCGGCCAGCAGGGTGGCCCCGGCCGCCGCGCCCATCGCGGTGAACGCGGCCCGCCAGCGCCCGGTGACCAGCAGATAGACGATGAAGATGCCCGGGGTCAGCTTGATCGCGGTGGCCAGGCCGACACCCACCCCGGCCCACCGGCTGCCGGCCGGCAGCAGCCGCAGCAGGTCCACCGCCACCAGGAAGAGCAGCAGCATGTTGACCTGGCCGAAGTTGACCGTCTCGCGCATCGGCTCGAACGCGGCGGCCAGGCAGACCGCCACCGCGAGGGCGAACCAGCGGGTCCACCCGGCGCGGCGGGCGATCGGGTCGACCAGCCACCAGATGACCACCGTGCTGGCCACCACGGTGGCGGCCACGCTCACCGTGATCGCCGCGTGCCACGACAGGTACGCCATCGGCAGCATCACCAGGGCGGCGAACGGCGGGTAGGTGAACCCGTACTGGGTCCTGGCGCGGAGGAAGTCGTAGATCTCCCCGCCGTCGTGCACCCAGTAGTTCAGCGCGCCCCGGTAGACGTTGAGGTCGAAGAAGCCGTGCCGCACGGCCGCCTCCGACAGGAAGGCGGTCACCGCGACGGCGAGCACCACCACGGCGACGACCTGCGCGATCGTCCGCCTGGCACCCTGCGCCACCGTCGCCTCCCTCGCCCTGCGTAGGCTCACGTGCCATGGCTCTCGGGTACGTCCGCCCCGCGCGTCCGGAAGACGCCGGCGAGATCGCACGCATCCAGCTCGCGACCTGGCGGGTCGCGTACCGCCGGATCCTGCCCCGGCACGTGCTCGACAACCTGGACGAGGCGTACCTCGCCCGGCGGTGGAGCGTGGCGGTGCAGGAGCCGCCCTCGGGCGCGCACCGCGTGCTCGTCGCCGTCGAACAGGCCGAGCAATCGTATCTGGTGGGGTTCGCCGCTTCCGGTCCGGCCGATGCCGAGGCGCTCGCCCCGGGCGAGCCGGCCGACGCGCTCGGCGAGGGCGTGGCGGCGGTGACCGACCTGCTGGTCGAGCCGCGCTGGGGTCGGCGCGGGCACGGCAGCCGGCTGCTCGCTGCCGCCGTCGACGGGTGGCGGTCCGACGGCTTCACCCGGGCGGTGGCCTGGGCGTTCGACGGGGATGCGGCGACCCGGAAGTTCCTCACCTCGACCGGTTGGGAGCCGGACGGCGCGGCCCGTGCGTTGGACGTGGACGACATGCTCGTCCCGCAGCTGCGGCTGCACGTCGCCGTGCCCACCGAGCCGGTCGCGACGGACTGAACAGATTGGTGGCGGTTCCCCGCGGCGCGGGGAACTGCCACCAATCTCGATCGAACCCGTCGCTCAGCCCTTGTCGGCGCCCTCGTTGGCGCCCCGCACGAAGTAGCGTTGGAAGATCACGAACAGCACCGCCACCGGGATGGTGGCCAGCAACGCCGCACCCAGCTTGAGCGGATACTGCGTGCCCTTGCCGAGCGAGCCGCTGACCAGGTCGGCCAGGCCGCGGGGCAGGGTGAACAGGTGCGGGTCCTGGACCGAGACCAGGCTGTGCGGGAACTCGTTCCAGGAGCCCTGGAACGACAGGATGGTCAGCGTGATCAACGCGGGCCGCGCCATCGGCAGCACCACCGACCAGAAGGTGCGGAACACTCCGGCGCCGTCGATCCGGGCCGCCTCCTCCACGCTGACCGGGACCGACTCGAAGAACTGCTTCATGATGAACACCCCGGCCGCGTCCGCCAGCAGCGGCACCACCAGGCCCGCGTAGCTGTCGTAGAGGCCGAGCTGCTTGAGCACCAGGAACTTCGGGATCAGCAGCACCACGCCGGGCACCGCCATCACCGCGATGACCGCGGCGAAGAGCCCGGCCCGGCCCCGGAAGCGCAGCCGGGCCAGGGCGTACCCGGCGAGCGAGTCGAAGAAGACCCGGCCGAGCGTGACCAGCACGGTGACCAGCAGCGAGTTACCCAGCCAGAGCGGGAAGTTGGTGCCCGCGAAGATCCGCTCGAAGCCGGCCAGCGTCACCGGGTCGGGCACCGGCGAGAGCGGGTTCGCCGCCGCGTCCGGCTCGGTCTTGAACGAGTTGCCGAGCTGGATCACGAACGGGTAGATGAAGACCAGCCCGAAGAAGATCAGGACCGCGTACCCCAGGATGCGGTTGACCTGGGCGCGGGGCCCGCGGTCGGCGCGCGGCGCGACGGGCGCCGCCGGCCGGTCGGTCAGCACGGCCATGTCAGGACCCTTCCGGTACGCGTCGCCGCCACCACCGGCCGCGCCGGGATCCGTCCCGGTCGGCCATCACCCGGCGCTGGAGCAGGGTGAACAGGATGATGATCAGGAACAGCACGAACGAGATCGCCGCCCCCGAGCCGTAGTCGAAGTCCCGGAACGCGGTGCGGTACGACAGGTACGCCGGGGTGAGGGTGGTCTTGGCCGGGTCGCCCTGGCTCATCACGTACACCTGGTCGAAGACCTGCCAGCAGCCGATCAGGCCGAGGGTGAGCACCAGGAAGGTGGCCGGCTTGATCATCGGCAGGGTGACGTAGCGGAACCGCTGCCAGCGGCTCGCCCCGTCGAGCGTGCTGGCCTCATCCAGGGCCACTGGCACGTTCTGCAGGGCGGCGAGGAAAATCAGCATGAACGTGCCCGAGGTGGTCCAGATCACCAGGCAGATGATCGAGGTCATGGCGACGCTCGGCCCGGAGAGCCAGTCCCACCAGGTCAGCCCGAGCGGGCCGCCGGAGGTGAGCGCGGCGGGCGGGGAGTCCACCCCGACGGCGCCGAACAGCAGGTGCAGCACGCCCCGGGAGTCCGCGAACCACTCCGGCCCGCCGATGCCGAACAGGGCGAGCAGCCTGTTGACCGCGCCGGAGTTGGCGAACAGGAACAGGAACACCACGCTGATCGCCACCGAGCTGGTGACCGAGGGGAAATAGAAGGCGCTGCGGAAGAAGCCCTTCCCCTTGAGCATCCGGTTGTTCACGATCAACGCGAGGCCGAGGGCGAGCGCGGTCTGCACCGGCACCACGATCCCGACGTAGTACATGTTGTTGCGGATGCTGGTCATGAAGTCGCGGCGGTCGAGCCCGTCTTCGACGAACAGCCGGGTGTAGTTTTTCGCACCGACGAACGGCACGTCGCTGGTGAACGGGCTGCCCTGGCCGTTCCAGTCGGTGAGGCTCACCCAGAGCGCCATCAGGATCGGCAGCAGCATGAAGAGCCCGAGGATCACGATCACCGGCGCGACGAAGAGCCAGCCGGCGATGTTCTCGTTGCCGCGGATGCCCCTGCGGCGGCGGCGCGACGGGCCGGCCGGTGTGGTGGCCGGGGCGGTGAGCGCCTCCGTAGCCATCTCCCCTCCCTCCTTCGAGTGGGAGCCGACACGGAGGGACCCGCGACGCGGGCCCCTCCGGTCACGCTCAGCCGCCGAGCGCCGCCTTGGCGTTCTTGTCGAAGTTCGCCAGGATGCTCTTCGGGTCGCCGGTGGCCAGGCCCTGCAGGCCGGCCTCGAGGTCGCGCAGCACGCTGTCCATCTTCGGCGCGTTCACCGGGCCCTGGGCGTACGCGGCGCCGTCGATGAACGGCTTGTCCGCCGGGAAGGCGCTGGTGTACTGGTCGCGGACGGACTGCCGGGACGGCATCACGCCGAACGCGTTGGCGAAGGCGATCTGCTGGTCGCCGGCGGTCATCGCCTCGACGAACTTGATCGCCTGGTCCTTGAACTTCGACTTCGCGGCGATGCCCCAGCACTGCGTGAAGGAGAGGGTGCCCTGGCCCTTCGGGCCGGCCGGCAGCGGGACGACCTTGTACTTCACGTTCGGGAAGTCGTTCTTCAGGGCACCCTTGATCCAGTTGCCCTCGATGGTCATCACGGCCTTGCCCTTGCCGAACGCCTCACCGGACCAGCCGGCGTCGAGCTGCTTCGGGAACTTCGCGTAGCCGTTCGTGAGCAGGCCCTTGACGTACTCGAGGGCCTGGAGGTTCTCCGGGGTGTCGGCGGTCGGCTGCTTGCCGTCCTTGCTCATCAGCCAGCCGCCGTTCTGCACCATGAACGCGCCGATCCGGTCCCGGGTGTCGCCGAGGGCGAGCGCCACCATGCCCTTCGCCTTGATCTTCTGGCTGGCGGCGGTGAGCTGGTCCCAGGTGGTCGGCACGTCGGCGTCGGTCAGGCCGGCCTTGGCCCACAGGTCGGTGTTGATCTCGAGCGCCAGGGTGGAGAAGTCCTTCGGCGCGCAGTAGAGCTTGCCGTCGTAGGTGAAGGTGTTGCGCAGGCTCTCGTAGAAGTCGTCCTTGTTGCTGACCTTGTCGCCGTACGGCTCCAGCGCGCCGACGCTGGCGTAGTCGGCGAACCGGGACGCGTCGACATAGAAGACGTCCGGCGGGGTGCCGCCGGCGAGGGCCTGGCCGAGCTGCTGGGTGAGGTCCTGGGCGGGGGTGACGGTCGCGGTGTTGCCGGAGGAGGAGGCCCACTTCGCGGCGGCGTCCTGCACCGCCTTGGTCTCGGCGTCACCGGAGGAGCCGATCATGATCTGCAGGTTGGCCGGACCGCTGGACTGCTTGGTGTCCTTCGCGGAGTCGTCGAACCCGCTGCCGCAGGCGGCGGTGCCGAACAGCGCGGCGGCCGTGAGGCCGGCCAGCGCCGCCCGGGTGAGGGTGCGAGGTGTCATCTCATTCTCCTGGTGGGGATGGGGGATCACGCGGTGTGCCGGAGCACGAGCGTGGGGCTGAGTAGCACGTGTGGGTCGGTGGGCTGACCGTCGAGCAGGCCGGTGAGCAGCTCGAAGCAGCGGGCGGCGGCAGCCGCGAGCGGCTGGCTGACGCTGGTCAGCCCGACCACGGCGGCCACCGGGGTGTCGTCGAAGCCGACGACGGCGACGGAGGCGGCCACCGCGCGTACCGCCTGGAGAGCGCCGAGGGCGAGCGAGTCGCTGACGCAGACCACCGCGGTGGGCGGTTCGTCGGCGGCGAGCAGCGCCCGCATCTCCCGCTCGCCGTGGGCGATGCCGTCCTCCGTCTCGCGGTGCGGTGCGGCGGCGCCGTCCAGGCCGGCGGCGGCCATGACGGTACGCCAGCCGGAACGCCGGTCGTCGCCGACGCCGGAACCCGCCGGCCAGCCGATGAAGCCGATCCGGCGGTGGCCGGTGTCGAGCAGTCGCTGGGTGGCCTGCGCGGTGCCGGCCGCGCCGTCGACGTCGACCCAGGGATGGGCCTCGGCGGCGTCCCAGGGTCGGCCGAAGGTCACGAACGGCACGTTCCGCTCGGCCAGCCAGGCGGTCCGCGGGTCACCGTGGTCGGTGCCGGTGAGCACGAAACCGTCCAGGTCGTACGCGCCGAGCAGGTCGTCGTAGGTGTCGATCTCGTGTCCGTCGTCGCGGGCGGTGTAGAGCAGGACCCGATAGCCGGCGGCGTCGGCGGTCTCGGTGAGGCCGTGCAGGAACCGGTCGAGCACCGAGCCGTTGATCCCGTCCCGGGTGGGCTCGATCCGGACCGCGACGAGCCGGGAGCGACCGGTCCGCATCTGCCGGGCGGCCTGGTTGGCCCGGTAGCCCAGCGCGGCGATCGCCTCCTCCACCCGGCGCCGGGTCTCGTCCCGGACGATGTGCGGCGCGTTGAGGACGTTGGAGACCGTCTGCCGGCTCACCTGGGCATGCCGGGCCACCGTCGAGATGGTCACCTTTTCAGCCATTGAGTCCCTCTCGCCGCCTTGAACGTTCCAACGTGGATACGGCAGTATTAGATCGTTCAAAGTTTCTGGAATGTTTCGCACTCTGCACCGGGCCGGAGCCAGTTGTCAAGACACGCTCCGGCCACCCGATCAGCACCAGGAGTTCCCCGTGTCCGAACGCCACCTGCAACCCCTGCTGCACGAGCTGGTCGGGGCGGTCCACGCCCCCACCAGCGCGCTGGGCGACGCGGCGGGTCAGATCCGGCCGAGCGGCGTCCAGGGCGTGTTCCACGCCGACGCCCGCGTACTCTCCCGCGCCGAGCTGCGCGTCGACGACCGGGAACCGGAGGCGGTTGCCCATGGGGCGGCCGGGCCCCACGGGGTCCGCTTCGTCGCCCTGGCCCGCTGGCTCGGCGACCCCGGCCCCGACCCGACCGTCCGGATCGACCGCATCCGGGAGGCCGGCCCGCACGGCGTCACCGAGGAGATCCGGGTCACCTCCACCGCCGCGGCCCCCGTCCGCGCCACGGTCAGCGTCGACCTGGGCTGCGACCTCGCCCCGATCGAGCTGGTCAAGTCCGGCGGGAACGGGGCGCCGCTGGAGGCGAAGTCCGGCGAGCCCGGCCGGGTCCAGTGGGCCGCCGAGGGCGTCACCGTCACGGTGACCGGCGAGGCGGCGACTGTCGACGCCACCGGCGACCGGGCCCTCGCGCCCCGGCTGAGCTGGCCGGTTGACCTCGCCCCCGGCGACGCCGTGACGCTGCGCTGGCGGCTCGCCGTCACCGACCCGAAGGCCGTGGTGGTCGCCCCGCCGGCCGGCCCCGAGTGGTCCGTCCCGCAGGTACGTGCCGACGACCGCCGGCTGGTCCGGCTGCTCGACCGCTCCCTGGCCGACCTGCGCGGGCTGCGGCTGGCCGACCCGGCCCACCCCGGGGACGTCTTCCTCGGCGCGGGTGTGCCCTGGTTCCTCACCCTCTTCGGCCGGGACAGCCTCTGGGCCGCCCGGATGATGCTGCCGCTCGGCACCGAACTGGCCGCCGGGACGCTGCGCGTCCTCGCGCGCCGGCAGGGCACCAGGGTCGACCCGGCCACCGGCGAGGCGCCCGGCAAGATCCTGCACGAGCTGCGCCGGCACGAGTTCAGCCTGCCCGCCCACGAGCTGCGGCTGCCGCCGGCCTACTACGGCACGGTCGACGCCACCATGCTCTGGGTCGGCCTGCTGCACGACGCCTGGCGCTGGGGTCTCGCCGCCGGCCAGGTCGAGCCGCTGCTCCCGCATTTGGAGGCGGCGCTCGGCTGGCTCGGCGAGCACGCCGACGCCGACGGCGACGGCTTCGTCGAGTACGTCGACACCAGCGGCAGCGGCCTGGCCAACCAGGGCTGGAAGGACTCGGGCGACTCGATCCGGTTCCGCGACGGCCGGCAGGCGCAGTCGCCCATCGTGCTGTCCGAGGTGCAGGGGTACGCGTACCAGGCGGCGGTGCACGGCGCCGACCTGCTCGACGCCTTCGGCCGCCCGGGCGGCGACCGCTGGCGGGAGTACGCCGACCGGCTGGCCCGGCGGTTCCGCGACGCGTTCTGGGTGGACGGCCGGTACGGCCCGCAGCCCGCGCTGGCGCTGGACCGGGACAAGCGCCCGGTCGACTCGCTGACCAGCAACATCGGCCACCTGCTCGGCACCGGGTTGCTCTCGGACGCCGAGTCGGCGCAGGTGGCGGCGCTGCTGTCCACCGAGGCGCTGGCCGGCGGCTTCGGGCTGCGCACCATGTCCACCGACGACGCCGGGTTCAGCCCACTGTCCTACCACTGCGGGTCGATCTGGACGCACGACACCGCCATCGTGGTCGGCGGGCTGGCCCGGGCCGGCTTCGCCGACGCCGCGCTCCGCCTCGCCGACGGGCTGCTCGCCGCCGCCGAGGCGTTCGACTACCGCCTCCCCGAGCTGCACGCCGGCGACGACCGGGCGGTGCTCGGCCGACCGGTCCCGTACCCGGCCGCGTGCCGGCCGCAGGCCTGGTCGGCGGCCGCCGCCGTGCTGCTGCTCCAGGCCGGCGTGGGCATCTACCCCGACGTGCCCGGCGGCCGGGTGCGACTGAGCCCGCTGGCCGGCCCGGAGCTCGGCGCGCTCGCCGTCGACGGCCTCCGCGTCGCCGGCGCCCCGGTCACCGTCCAGGTCGACCAGGCCGGCCACCCCACCATCACCGGCCTCCCCACCACCCTGACGGTGACCACCACCCCCCACATCCCCACCCAGCGCTCCACCACGGACACCCCCGCCCCGCGCTGACGCGGTGTCGCCCCGCCCGCCCGCGGCGGTTGATCATGAAGTTGTTGTCCCGACACGCCGGTGCCGGCCGCAACAACTTCATGATCACCGCGCGGGCGGGTGGGCGGGGTGAAGTGGGGTGGGTCAGGCGGGGGTTAGTTGGGCGATCAGTTCGTCGTCCTCCATGGCGCCGGTGGGGTGGAAGCCGAGGGATCGGTAGAGGGTGGCGGCCTGGGTGTTGTCCGGGTGGTAGCTGAGGCGGATCGGGTGACCCCGCGTGGCCAGCCAGTCGGCGAGGGTGCGCACGGCGGCCCGGCCGACGCCCCGGCCCTGCTCGGCAGCGTCGATCACCATGCCGCCGATCCACCGGGAGCCGTCGTCGTCCACGCCCCACATGACGTGGCCGACCACCGTCTCGTCCGCGTACACGGCCAGCGAGGTCCAGACGTCCGAGCGCATGGTCAGCAGCAGGTAGCGGGCGGCCAGGGCGGGCACCCAGGCGCGCTGGTCGTCGCGGGGCGCCACGTCCGCCACGGCCCGCCAGTTGTCGTCGTCGACGGGACGCAGGGTCACCTGCCGACCGGCGCGGTCGCGGAGCGCAGAATCGATCATGTGCGCGACCCTAGGTCCGCGCCGGTCCCCCGGCGACACAATTCCGCCGGTCGGCGGTCCGGCCGACCCGGCCCCACCCGGAGCCGCACGCCCAGCCGGGACAGCCGATCAGGCTGCGGCCGTCGCGGCGTCCAGGAAGGGCCGCGGGTCACCGGCGCCGAGGACGGTGACCCCGCGGCATGCGGCGCCGCGGTTCAGTCGAGCAGGGCGTCCAGGCCGACCGTGAGGCCCGGCCGGTTACCCACCTCCCGCACGGCGAGCAGCACGCCGGGCATGAACGAGGCCCGGTCGTACGAGTCGTGGCGGATGGTCAGCGTCTCGCCGGTGGTGCCGAAGAGCACCTCCTGGTGGGCGACCAGACCGGTGGCGCGGACGGCGTGCACGCGTACCCCGTCGATCTCGGCGCCGCGCGCGCCCGGCACCTCGTCCCGGGTGGCGTCCGGCACGGCACCGAGGCCGGCCTCGGCGCGGGCCTGGGCGATCAGCCGCGCCGTGTGCGTGGCGGTGCCGCTGGGGGCGTCCAGCTTGCGCGGGTGGTGCTGCTCGATGATCTCGACCGACTCGAAGTGCCGGGCGGCGCGGGCGGCGAACTGCATCATCAGCACCGCCCCGATGCCGAAGTTCGGGGCGATCACCACACCCACGCCCGGCTTGCGCGCCAGCCAGCCGCGCACCCGCTCCAGGCGCTGCTCGGTGAAGCCCGTGGTGCCGACCACCACGTTGATGCCCTGGTCGATGCACCAGTGCAGGTTGTCCATGACGACGTCCGGGGTGGTGAAGTCGACGACCACCTCGGCACCGGCGTCGGAGGCGGCGAACAGCCCGTCGCCCTGGTCGACCATCGCCACCAGGTCCATGTCGGGGGCCCCGTCGACCGCCTTGCAGACCTCCATGCCCATCCGGCCGCGGGCACCCAGCACGCCGACCCGGACCGGCTCGGCCAGGTTCTTCTCCTGCTCGTCAGTCACGGGGCACAACCTATCCCAATCAGGACGCGGTCACCCCACGGGACCGGTCAGCGGGACCCGGTCACCCCGACGGGAGCGTTCAGCGGGACGTCGCGAAGGCGGACTCGTCGAACGGGCCGACCACCGCCAGGGACATCGGGCGGCTGAGCAGGTCGGCGGCCAGGCCGTTCACGTCGTCCAGACTCACCGCGTCGACCCGGGCGAGCAGCTCGTCCACCGGCATCAGGTCGCCGTAGAGCAGCTCACCCTTGGCCAGCCGGCTCATCCGGGAGCCGGTGTCCTCCAGCCCGAGGACGAAGGAGCCCTTGCTCATCCCCTTGCCCCGGGCCAGCTCGGCCTCGGTGATCCCCTCGGCGGCCACCTTGGCCAACTCGGCGCGGGTCAGCTGCAGCACCTCGTCCAGCTTGCCCGGGGCGCAGCCGGCGTAGACGGCGAACAGGCCGCTGTCGGCGTACTGGCTGGCGTACGAGTAGACCGAGTAGGCC
Organism: Micromonospora sp. RTBAU3-60; assembly: GCF_054963695.1. Classification (NCBI taxonomy): domain Bacteria; kingdom Bacillati; phylum Actinomycetota; class Actinomycetes; order Micromonosporales; family Micromonosporaceae; genus Micromonospora; species Micromonospora sp. RTBAU3-60. The sequence goes on along the minus strand of NZ_JBUEGB010000008.1, from coordinate 112,333 downwards.
AGGCCGCGCTGCTCGCGGATCTCCTGGAACAGCCGGCTGGACATGCCGCCGCCGAGGACGTTGTTGAGCACCCCGAGGGCGAAGCGCCGCTCGTCCATGCGGTCGATGCCCGGGCAGCCGAGGATCAGGTGTGCCTGCTCGGTCTCCTTCGGCTCGACCAGGGTGGTGGCCGGCTTCGTGCGTACCGCCGGGGCGGTCGGCCGGTACGGCGCCGGTGCCGCCGGGTCGGTGTCCAGCGGGGTGCCGCGCAGGGCCTGGCGGACCAGCTTGACCACGGCGGCGTGGTCGAGGTTGCCGGCGGCGGCGATGACGATCTGCGGCGCGGTGTACGTGCGGCGGTAGAAGTTCTGGATCTGCCGGCGGGTCATCGGGGTGACCGTCTCCTCGGTGCCGGAGATCAGTCGGCCGAGGGGGTGGTCGCCGTAGACGGCGCGGGCGAACAGGTCGTGCACCTCGTCGCCGGGCTCGTCGTCGTGCATGGCGATCTCTTCGAGGATGACGCCGCGCTCGGTCTCCACATCGGCTGGGTTCAGCACCGAGTCGGCGACCAGGTCGCACATGACGTCGATGGCCAGGGGCAGGTCCTCGTCCAGCACCCGGGCGTAGTAGCAGGTGTATTCCTTGGTGGTGAAGGCGTTCGTCTCGCCGCCCACCGCCTCGATCTGCGAGGAGATCTCCAGCGCGCCGCGCTTGTGCGTGCCCTTGAAGAGCAGGTGCTCCAGGAAGTGCGCGGCGCCGGCCTGCGGCCCGGTCTCGTCCCGGGAGCCGATGGCCACCCAGATGCCGAACGAGACGCTGCGCATCGCCGGGATCGCCTCGGTGAGCACGCGCAACCCGCTGGGCAGCACGGTACGGCGCACGGTGCCGCCGAGCGGGTCGTCGCTGAGCGTGCGGGTGACCGCCCGGGTCGACCCGCCGGCGGACCGGGTGGCCCCGGTCACGTGCCGGACGGCACCGGACGGCGCCACCCCCCGTCGATCCGCAGGAAAAGACGAACGCCGGGTCCGGCTCACGAAAACCTGCTTCCAGTTCGACGAGGGGTGGGTGGTGCGGGTGACGGCTCCAGGCCGCGGCACGGCGTCAGACGCGCCGGGCTGAAGTCGCCGGGTGACGGCTACAGGGCGCGGCGCGCCGTCGGACGCGCCGGGCTGGAGTCGCCGCCGGCCGGGTGACGCGGTCGACGTCACCCGGCCGATCGAGGATCAGCTGTGCCGGGTCCGGCGACGCGGGCGGGACTCGCCGCCGCCCTCGCCGCCCTCGCCGCGGTCCGGGCCCCGGCCGCCGCGCTCGCGGTCGCCGCGGTCGCGCGGACCCCGGTCGCCCCGGTCCCGGCCGGCGGGGCGCTCGCCACCGGCGGCCTCCTCGGCGGCCGGCGCGTCGGCGCCCTCCGGGCGGACCTTGTCCAGGTAGATCTTGCCGCGCTGGTCGATGTCGGCGATCTCCACCTCGACCTTGTCGCCGACGTTGAGGAAGTCCTCAACCTTCTCGACCCGCTTGCCGTCGCCCACCTTGGAGATGTGCAGCAGGCCGTCACGGCCGGGCAGGAGCGAGATGAAGGCGCCGAACGGGGCGGTCTTCACCACGGTGCCGAGGAACCGGTCGCCGGCCTTCGGCAGGGTCGGGTTGGCGATCGCGTTGATCCGCTCGACCGCGGCCTGGGCCGACGGGCCGTTGGTCGCGCCGACGTAGATGGTGCCGTCGTCCTCGATGGAGATCTCGGCGCCGGTCTCGTCCTGGATGGCGTTGATGGTCTGGCCCTTCGGGCCGATCACCATGCCGATCTTGTCGACCGGGATCTTCACGGTGGTGACCCGCGGGGCATAGTCCGACATCTCGGCCGGGGCCTCGATGGCCCGCTGCATCACGTCGAGGATGGTCTGCCGGGCCTCGTGCGCCTGCTGGAGCGCGGCGGCCAGCACGTCCGACGGGATGCCGTCGAGCTTGGTGTCGAGCTGGAGGGCGGTGACGAACTCCCGGGTGCCGGCGACCTTGAAGTCCATGTCGCCGAACGCGTCCTCGGCGCCGAGGATGTCGGTCAGCGTCACGTACTGGGTCTTGCCCTCGACCTCGTCGGAGATGAGGCCCATGGCGATGCCGGCGACCGGCGCCTTCAGCGGCACACCGGCCGACAGCAGGCCCAGGGTGGAGGCGCAGACCGAACCCATCGAGGTGGAGCCGTTGGAGCCGAGCGCCTCGGAGACCTGCCGAATGGCGTACGGGAACTCCTCGCGCGACGGCAGCACCGGGATCAGCGCCCGCTCGGCCAGCGCGCCGTGGCCAATCTCGCGCCGCTTCGGCGAGCCGACCCGGCCGGTCTCACCGGTGGAGTACGGCGGGAAGTTGTAGTTGTGCATGTAGCGCTTGGACTTCTCCGGGGAGAGGGTGTCCAGCGACTGCTCCATGCGCAGCATGTTCAGCGTGGTGACGCCCAGGATCTGGGTCTCACCGCGCTCGAACAGCGCCGAACCGTGCACCCGCGGCAGCACGCCGACCTCGGCGGTCAGCGGGCGGATGTCGCGCGGGCCGCGGCCGTCGATGCGGACCTGCTCGCGCAGCACCCGGCTGCGGACCTCGGACTTGGTCAGCGAGCGGAAGGCGGCGGAGAGCTCCTTCTCGCGGCCCTCGAAGCGCGGGCCGAGCTCCTCGGCGACCCGGACCTTGATCCGGTCCAGGGCCTCCTCGCGGTCGTGCTTGCCGGCGATCTTCAGGGCCTCGGCGACGTCGGCGCGGGCCAGCTCGGCAACCGCGTCGTACGCGTCGTCCTGGTAGTCCAGGAAGACCGGGAACTCGGCGACCGGCTTGGCGGCCACCTCGGCCAGCTCGCTCTGCGCCCGGCACAGCTCCCGGATGGCCGGCTTGGCGGCCTCCAGGCCGCTGGCCACGACCTCCTCGGTCGGCGCGGGGGCGCCGCCGGCGACCAGCGCCACGGTGTGCTCGGTGGCTTCGGCCTCGACCATCATGATCGCGACGTCGCCGTCCGGCAGGGCGCGGCCGGCCACGACCATGTCGAAGGTGGCCCGGGCCAGCTCCTCGTGGGTCGGGAAGGCGACCCACTGGCCGTCGACGTGCGCCATCCGGGTGGCCCCGATCGGGCCGGAGAACGGCAGGCCGGAGAGCTTGGTGGACATCGAGGCGGCGTTGATCGCCACGACGTCGTACGGGTGCTGCGGGTCGAGCGCGAGGACGGTCTCGACCACCTGGACCTCGTTGCGCAGGCCCTTGACGAACGACGGGCGCAGCGGCCGGTCGATCAGCCGGCAGGTGAGGATGGCGTCCTCGCTGGGCCGGCCCTCGCGGCGGAAGAACGAGCCGGGGATGCGGCCCGCGGCGTACATCCGCTCCTCGACGTCCACCGTGAGTGGGAAGAAGTCGAACTGCTCCCGCGGCTGCTTGCCGGCGGTGGTGGCGGAGAGGACGACCGTCTCGCCGAGCTGGGCGATGACAGAGCCGGCGGCCTGGCGGGCCAGCCGGCCGGTGGAGAAGGTGATCTCACGGGTGCCGAAGGACCCGTTGTCGATCACGGCGGTGCGGGATTCGGTGCCGAGGTTGGTCTCGGTCATGGTGCTGTCGTGCTCCTTCGCGTCGGGGGTCCACGACACGGGAGCTGCTCAGACGGCCGGTCTTCGATCGAAGCGCCCGGGTGGCCGGCACGATGCCGGGGTGCCCCGGGGGCCACTACCGGAGACCGGTACGCTGACCGGCTCCCTCTCGGGTGGTCGCGTGACCCGGTTCTTTCAGTGGTACCGGAACGGGGGAGCGGCCGCAGGCCACTCCCCCGTTACGTCACCGGCGCAGACCGAGCCGCTCGATGAGCGACCGGTAGCGGTTGATGTCCTTCTTTTGGACGTAGTTGAGCAGCCGACGGCGCCGGCCGACCAGCAGCAGCAGCCCACGGCGGCTGTGGTGGTCGTGCTTGTGCACCTTCAGGTGCTCGGTGAGCTCGGCGATCCGCTTGGTGAGGACCGCGACCTGGACCTCCGGCGAACCGGTGTCGCCCTCGGCGGTCGCGTACTCCGCGCGGATCTTGGCCTTGGCTTCCTGGTCGAGCGCCATGTTCTCCCTGTTTCGTGGGTCGTTCGATGAGGTCCGTCGGATCGGTCGGAGTGACCGGAAACGAACCGGTTCCTCGCACCCGCGGCGTCGTGCAGGCACGCGAGGCCCCACGTCGGTCAGCCGACGTCCCTGCCAGACTACCAGCCCGGTCGGGAACCACCCGGTCAAGGGCGTCGTGAGGCGTTCCCGACGCCGCGCGCCGGGTCAGCCGAGCGCCCGGCGGGTCCGCTCGACGTCCTCACCGATCTGAGCGATCAACGGCTCGATCGAGTCGTACGCCCGTTGTTCGCGCAGGTGCGCCACGAAGTCCAGGGCCAGCCGCTCGCCGTACAGGTCACCGGTGAAGTCCAGCGCGTACGCCTCTACCCGGCGCTCCCGGCCGGAGAAGGTCGGGTTGGTGCCGATCGAGACGGCCGCCGCCAGGGGCTCCCCACCCCGGCGCACCAGCCGGGCGGCGTACACCCCGTCGGCGGGGACCGCCGCGTAGCGGTGGGTCAGTAAGTTGGCGGTGGGGTAACCCAGCTCACGTCCGCGCTGGTCGCCGCGGACCACCACGCCCTCGACCCGGTGCGGGCGGCCGAGCGCGGCGGCCGCCGCGGCCACGTCACCCGCATCGATGCAGGAGCGGATGTACGTGGAGGAGAAGACCGTCCCCGCCTCGGCGACCAGCGGGCCGCTCTCCACGCCGAAGCCGAAGGTGCGGCCCAGCCGCTCCAGCAGGGCCACGTCGCCGGCGGCTCGGTGCCCGAAACGGAAGTTGTCGCCGACCACCACCAGCGCGGCGTGCAGGTGCTCGACCAGGATGTCGTGCACGAACGCCTCGGCCGGCAGCCGGGAGAACTCCGGGGTGAACGGCACCACGCAGAGCACGTCCGCCCCGAGCGCCTCGATCAGCTCCGCCTTGCGGGCCGGCTCGGTGAGCACCGCCGGGTGCGAGCCGGGGCGGACCACCTCCGCCGGGTGCGGGTCGAAGGTCAGCACCACCGACCGTACGCCCAGCTCGCGGGCCCGGGCCACGGCGTGGCCGATGGTGGCCTGGTGCCCCTTGTGCACGCCGTCGAAGACGCCGATGGTGACCACCGCGCGTCCCCAGCCTCCGGGCACCGCCTCGTACCCCCGCCACCGCTGCATACCGCTCCTCCCCTGCTCGCCCACGCGATTCGGCCCGGCCGTCGTCAGGCCGGCGCCAGCACGACCTCCGCGCGGGCCCGGCCGCCCCGCTCGCTGACGATAGCGATCAGCCCGCCGTCGGGGCCGAAGACCGCGTACGGTCCGGCGATGCCGGCCGCGTCGAGCGGCCCGCCGTGGGCGAGCGTGCGCGCCTCGTCGCCGGTGGCGTCCCGACGCGGGAAGAACCGGTCGGCGGCCGCGTCCAGGGGCAGGTTGACCACGTCGGGCGCGCACTGCTCCAGCGCGTCGAAGGTGGCCGCCTCGGCCAGGGTGAAGCCGCCGACCGCAGTCCGGCGCAGCGCGGTCAGGTGGCCGCCGACCCCGAGCGCGGCGCCCGCGTCCCGCGCGATGGCCCGGATGTACGTGCCGGACGAGCAGGTGACGTCGACGTCCACGTCCACCACGTCCGGGACGTCCCAGCGGACCGCTAGGACGTCCAGCCGGGAGATGGTGACCCGCCGGGCGGGCAGCTCGACCGTCTCCCCCGCACGGACCCGCTTGTACGCCCGCTGACCGTTAATCTTGATGGCGCTGACCGCGCTGGGCACCTGGTCGATCTCGCCGGTCTGGGCGGCGAGCGCGGCGCGGATCGCGTCGTCGGTGACCCCGCCGACCGGGGTGGTGGCAACCACGTCACCCTCGGCATCGTCGGTGATGGTCGTCTGGCCGAGCCGGATGGTCGCGGTGTAGCTCTTGCCGGCGCCGATCACGTAGGTGAGCAGCCGGGTGGCGCGTCCCACCCCGATCACCAGCACCCCGGTCGCCATCGGGTCGAGCGTGCCGCCGTGCCCCACCCGCCGGGTCCGCGCCAGCCGCCGGATCCGCGCCACCACGTCGTGGGACGTCATACCGCCCGGCTTGTCGACCACGATCAGACCGTCTGTGCTCACGACGGCCAAGCCTGCCAGACCCCGGTGATCGCACGTGCGGGGGATACCGCCCTGATCGACCGGAGTGCCAAGATCGTGCGCCCTCGTCGCAGCACCGGTAGGAGCCCGATGACCAACCCGCCGCCCTCGCACCAGCACCGGCCTCGGGTCGACCTGCCCGACTGGATGCGCAACCCCGAGCCGCCGCGCCGTACCCTCGGCCGCCGCCTCTCGGAATTCGTCGACGGGGTGCCGGCGCTGCGGGCGGCCCGGCACCGGCTCTGGGCGTGGCGGGACCGCAACCGGGTCAGCGAACGGCACCCGGTGGTCTCCGCGATCGTGTCCTTCGTCGTCGTCGCGGTGGTGGCCACCTGCCTGGTCGTCGGCACGCTGTACCTGTTCTACAAGATCAGCCACCGCGAGCTCTGATCGATCTGGGCCGCGGGGAGGCGGAACGGCTCCCCCGCGTGCGAAGATCATCCGCCCCTCCCACTCGCCTCCACAGGACCCAGGAATGACCGACGACCAGCAGCAGCCCGAGGCGTCGCGCCGCTTCGACGGCATGTTCACCTCGGACGAGTCGGTCAAGGTGCCCGACTGGATGCGCCATCCGGTGCCGGAGCACGAGCTGACCGGGCGGGAGCGGCTACGCCTCGGCTGGGAGCGGCACAGCGGGAAGCTGATCGGCGCCGTCGGTCTGCTGCTGGTCGTCGGGTTCCTCGGTTTCCTCGGCACCACCGGCTGGCGTTTCGCGGACAAGGTCAACCACGGCGAGGTGGCGCTGCGGTCCCGCCCGACCGCACCGCCCCGGCAGGTCGACGCCGACGGCAACACCCTGGGCGTCTACCTCGACACCCCGGCCGAGCACTTCGCCGAGGGTGAGCAGGCGATCGTCCTGCCGGCCGCCCGGGCGGCCGGCCCGTTCTCCGCGAAGCAGGTCGCCGACGCGCTGTCCGGCGTCCGGACGGCGCTGGTCGAGGGCCGGCTGGGCAAGGACATGCTGTACGGCGATCCGGAGGCGTTCCTCGCCCGGCTCGCTCCCGACGCCCGGTCGACGGTCACCGACGACCTGGCCGCCGGCAACAACCTCGGCTACGCCACCCGGATCCTGCGCGACGCCAACCCCGGCTTCGTACCGGAGGACGGCATCCGCGCCCGCGGCACCATCGAGTACACCGCCACCACCACCGACGACGGGATCCGGGTGCTGGCGGTCACCACGCGGTTCATCTGGGTCTACTCGTTCGACCTGTTTCAGGCGCAGAAATACCCGCCGGGGGCCGAGCTGGTGACCGTGCGCGACGATGTGGTCTGGCACGTGCCCCACCCGGACGACGTCCGGGCCTCGTCCCGCGGGCTCTGGATCGGCACGGCCCAGGTGACGGTGTCGAACTCGACCTGCGCGGCGATGGAGAAGGGCTACCTCGCGCTGGAGTACGACCCCGCCAACGTGGTGCTGCCCCGGCCGGGGGCGACCGGCGACATCTACGACCCGGGCTGGCGGGCGGGCGACGGCGAGTCCTGCTGACCCGCGGCGATGGTCACCGGACCGCGCCGACCACCGCCCAGCCGCCGGAACGCACCCGCAGCAGCAGCGCGACCAGCCGGAGCACCACGAACAGCGTCAGCCCGGCCCAGATCCCGCCCAGCCCGAGGTCGAGCCCGTAGGCCAGCCAGATCGCCGGCAGGAAGCCGCCCAGCGCCGCCACGATGGTGAGGTTGCGCAGGTAGCGGACGTCACCCGCGCCGATCAGCACGCCGTCGAGGGCGAACACCACCCCACCGATCGGCTGCAGCGCGACGAACCACGGCCAGGCGACCATCGCCTGCTCGCGTACCTGCGGGTCGGAGCTGAACCAGGAGGGCACCAGGCCGGCGCCGGCGGCGATCAGCACCGCGAACGCCACGCCGCACGCGCCGCCGAGCAGGGCGATCCGGCGGGCGAGGGCGCGGGCGCCAGCCGCGTCGCCGGCGCCGAGCGCCGCGCCGATCAACGCCTGGGCGGCGATCGCCAGGGCGTCCAGCACCAGGGCGGTGAAGAACCACAGCTGTACGGCGATCTGGTGGGCGCCGACCGCGGCGGCGCCGAAGCGGGCCGCGACGGCGGTGGCGGACAGGAAGCTGGCCTGGAACGCTACACCCCGGATCAGCAGGTCGCGGCTGAGCACGAACTGCTGCCGGATCAGCCGGGGCCGGGGGCGGAGGGAGACCCGCTCGCGGACCAGCGCGGCCGCGAAGAGGGCGCCGGAGATGGTCTGCGCGATGGCGTTCGCCACCGCCGAGCCGGCCAGCCCGAGCCCGGCCGGGTAGACCAGCAGCGGGCAGAGCAGCGCGGAGAGCAGGTTGGGGGCGAGCACGAAGAGCAGCGGCCGCCGGGTGTCCTGGATGCCGCGCAGCCAGCCGTTGCCGGCGGCGGCCAGCAGCAGGCCGGGCGCGCCGAGCGCGGCGATCCGCAGCCAGGCCGCGGCGGCATCGGCCACCTCGCCCGGGCCGCCGACGAGGGTACGCGCCAGCCACCCGCCGCCGACCTGCATGGCGAGCGCCACCAGTACGCCGACGGTCAGCGCCAGCCAGGAGGCCTGCACCCCCTCGGCCACCGCCGCGGCCCGGTCCCCTGAGCCGAACCGCCGGGCCGACCGCCCGGTGGTCCCGTACGCGACGACGGTGCCGAGCCACGCGGTCAGGGTCAGCACCGTGCCGCCGACGGCGAGCGCGGCGAGCGGGACGCGGCCCAGGTGCCCGACCACCGCGGTGTCGACCAGGACGTAGAGCGGCTCGGCGGCCAGCACCACGAGTGCCGGCAGGGCGAGCGCGGCGATCCGGCGGGGCGACGCGGTGGAGGAGCCGGTGGCGGGGGCGGCGGTCTGACTCATCGCCGCCGATCCTGACACGCGTCCGGTAAGGAACGCAACCGGCCCCATCACTTACCAACCCTCGCCCAGCATGGAGTGATCATGAGGTTGGCGGCATTGTCGATCTCCGAAACCGCCGCCAACCTCATGATCACGCTGACGGGGCCGGGAGGGTGGCCAGCCAGCGGCGGGTGTCGGCGCGGGTGCGCAGGCGGATCACCGGCAGCTCGGGGGCGTGGGCGGCGACGGCCGCGTAGACCAGAGGACGGGAGCGCCGGGGGTATCGCCAGATGTAGTAGAGGAACTCAAGGTCGAGCTGCTCGGGGCAGCCGTCCGGCAGGTCGGGTCGGGACGTGGCCCGGCAGGCCCAACGGCGGCGCAGCACCCGGGCGAGGCAGCGCAGCCGGGACGGGTCGCAGAGGACCAGCAGGTCGGCGCGGGGCAGGCGGAGGTCGAGGGTACTGCGGTAGTTGCCCTCCATCACCCAGGCGGGGCGGGCGGCCAGCGCGGCGACCTCCGCGCGGAAGTCGGCGTCGGCAGCGGCGACCCAGCCGGGCCGCCAGTAGTGCCGGTCAAGGTGGATCAGCGGGAGGTCGAGCCGGCGGGCGACCTCGCGGGCGAGTGTGGTCTTGCCCGCGCCCGCGCTGCCCACGACGAGGATGCGGCGCACCGGGCGACGGTAGCGCCGGACGGGTCGTAGGCGGAACCGGGCGACCGAAGCGGCGGCGCGGTGGCTACCGCGCCACCGCCGGGCGGCCGGCCGTCACTGACGGGTGTCCATCGACGTCTGCAGCGCGCGGCGCATCTGCTCGCGCGCCTCGTCGGTGGTGGTCTCGGTCTGCGGCTTGTGCTTCGTCGCCATCGGAGTTCCCTTCCAGGGTGCGGACCACCGACGCCCGGTGGCCCTGGGGCGTCCGACAACTCCAACTCGGCGCGTCTGACGCCGCGCCGCGACCTGGAGCCGTCGTCCGACAAACTCCAGCTCGGCGCGTCTGCTGCCGTGGCACGACCTGGAGCCGTCGGTGCTGAGCGCCGGGCAGCGGTCCGGGATCACCGGAGCGGCTCACCTGGCAGCGTGAGCCCGGGTCGGTCTGACCCTGGAGGGAGGCGGCGCCGGATGTGGCCCCACCGCCCGTGACCAGCGCCGAAGCGCGCCGGTCCCTCTCCTAAATTAACGTTCACTTTCCCCAGGCTGCCCACTGTTCCCGGGATACGGACACCATGGGTGGATCCGGCTGGTCAGCGGGCCAGGAAGTGCCAGCCGAGCCACCACCAGAAGCCGAGGAACCCGATCCGCCCCACCGGCACCGGCCCGACCTCGTAGCGCATCACGAAGGCGCAGACGTCGGCGAGCGAAGGGATCCGGGAACCCTCCCGCCGGGCGGCCCACTCGACGGCCGCGAAGAGCACCAGCGCGGTCAGGAAACCGCCGATCGCCAGGGCCCGCATCATCGGCGTACCAGTCCCCAGAAGGCGGCCAGCCAGGCGAACCAGGCCGCGGAGCGGACCAGGTGGTCCTCCAGCAGCGGATCGGCCAGCAGGGAGAAGGTGGGGAAGTCGTCCCCCATCGACAGCACGAAGGTCGTTCCCTCGAACACCCCGAAGACGGTGACCGGAAGCAGCCACCAGGCCGCCCCGGCCGGCAACCGGTGTGGCGCAGGTCGGCGGGGCACCCGGTTGCTCAGGCCGATCCAGATCAGCGCGCCGCCGGTGCCCAGGGTGTAGAGGTTGGCCTGGGTGGAGAAGGACGGCAACTGGCCGCCGACCAGGGAAAGGCAGATCAGCACCGGTACGGAGACGACCGGACGGTCCCAGGCTCGGGGCGCCTCGACGGTGAGCTCTTGGGGGTGATCCATCACCCGATTGTCCCCACCGTCACGGAGCGCCGGAAGACCGACACGTCCCGGAGTCGACCCTGATATCAGGCCGTGAACAGCGCCCCGTCCAGTTCGGCGCGGATCCGGTCCACCACCTCGTCGACCGTGCCCTGCCCGGTGAAGCCGGCGGCGAACCGATGCCCGCCGCCGCCCAGCGCCACCGCCACCCGGCTCACGTCCACCGCCCCCTTGCTGCGCAGCGAGACGGCCCACTCGGTGGCGGCGACCTGCTTGACCACGCAGCTCACGTCCGCCTCGGCGGTGCACCGGACCGAATCGATCAGCGCCTCCAGCACGTACGCCGGCTGGCCGTAGCGGGCCAGGTCGTCCTGGGTGGCGTAGGTCCAGACCAGCCCGCGCCCGGCGGCGGCCGCCGGTTCCAGCCGGGCCCGGCCCAGCACCTCGCCGAAGAGCCGGACGGCCCCGAACGGGCGGGTGTCGAAGATCCGGCGGGAGATGTCCCCGGGCCGGATGCCGGTGGCCAGCAGCCGGGCCGCCATCCGGTGCACGTCCGGAGTGGTGGCCTCGAAGCGGAAGGAGCCGGTGTCCGTGCTCAGCGCCACGTAGAGGCAGGTGGCGATCTCGGCGTCCAGCGGCACCCCGAGCCGGTCGAGCAGCCCCTCGGCGACCACCGAGGTGGCCGCCGCGTGCGGATCCACCAGATGGATGCCCCCGAACCGGGTGTTCGACGCGTGGTGGTCCAGCACCAGCGCCGTCCCGGCCTTGTCCAGCCGGTCGACCAGGTCACCCAGCCGGGACTCGCTCGCCACGTCGAAGCAGATCACCAGGTCCGGGTCCGGGTACGCGTCGTCCTGCGGCACCAGCAGGTCGAGCCCGGGCAGCCAGCGGAACGGCTCGGGCACCTCCGGCGGACCGGGGAAGGTCGCCTGGAGGTGCCGTACGCCCCAGCGGCGCAGGCCCAGCCCGAAGCCGAGCATGCTGCCCAGCGCGTCGCCATCGGGGTTGACGTGGCAGATCAGCAGCACCCGCGCGTCGGTGGGGAGCCCGCGCACCGCCGCGAGGGCGGCCGCCCAGTCGGTGTCGGTCGGGCCGGCACCGGCCGGCGTGCCGCCCTCGGCGGGAGAGGTCACCGGGGGCCGCCGCCGCGCGGCTCGTCGTCCTCGGTCTCGGAGTCCTCGGTCTCGGAGTCCTCCTCCTCGGCCAGCCGGTACGGCTGCGCCTCGCCCGCGTACTGGGCGTGGGCCGCCAGCCGCTGCACCTCGGCGTCGGCGGTGCGGGCCGCCGCGAGCAGGTCGTCGATGTGCTTGACCTGGTCCTGCACGTCGTCCAGGACGAAGGTGAGGGTCGGCGAGTGCCGCAGCCCGAGCGCCTTGCCGACGGTGCTGCGCAGCATGCCCTTGGCGCTCTCCAGCGCGGCGGCGGTGCTGGCCTGCGCCGCCGCGTCGCCGAGCACCGTGTAGAAGACGGTGGCGTCGCGCAGGTCGGCGGTGATCCGGGCGTCGGTGATGGTGATCATCCCGAGCCGGGGGTCCTTGATCTGGCTCCGCACCACCGACGCGACCAGTTCACGGATGCGCTCCGCGTGCCGGCGTACCTTGGCCGGATCCGTCATGTCCCCCACCTCCAGGGCTTCCCGCTCCCAACGACGACTCCAGCTCGGCGCGTCTGACGCCGCGCCGCGACCTGGAGCCGTCGGCCGAAAACGACGGCGCGGGCGCCGCCGGGTCCGACCCCCAACAACTCGAACACTACCCGCGCGATCGTGGCCGCCGCGCGGGGCCGCCGGTGCAAGGAAGGGCCCCTGTCAACGCCTGGTGCCCGTTAGACCAGGAGCCCCTTCTTGCCGCCCGGCGGCTCAGTCCTCCTCGCCGTAGAGCCGGCGGCGGACCGACAGCAGTTCGGCCTCCGGACGGGCCGCGACGAGGCGCTCGCACGAGTCGAGCACCTGGCGGACGTGCGACGCCTCGGCGGCCACCACGGCCACCCCGATCTCGGCGCGGCCGTGCAGGTCGAGCGACCCGACCTCGGCGGCCGACACCTCGAACCGGCGCAGCGCGGCGACGATCGGCCGGACGTACGACCGCTTGGCCTTAAGGGACCGGGAGTCCCCCGGCAGCAACAGGTCGAAGTGCGCGGTTCCGGTATACACGGCGAGCAACGGTACGGCAGTGCCCTCGGCCGGGTCACCCGTTTTCCGCCGACGGCTCCAGCGACGGCTTCAGGTCGCCGCGCGGCGTCAGACGCGCCGAGCTGGAGCCGTCGTAGGCACGACCGCCACCAGCACGTCCCGATCGATCGCCTGGTCGACCCGGTGCGCCAGGTCCCGCCAGCCGGTCCCGTCGACCACCCGCAGGCCGGCCCCGGCCAGCACGGCCTCGGCCGCCGCCCGGGGTGCCACCTGCGTGTTCCAGGACAGCCCGAGTGCCCCGCCGGGACGCAGCAGCTCCCGCCAGACCGGTACGGCCGCGCCGAGCAGGTCCAGTGGGCTGCGCGACAGCCCCTGCTCGGTGCGGCTGCCGTGGGCCACCCCGTACGGCGCGTCGGTCACGATCACGTCGGCGCAGCGCGGGCGCAGCACCTCCCGGGCCCGGGTGGTGTCGCTGTGCAGCACGGTGACCCGCTGGGTCGCCCCGGCCCGGTGCTCGTCCCGCGACGGGGCGAGCACCGCCTCGAAGCGCCGGGCGACCAGCTTGCGGTCCCGGCGTACCGGGACGGTCTCGGCGGTGTGCTTGAGCCGCTTGCGGCGCAGCCAGGTACGCAGGAACGCCCCGTACGCGTCCACGTCCTTGCCGTCGTGCTCGACGCCGATCCCGTCGTAGCCGTACATCAGCGCCTGGTTGAGCGTGGTGCCCCGGCCGCAGAGCGGGTCGAGCACCACCAACTGCCGGTCCAGCATGCCGCGGGCGGAGGCGGAGGCGAGCACGGTGACGTTGAGCAGCAGCCGGGTGAACTGCTCGTTGGTCTTGCCGGCGTACTTCGGGATGGTGATCAGGTCCGAGTCGTAGCGGGCCAGTGGCTCCAGCGGCACCGGGCGGAGCAGGTCGTCGCCTACCCGCTCGAACAGCGCGTACGCGGCCGACAGGTTGGCCAGGTGCGCCAGGTCCCGCCCGCCCAGGCCCGGCTCCGGCGCGGCGAAGGTCAGGTACTCCACCCCGCCGATCCGCTCCACCGTGGCGTCGACCGGCGCCGCGTCGAGCACCCCCGACCCGGCGAAGATCTCCAGTTCGGCGCGGGCGAGCCGGCCGGCCGCGTCGGCGTAGACGCGGTTGGCGGAGGGGGCGAGGAGCAGCGCGTACCTGGTCAGCACGCCGGAGATTGTCGCAGTCCGTGGAGACGGCGACGGCCGGGGCCCCGTGGGCCCCGGCCGTCGGTCGTTCACGCCGCTCAGGCGCGCGGCTTCTCCCGCATCTCGAAGGTCTCGATGATGTCGCCGACCTGGACGTTGTTGAAACCGCCCAGCGTCAGACCACACTCGAAGCCCTCGCGGACCTCCGTCGCGTCGTCCTTGAACCGCTTGAGGGAGCTGATCGTGAGGTTGTCCGCCACGACCGCCCCGTCCCGCAGCAGCCGCGCCTTGGCGTTGCGGCGGATGAGGCCGGACCGGACGATGCAACCGGAGATGTTGCCGATCTTGGACGAGCGGAAGACGTCGCGGATCTCCGCGGTCCCCAGCTCGACCTCCTCGTACTCCGGCTTGAGCAGCCCCTTGAGCGCGGCGTCGATCTCCTCGATGGCCTGGTAGATGACGGTGTAGTACCGGATCTCCACGCCCTCGCGGTCGGCGATCTCGCGGACCTTGTTGGCGGCCCGCACGTTGAAGCCGATGATCGTGACCGCCTCGGACGAGGCGCTCGCGAGCATGACGTCGCTCTCGGTGATCGCACCCACGCCCCGGTGGATGATCCGCAGCTGGACCTCCTCCGGGATGTCGAGGTTGAACAGCGCGTCCTCGAGGGCCTCCACGGAACCGGAGACGTCGCCCTTGAGCACCAGGTTGAGCGAGGTCTTCTCGCCCTCCTTGAGCTGCTCCATGAGCGTCTCGAGGGTGGCCCGGCCACGGGAGTTGGCGAATGCCGCCGCCCGCCGTCGCGCCTGCCGCTGCTCGGCGATCTGCCGCACGGTCCGGTCGTCCTCGGCGGCCAGGAAGGTGTCACCCGCTCCCGGCACCGTGGTCAGACCCAGCACCATGACCGGACGCGCCGGACCGGCCTCGTCGACCGGCTTGCCGTTCTCGTCCAGCATGGCCCGGACCCGGCCGTGCGCCCCACCGGCGACGATCGAGTCGCCGGCCCGCAGGGTGCCCTTCTGCACCAGCACGGTCGCCACCGCACCACGGCCCTTGTCCAGGTGCGCCTCGATCGCGACACCCTGCGCCGGCCCGTCAATCGGAGCGGTCAGCTCCAGCGACGCGTCGGCGGTCAGCAGCACGGCCTCGAGAAGCTCCTCGATGCCGATGCCGGGCTTGGCCGCGACGTTGACGAACATGGTGTCGCCGCCGTACTCCTCGGCGACCAGGCCGTACTCGGTCAGCTGCTGGCGGACCTTGTCCGGGTTCGCCTCCGGCTTGTCGACCTTGTTGACCGCGACCACGATCGGCACGTCCGCCGCCTTGGCGTGGTTGAGCGCCTCGATGGTCTGCGGCATAACGCCGTCGTCGGCCGCGACCACCAGGATCACGATGTCCGTGACCTGGGCACCACGGGCACGCATGGCGGTGAACGCCTCGTGACCCGGGGTGTCGATGAAGGTGATCGCCCGGTCCTCGCCCTCGTGCGGGACGTGGACCTGGTAGGCGCCGATGTGCTGGGTGATGCCACCCGCCTCACCGGCCACCACGTTCGCCTTGCGGATCGCGTCGAGCAGCTTGGTTTTACCGTGGTCGACGTGACCCATGACGGTCACCACCGGCGGCCGGCTGACCAGGCGGTCCTCCGCGACCACCGCGTCGAGGTCGATGTTGAACTGCGCGAGCAGCTCGCGGTCCTCGTCCTCCGGGCTGACGATCTGCACGTCGAAGCCGAGGTGCTCACCCAGCAGCAGCAGGGTGTCGTCGGAGCACGACTGGGTCGCGGTCACCATCTCGCCCAGGTTGAACATCTCCTGGACCAGCGAACCCGGGTTGGCGTTGATCTTGTCGGCGAAGTCCGACAGCGAGGCGCCACGGGACAACCGGACGACCTGACCCTGACCCCGGGGGGCACCCGAGGACATGGTCGGGGCCGACAGGTTGTCGAACTCCTGTCTGCGCTGCTTCTTGGACTTGCGACCGCGGGTCGGCCGGCCACCCGGACGCCCGAAGGCACCCGCGGCGCCACCGCCACGGCCACGACCGCCACCACCCGGACGACCGGCGCCACCGGCCGGGGCGCCCGGACGGAAACCACCGCCGGGAGCACCGCCGCCGCCACCGGGACCGCCACGGTAGCCACCGCCACCGCCGCCGCCACCGGGACCGCCACGGTAGCCACCGCCACCGCCGCCGCCACCGGGACCGCCGCGGAAGCCGCCGCCGCCACCGGGGCGACCAGCGCCGCCACCGGGACCGCCACGACCGCCACCGGGACCGCCGGGGCGACCGGGGCGCTGGCTCGGCATGGAGGCCGGGCTGGGCCGCGGGGGCATCGAGGCCGGGCTGGGCCGGGGCGGCATCGAAGCCGGGCTCGGCCGCGGACCGCCCGCACCGGCGGCCGGGGGCCGCTGCTGCTGACCGCCCTGGATGCCGAACGGGTTGTTGCCGGCGCCGCGCGCCGGCGGACGCCCACCGGGCCGCGCGCCCGGACCCGGGGTCGGCGCGCCGGGACGACCGGCGGCCGGGGCACCCGGACGGGACGGCACGGCGCCCGGACCCGGACGCGGGCCGGGACGGGGGCCACCCTCGGTCGGCGGCTCCCGGCGGACGTTCTCGCGCTGCTGCTGGCGGGCGGCCTGAGCGGCCTTGACCGCGGCCTCCTGCTCAGCCTTCAGCGCGGCGGCACGCGCCTCGGCGGCGGCCACCTCGATGTCGTGCGCGCTCGCCGGCTTGGCCACCGGCTGCGGCGGACCCGGAACCGGACCCTTGGGCTTCGGCCCAGGGGTCGGGGTCGGCCGCCGCGGCGGCATCGGCTTGGCCGACACCCGGGGGGCGCCCGGGGTCGGGGACGGGGTCGGGGTCGGCGCCGGGGTGGGCGCGGCCGCCGGCGGGGCGGCCGGCGCCGACGAACCGGCGGAGGCCACGAACGAGCTACGCAGCCGTCGGGCGACGGGCGCCTCGACGGTGCTCGACGCGGACTTCACGAACTCGCCCATCTCCTTGAGCTTGGCGAGAACGGTCTTGCTTTCGACCCCGAGCTCCTTGGCGAGCTCGTGTACGCGGGCCTTTCCTGCCACTGCACTCCTCACTCCGAGGTCGTGCGGGCAGCACCCGCAGCGACCTCACTCGTGCACTTGAAGCCTGGTCATTTCAGGGACTTCATCGTGTGCTCATGTCGGTCGTCCTACCTTGCTAGCGACCCGCGACGGTCGGGTTGACCGGTCGTCGGGGATGGCGCGTCAACGTGCTCCGCCAGCGCACCGTGATCGATGACCCCGGTGATGCGCAGTGCCCGCCCGAAGGCGCGGCGCCGCACCGCTTGCGCGAAGCAGGCCGGATCCGGGTGCATGCTCGCTCCCCGACCCGGCAGTCTGCGGGCCGGATCGGGCCGGAGGCTGTAATGACCAGCCTCGTCACCGACCGCGACAATCCGCAGCAACTCGCTGGCCGGCGCTCGCTTCCGGCAGCCCACACAGGTGCGCTCGGGCAGCGCTCGTCGTGCCACTGGAGGAAGTCTACCCCTAGCTGCTCGAGATCGCGCCGCCCGGCTCGGGTACGTGATCAGCTCCGCTCCGGCCGGGGCTGCCGGTCTGCTCCGCGTCGGAGCGGATGTCGATCCGCCAACCGGTCAACCGGGCCGCAAGCCGGGCATTCTGCCCTTCCCGCCCGATCGCGAGGGAGAGCTGGAAGTCCGGCACGGTGACCCGGGCGGTCCGGGTGACCGCGTCGACCACCTCCACCCGCAGGGCCTTGGCCGGAGAGAGCGCGTTCCCGACGAAGGTGGCCGGGTCGTCCGACCAGTCGATGATGTCGATCTTCTCGCCGTGCAGCTCGCTCATCACCGCGCGGACCCGCTGGCCCATCGGGCCGATGCAGGCGCCCTTGGCGTTGACCCCGGGTGCGGTCGACCGCACCGCGATCTTCGTACGGTGACCTGCCTCACGGGCGATCGCGCTGATCTCCACGGTGCCGTCGGCGATCTCCGGCACCTCCAGGGCGAAGAGCTTCTTCACCAGCGCGGGGTGCGAACGGGACAACGTGATCTGCGGGCCGCGCATTCCCTTGGCCACGTGCACCACGACGCAGCGGATCCGCTCGCCGTGCGCGTACCGCTCGCCCGGGACCTGCTCGGACTGCGGCAGGACGCCCTCCAGCTTGCCCAGGTCGACGGTGACGATGCCCTTCTCGGCGCGCGCCTCGTGCGCCTGCACCACGCCGGTGACCAGGTCACCCTCGCGGCCGACGTACTCGCCGAGGTGCACCTCGTCGGTGGCCTCCCGCAGCCGCTGGAGGATCACCTGCTTCGCCGTCATGGCCGCGATCCGGCCGAAGTCGTGCGGGGTGTCGTCCCACTCCCGCACCACGCCACCGTCGGCGTCCAACTCCTGGGCGTACACCGAGGCGGCCCCGGTCTTCCGGTCGATCTCCACCCGGGCGTGCGGCTCGGCGCCGTCGGTGTGCCGGTAGGCGGTCAGCAACGCGGTCTCGATCGCCGCGAGGATCGTGTCGAACGGGATCTCCCGCTCGCGCTCCAGTGCGCGCAGCGCCGCGAGGTCGATGTTCACCTCTCCTCGTCCTCCACATCATCTTCGTCGTCGATGTCGGTTTCGTCAGCCTCGTCGAACTCGTCCGCCTCGTCGAGGCGGCTGAACTCCACCTGGACCCGGCCCGGCCCGAGCTCGGCGTAGGGGTGCGCCACCCGCCCGGTGTCCGTCTCCAGCACCACGCGCTCGTCGTCCGCCTCGACGACCCGGCCGGTGAGCTGCCGGTCCCCGGCGGTCCGCTGCTCGGGCACCCCGGCCGCGCCGCGCACGGTCACCTTGACCAGCCGGCCGACGTTGCGCCGCCAGTGCCGGGGCAGGGTCAGCGGTCGGTCCACCCCGGGCGAGCTGACCTCGAGCTGGTATTCGCCGGCCACGATGTCGCCACCGGCCTCCTCCGCGGCGTCCAGCGCGGCGGAGACCGCCCGGGAGACATCCGCGACGGCGTCCAGGTTGATCCCGCCGTCGGCGTCCACGATCACCCGTACCACGTGCCGTCGGCCGGCCCGGGAGACGGAGAGGTCCTCCAGGTCGTACCCGGCGGCGTTGACCACCGGCTCGATCACCTCGCGGAGGCGGGCCCGCCGGGCGCTCAGGTCGCCGCGGGGCGCGCCGCCCCGACCCCCGGCACGGGGGCCGTCGGCCCGGCGGGGTCGCCCGGAGGGCCCCGTCGGCCTGGTGGCACGGCCACGCTGCGTCATCTGGCGCACCTCTCTGCTGTTCCACGGGCCGCCAGGCCCGTCATGTCTGCTGTGAGACGGACCACTCGGCCCGCCATGCCGGCACGCCACCGGGGCATTCGCGTCCGGTGGCTGCGCAGAGCGTAACGCGCGGGCGGGTCGGCGGACCGGGCGGCGCACCGACGGTCGTGGCCCACGACACCGCCGAGATGGTGTTGACTTGTCCGGTGGCGACGGGCAGAACGACACAGCGCGACGGAGCACCGGGACATTCCCGGCGTAGCCTGCTGCGCGCCGGGGCGCTGGTGGCGCTCGGCGGCGCCGCCGTACCGCTGACCGGGTGTGATCTTTTCGACCGCGGCGACGACGGACCGCCGCCCCCGGACGCCCTCGAGCCACTGGCGGCGGAGTCGGCGGCCCTGGAGGGCCGGCACCGGGCCGCCATCGCCGCCGCACCGGCGCTGGCCGACCGGCTCACCGCGATCGCGGACGCCCACCGGGCGCACGCCGAGGAACTGCGCCGGGTGATCGGCCGCCCGGCCCCGTCCGGCTCCCCCGCCGCCACCCCGACCGCGGCGGCCACGGAGCCCGACGAACTGGTGGCCGAGCTGCGGCAGGCGGAGCAGCAGGGGCGGGAGAACGCGGCGAAGGCGTGCGCCGCCGCGCCCGCCGAGCGGGCCGCGCTGCTCGGCTCGATCGCGGCCGCCCGCGCGACACACGTGGAGGCGTTGAAGTGATCCCGCGCACCGCACCGACCGGCCCGGCCCAGGCCCTGGCCGACGCGCTCGCCGCCGAATACGCCGCCATCTGGGCGTACGGGGTGATCGGCGTGCACCTCGCCGACGCCGCCCGCAGCGCTGCCCGGGCCGCCGAGGCGGCCCACCGGTCCCGCCGGGACGCCCTCATCCTCCAGTTGAGCGAAGGGGGCGGTCAGGTCCCCGCCGACCAGGCCGGATACGCGCTGCCGTACCCGGTCACCGACAAGGCGAGCGCGCTCAAGCTGGCGGTGGAGATCGAGGAGCGGACGGCCGGTCACTGGCGGGCGACCCTGCCGCACACCAGCGGGGCCGACCGGAACCGGGCGCTGGCGGCGCTGACCGACTGCGCGGTGCGGGCCACCCGCTGGCGGCGCAGCGCTGGCGTGACCCCGGTCACCGTCCCGTTCCCCGGCCGCCCGGCCTGAGCGGGGCGCCGGTCACGGACCGGGTCGCTCCGGTTGCGGGTCGCATACCAGGTATGCATACTCCTCGCCATGTCCATCCGTCACGGCCTGCTGGCGCTGCTGGAACGCGGCCAGATGTACGGCTACCAGTTGCGCGCCGCGTTCGAGGAGTCGACCGGCTCGACCTGGCCGCTGAACATCGGGCAGGTCTACACGACGCTCGCCCGGCTGGAGCGCGACGGTCTGGTCCGCCCGCTGCCGGAGAGCGAGAGCGGGCAGCGGCCGTACGAGATCACCGACGCCGGACGGGCGGACCTGGCGCTCTGGTTCGCCACCCCGATCAGCCCCGCCGACCGGCCCCGCGACGAGCTGTCGATCAAGCTGGCCCTGGCCCTCACCACCCCCGGGGTGGACGTCCGTGCGGTGGTGCAGACCCAGCGCAGCGCGACCATGCGGGCGTTGCAGGAGTTGACCCGGTTGAAGTACGCCAGCGACAAGCCGGAGGACCTGGCCTGGCGGCTGGTGCTGGACGCGATGATCTTCCAGGCCGAGGCGGAGATCCGCTGGCTCGACCACTGCGAGACCAGCCTGGTCCGTCATCGCCCCGCCCCGAGCCGGCCGACCGGCCGCCCCGAGGCGGTGGACCGGACCGGCGAGGAGGCCCGCCGGTGAGCCGGCGGGAGGGACGAGGGTGAGCGCGAGGAGCGAGCCGGTTCTGCGAGCCCCGCAGTCGCGAACCGAGGTGGCGCCGTGAGCGCGGGGAGCGAGCCGGTGCTGCGGGCCCCGCAGTCGCGAACCGAGGGTGGCACCGTGAGCGAGGTGCTGGAGCTGCGGGACGTGCACCGGACCCACGGCGCCGGCCCGGCCGCGGTGCACGCGCTGCGCGGGGTCAGCCTGACCGTCCGGTCCGGTGAGCTGGTGGCGGTGATGGGCCCGTCGGGCTCCGGCAAGTCGACCCTGCTGGCGCTGGCCGGCGGGCTGGACCGGCCCACCGGCGGCGAGGTGCTGGTCGAGGGCGAACCGCTCGGCGGGTTGGGCGCCCGCGACCTGGCCCGGCTGCGCCGCCGCCGGATCGGGTACGTCTTCCAGGACCTGAACCTGCTCGGCAGCCTCACCGCGGTGGAGAACGTGGCGCTCCCGCTGGAACTCGACGGCGCCGGCGTCCGGCGGGCCCGCAAGCTCGCCCTGGCCGCGCTGGCCGAGGTGGAGGTGGCGGGGCTGGCCGACCGGTTCCCGGACCAGATGTCCGGCGGCCAGCAGCAGCGGGTGGCGATCGCCCGGGCGCTGGTCGGCGAGCGTCGACTGGTCCTCGCCGATGAGCCCACCGGGGCGCTCGACTCGCAGGCCGGGGAGGCGGTGCTGCACCTGCTGCGCCGCCGGGTGGACGCCGGCGCGGCCGGGGTGCTGGTCACCCACGAGGCGCGGCACGCCGGCTGGGCCGACCGGGTGGTGTTCCTGCGGGATGGGGTGCTGGTCGACTCCACCGCCCCGCTGGCCGGGGTCGAGCAGCTGCTCGCCGGCAGCGGACGGTGAACCGGGACCGGATCGCCGCCACGCTCGGGTCGTGGCGGACCGCGCTGCGCATCGCCCGGCGCGAGGCCCGCCGGGCCCGGGGGCGTACGGCGCTGGTGCTGGCGATGATCGCGCTGCCCGTGCTGGCGTTGAGCTTCGCCGCCGCCTGCTACGACATGGCGGAGCTGAGTTCCGCCGAGGAGCTGGACCGCCGGCTCGGCGCGGCCGACGCCGAGCTGCGCTGGACGGCGGTGAACCCGCTGGCCCAGGACGCCTGGGGCCAGAACTCCTGGCCGGTCGAGGGTGACCTGGCACCGCGGACCCGGCCGGTGACGGCGGAGGAGATCCGCGCGCTGCTGCCCGCCGGCAGCCGGGTCAGCCGGGTCCGCCGCTGGGTCCCCTTCGAGGTACGCGTCGACGGCCGCCCCAAGGCGTTCGACGCGCGGGCGGTCGACCTCACCGACCCGCTCACCCGCCCGCTGGCCACGCTGCGCGCCGGCCGGCCACCGGCGGACCCGGACGAGATCGCGGTCAGCCCGGGCGCGCTGCGCGCGCTGGGCGTACGGCTCGGCGACCCGGTGCACGCGACTGACGGAACGACGACCTACACGGTGGTCGGGGTGGCGGAGTTCGCGGACAACCTGCGGGAGGTGGTCGCGCTGCGGCCGGAGACGCCGCCCGGCCCGGTCAGCCCGCCGGACGAGAGCTGGCTGGTGGACCTGCCCGGGCCGGTGGACCGGGCGTTGGCGGACCGGCTGAACGAACGCGGGATCCAGGTGGCCGCCCGGACCCCGCTGCCCGGCCGGGAGGTGGCGGTCACCGGCCCGGGGCTGCCCGACCCGGAACAGGCGGGGAACGCGGTACTGGTCGGCGGGCTCGGCCTGCTGGAGGTGGTGCTGCTGGTCGGCCCGGCCTTCGCGGTCGGCGTACGCCGGCGACGCCGGGACCTCGCCCTGGTGGCGGTGGCCGGCGGGGACGCCGGGCACCTGCGCCGCATCGTGCTCGCCGACGGGGTGGTGCTCGGCGCGGGCGGGGCGGCGCTGGGGCTGGTGCTCGGGGTGGCCGCCGCGTTGGCCGGCCGGCCGCTCGTCGAGCAGTACGTCGTGGGCGCCCGCTTCGGCGGGTACCGGGTCTTCCCGGCGGCCCTGGCCGCGATCGCCGCGGTGGCGGTGCTGGCCGGGCTGCTGGCCGCGCTGGCCCCGGCGTGGACCGCGGCCCGACAGGACGTGGTGGCCGGTCTCGCCGGACGGCGCAACCCGCCCCGGCACCGGCGTCGCTGGCTCGTGCTCGGGGTGCTGCTCACCGCGGTCGGCGCCGCCCTCGCCGGGCTGGGCGCCACCCGCAGCAGCCCGACCGTGGTGCTGACCGGACTGATCCTCGGCGAGTTGGGGCTGGTCTTCGGCACCCCGACCCTGATCGGGCTCCTCGCCCGGGCGGGACGGCTGCTGCCACTGACGCCCCGGTTGGCGCTGCGCGACGCCAGCCGCAACCGGTCCTCGGCCGCGCCGGCCATCTCCGCGGTGATGGCGGCGGTCGCCGGCAGCGTCGCCCTCGGCGCGTACGTGGCCAGCGACGAGGCCCGGAGCCGGGCGGAGTGGCAGCCCGGCATCCCGCCCGGTCACGTGCTGCTGGTGCCGTCCGGCGGGGCCACGGCGTCCGCCCTGCCGCCGGCCGCGGAGGTCGCCGAGCCGGTCCGGGCCGCGCTGCCCACCGCCACGGTCGTCCCGATCGCCACCCCGACCTGCGCCAGACCCGCCGGCGCCGATGACTTCTGCGTCGCGACGGCGGTGCTGCCGCCCGAGCGGCGCTGCCCGTACGAGCCGGGGGACCCCTCCGTCACCGCCGGCCGCGCCCTGGCCGACTCGCGCTGCGTCCGGGCGGTCCGCGAGTCGACCGGCATCCAACTCCCCGTGCTCGTCGACGACGGCCGCGCGCTGCCCGCGCTCACCGGCGCCCCGGCGGACCAGGTCGCCGCCGCCACCCGGACGCTCGCCGCGGGCGGCGTGGTGGTCACCGATCCCGGGCAACTGGTGGACGGCCGGGTGACCGTCGCCGTCACCCACGGCGGCGGCGACGCCGCGTCCGCCAGCGCCAGCCTGCCCGGGTACGTGCTGCGCGGCGGGATCCCGGTGGACCGGCTCGTCCTCTCCCCGTCGGCGGCGGCCGCGGTCGGCCTGGTGGCGGAGCCGTTCGGCTACGCGGTCGACGCGACCGCACCACCCACCCCCGGGCAGCGGGACCGGCTCTCCGCCGAGCTGTCCCGGCTCGGTGCGCTGTCGGTGCAGACCGATGAGCAACTCAGGTCCGACCAACGGCCGCTGCTGCTTCTGCTGGCGATCGGCTCCGGCGTGATCACCCTGGGCGCGGCCGGGGTGGCCACCGGCCTCGCCGCCGCCGAGGCCCGCCGGGACCTGTCCACTCTCGCCGCGGTCGGGGCCGATCCCCGGGTACGCCGGGTGCTGTCGCTCTGCCAGGCCGGGGTGATCGCGGTGCTCGGCTCGGTGCTCGGCCTCGTCGCCGGCCTCGGCTCGGCGGCCATCATCCTGCTCTCCCTGAACCAGCGGTACGCGCAGACGTGGCCGGTCCCGCAGCCGTATCCGCTGGTGGTGCCCGGGCTGACCCTCGGCGTGCTGGTGGTGGTGCCGCTGGTGGCCATGCTGGGGGCGGCGCTGTTCACCCGGTCCCGGCTGCCCGTGGAGCGCCGGCTGGACTGACCGGGGTCGGGCGTGGACTGTCGTCCGGGACGGCCGGCGGGCAGACTTGGGCGGGTGTCCGCCCTGCGTGCTCTCGCCCGCCGCCTCGGTCACCAGAAGTGGTTCGCCGCGGTGCTGCGCCTGCTCGTCCCCGCCGACCGGCTGCTCGGCCGGCTGACGAAGGGGCGGGTGGTCGCGCTCGGCCTGGTGCCGTCCCTGGTCCTCACCACCACCGGTCGCCGCTCCGGCAGGCCGCGCAGCAATCCCCTGCTGTACGTGCCGGACGGCGACGCCTATGTGGTGATCGGGTCGAACTGGGGGCAGCAGCACCAGCCCGCCTGGTCGCTGAACCTGCTCGCCCAACCGGCCGCCGAGGTCGACGTCGAGGGTCGCCGGATCCCGGTCCGCGCCGAGCTGATCAACGGCGACGAGCGGGAGCTGCTGTTCGCGCGGCTGGTCGCCGAGTGGCCGGCGTACCGGACGTACGTGGAGCGGGCCGGCGGCCGGGAGATCAGGGTCTTCCGGCTGGTCCCCGTCAGCCCGCCTGCTCCCGCCACCTGACCGTGGTCGCCGCAGGTCCACCCGGCCGCACCGGCCCCAGGCGTGGCGACCAGGCGGCGCCAGCTCGCCTGGCTACGCTGGTGGGCGGTCGACCTGCGCGGGCCCTCGGCGGGCGGCCGCGCGGAACGGAGGTGGCCGTGGACGCCAGCGGGGCCGAACTGGAGGCCGACCGATACCTCGACGATCCCCGGTGGCGGGTCGCCGAGCGGGTGAGCGAGACGGCGCTGCGGCGGTTCGCGGCCGACATCCTCGCCGTCGCGGTGCACGGCCCGCTCGCGCACGGCGACGAGGACGGCGGCGGGGACGGCGAGGTGGGGCTGCTGGTGGCCACGTACCGGCCGGGCAGTGGGCCGCCGCCGGCCACCCGGCGGGTGGACGGAGTGCTGGTCGACCTCACCGTCGCCGGGGCGGACGACTACCTGGGGCAGGCCCGGACCATCGGCCCACTCTGGCCGCTCACCGCCGACCGCTACGTCACCACCCGCGCACTGCACGACCCGACCGGCTGGCTGCGTATGCTGCGCGACGAGCACCTGGCCCGGCTGGCCCGGGCCCGCCCGGCCGAGTTCAGCGCCGCCGCACGGCAGGCGTGGTACCGGGGCAGCGCGGCGCACTCCCGGGCGCTCCGGCTCGCCGAGTGGTACGAGACCGACCAGGCGCTGCTCATGCTCGGCGAGGCGCGGCTGGCCGCGGCCACCGTGCAGGGGTTGCTCAGCCGCACCTACTTCCGCGATCCCGGCGACGCGGTACGGCGTACCGGCCTGGCCGGCGCGGACATGACCGAGGTGGGCACGGTGCTGGCTCGCCAGGCCGAGGAGCTGGCCGCCCGGGGCCGCCCGGTCGACGGCACCGTCGACGACCTCCTCACCGCCTGACCCGCCGCGCACGCCGCCGGCAGGCCGCCGGGGGTAACTGTGATCGTTCGGTCAGCCGAGGCCGCCCTGGACGCCGATCAGGGCGCCGACCAGGTACGTCGCGCCGGCCGCCAGCGCGCCCAGCAGGAGCTGCCGCAGCCCGCTGGACCACCAGGGGCGGCGGGTGAACCGGGCGACCACGGCACCGGCCACGAACAGCCCCAGCCCGCCGACGGCGAGCGCCAGCCCCAGGCTGGTGAAGCCGAGCAGGTAGGTCAGCAGCGGCACCAGCGCGCCCACCGAGAAGCAGAGGAACGACGAGACCGCCGCCGCCCACGGGCTCGGCTGCTCGTCGGGGTCGACGCCCAACTCCTCCCGGACGTGCACCCGCAGCGCCTCCTCCGGGTTGCGCCGGACCGCGTTGGCGACCTGCATGGCCAGGTCCCGGGGCAGCCCCCGGGCGACCCACGCGTCGGCCAGCTCGCGGGCCTCCGCCTCCGGGTGTCGTTCCAGCTCGCGCCGTTCCTTCGCCACCTCGGCGGCCACCTGCTCGTTGGCCGACCGAACGCTGGTGTATTCCCCCAGGCCCATCGAGATGGCGCCGGCGACCAGGCCGGCGGCGCCGGTGAGGACGATGCTGCGCGGCGAGACCCCACCGCCGCCGACGCCGGCGATCAGGGCGATGTTGGTGACCAGGCCGTCCATCGCGCCGAACACGGCCGGGCGCAGCCAGCCGCCGGACACGTCCGCGTGGTGCGCCTCCCGCAGCGCCGCCGGGGTGTCGGTCACGGCAGGGTGAGGATCTCGTAGCCGTCGTCGGTCACGACGATGGTGTGCTCGAACTGCGCCGTCCACTTGCGGTCCCGGGTGACCACCGTCCACCCGTCGTCCCACATGTCGTACTGGTAGGTGCCGAGGGTGATCATCGGCTCGATGGTGAACGTCATGCCGGGCTCCATCACGTCCGTGGGCCGCGGGCTGTCGTAGTGCGGCACGTAGAGGCCGCTGTGGAAGGACTCGCCGATGCCGTGGCCGGTGAAGTCGCGGACCACGCCGTAGCCGAACCGCTTGGCGTACGACTCGATGACCCGGCCGATCACGTTGATCTGGCGGCCCGGAGCGACCGCCTTGATGCCGCGCATCATCGCCGTGTGGGTCCGCTCGACCAGCAGGCGGGCCTCCTCGCTCACCTCGCCCACGCAGAACGTCGCGTCGGTGTCGCCGTGCACGCCACCGATGAACGCGGTGACGTCGACGTTGATGATGTCGCCGTCCTCCAGCACCGTCGAGTCCGGGATGCCGTGGCAGACGACCTCGTTGAGGCTGGTGCAGCAGGACTTCGGGAAACCCTTGTAGCCCAGCGTCGACGGGTAGGCGCCGTGGTCGCAGAGGAACTCGTGGACCACCTTGTCGATCTCGTCGGTGGTCACCCCCGGCTTGCAGTGCTCGCCGGCGAGCTGGGTGGCCTGGGCGGCGAGCCGGCCGGCGACCCGCATCTTCTCGATGGTCTCCGGCGTCTGCACGTGCGAGCCGCGGTATTCCTGGGGACGCTTCTTGCCCACGTACTCGGGGCGCGGGATGTGGGCGGGCACCGCTCGCCACGGGGAGAGCGTGCCTGGGGTCAGCGGCGCACGGACGGTCATGACCACAGCCTATCGCCGGCACCGCGGTGACCCCGGCCACAGGCCACCGGCCCGGCCTTGTTGCCGCACCCGGTCCGCTGTGCCATTGTGGCTGCGTGGATCAAGGGGGCGTACCTCCCGTTTTCTCCGCGACCGCGGAGGTCGACGGCGACCGCGTCCGGGTGGTGGTGACCGGCGAGGTCGACATGGCGACCGCCGACACCATGTACCGGACCGCGCTCCGGGAGCCCGTCGCCCACCTCACCCTCGACCTGCGCGCCGTCACCTTCTTCGACTCGGCCGCGATCCACGCGCTGGTCCGGCTGGCCCAGCGGTTCGCCGGCGCACTGACCGTGCTGCCGTCCCGCCAGGTACGCCGGGTGCTGGAGATCTCCGGCCTGGGCGACCAGGGCTGGCTGGCCTCCGCCTGAGCCGCGCCACACCCCTCAGTCCGCCAGCGGGCGGCGCAGCGTCACCTCGGTGCCCTGCTCGGTCCGGGTCAGGGTCAG
Source organism: Micromonospora sp. RTBAU3-60 (assembly GCF_054963695.1). Taxonomy (NCBI): domain Bacteria; kingdom Bacillati; phylum Actinomycetota; class Actinomycetes; order Micromonosporales; family Micromonosporaceae; genus Micromonospora; species Micromonospora sp. RTBAU3-60. Next base: position 84,128 of record NZ_JBUEGB010000008.1, on the reverse strand, counting down.
TTCACCGAGCGCCTGGATCAACGCCAGCCCCCGGCCGCGGAAACTCGACCCGGTGGACTCGCGCCACCGGCCGCTGTCCCGGACCGTGGCGGTCACCACCCGATCCTCGATGACCACCTCGACGCCGATCACCGGCTCGGTGGGTGACACCGGGTGCTCGATGGCGTTCGCGGCGGCCTCGGAGATCGCCACGGTGAGGTCGAAGAGGTCGGTCTCGCCGACCTGGTGGGCGACCAGGAAGTCCTCCAGCCGCTTGCGCAGCACGCTGAGTCGGGTCGGCTCCGCCGCCAGCCGCAGCACGAAACGGTTCAGCTCGGTCGCCTCCAGTGCGAGCACGGCCACGTCGTCGTGCCGGGTGCGCTCGGCGACCCGCTCGACCACCGCGTCGACCAGGTCGGCCACGTGCTCCCCCCGGGTGGTGGCGTCCAGTCGGAGCCGGTCGAGCCCGGCGTCGATGCCGAGCCGCCGGTCCTCGATCAGCCCGTCGGTGTAGAGCAGCAGCCGGCCGCCGGGGGCCAGCCCGCCCTCGACGGTCCGGTACTCGGCCTGCGGGATCGCCCCGACCGGCGGCCCGAGGGCCTGCTCGTGCAGGTACGACACCTCGTCGCCGCGGATCAGCAGGGGTGCCGGGTGACCGGCGCTCGCGTACCACAGCCGGCCGGTGCGCGGGGCGAACCGGAGGCAGACCAGGGTGGCGAAGGAACCGCCCTCGGTGGAGCCGACCAGGCGGTTCAGCCGGGTCAGCGCCTCCCCCGGGTCGTAGCCCTCCAGCACGTACGCCCGCAGCGCGTTGCGCAGTTGACCCATCGCTGCGGCGGCGGGGACCCCCTTGCCCACCACGTCACCGATCACCAGCACCAGCTCGTCGTCCGGCGTGCCGATCACGTCGTACCAGTCCCCGCCGACCTCGACGTCGGCGCTGCCGGGCAGGTAGCGGCTGGCCACCACCGCGCCAGGCAGCTGCGGCAGCGTACGCGGCAGCAGGCTGTGCTGGAGGGTGGTGGCGATCCGGTGCTCGGCCTCGTAGAGCTGGGCGTTCTCCAGCCGTACGCCGATCAGCCGGGCCAGCTCGGTGAGCGCGGCCTGCTCGGTGCCGCCGCCCTCCCGGCGCCAGACCCGCAGCTCGCCGAGCTGCACCCCGCTGGTGCCGGTCAGCGGCAGGACGGCTGACGGTTCGCCGCTCGTTTCGCCGCCGCCGTCGACCTCGTACCGGCCGCCGGTGGCGGTGACCACCACCCGGGCGGCCTCGGCGAGGCTGAGCGCGTGACGGGCGGCGACCTGCACCACCTCGGCGGTGGAGCGGGCGGTGTTGACTGCCACGGCCGCGTCGGCGAGGGCCCGCAGCCCGCGGATGATCTGCCCGCGCAGCTGGCCCAGCTCGACGTTGGCCCGGATCCGGGCGATCAGCTCCTGGCTGGAGAACGGCTTGGTCAGGTAGTCGTCCGCGCCGACCGAGAGCCCGGCGACCTCCTCGGCCGAGCCGGCCCGGGCGGAGAGCAGCACGATCGGCACGTGCCGGGTGACCGGGTCGGCCCGCAGCGCGGTGACCAGCCCGAAGCCGTCCAGGCGGGGCATCATCACGTCGGCCAGCACCAGGTCGAACGGGGACTCGACGGCCAGCCGCAGCGCCGCCGCGCCGTCCGGGACGGCGACCACCTCGTACGCGGGGGAGAGCAGCCGACTGACGTGCTCGCGCAGGTCGGCGTTGTCGTCGGCGACCAGGATCCGCCCCGGCCCGCCCGGCATCCCGGCCGGTTCCGGCCGGGCGCCGGGCGCGTTCGGCTCGGCGGTCCAGATCGCGGTCTCGGCGACGTGCAGCCGGGCCTGCGCGGGCTCGCTCAGCGGCGCGGGCGCGCCCGCGGCCACCCGGTCGGCGGGCAGGTGGGCGTACCCGAACGGGACGGTCACGGTGAACGTGGTGCCCTGGTCCACGACGCTGTCCGCCCGCACCGTCCCGCCGTGCATCTCCGCCAGCTCGCGGACCAGGGCGAGGCCGATCCCGGTGCCCTCGTGGGTGCGGGCGCGCACGCCGGGCACCCGGTGGAACCGCTCGAAGACCTGCGGCAGTTCCTCCGGCGTGATGCCGACTCCGGTGTCGGTCACCGTCAGCACGGCCACGCCGTCGCCGGGGCGTACCCGGACCCGGATCTCGCCGTCGAAGGTGAACTTGACCGCGTTCGAGACCAGGTTGAGGACGATCTTCTCCCACATGTCGCGGTCGAGGTGGACCGGCGCGGGCAGCGGTGGGCAGTCCACCACCAGCCGCAGACCGGCTCGTTCGGTGGCCGAGCGGAAGGTGCTGGCCAGCCGGGCGGTGTAGTCGGCGAGGTCGGTGGGCTGGTAGTGGGCGGCCAGCCGGCCGGACTCCAGCTGGGAGAAGTCGAGCACGGTGTTGACCAGCTTGAGCAGCCGCAACCCGTTGCGGTGCACGACGTTCAGCCGCTCGGTGTACGCCTCGGGCAGCATCGGGTCGGCGAGCAGGTCCTCCAACGGGCCGAGGACCAGGGTGAGCGGGGTACGGAACTCGTGGCTGACATTGGCGAAGAAGTTGGTCTTGGCCCGGTCCAGGGCGGCCAGTTCGGCGGCCCGGGCGCGCTGCTGCTCGTGGGCGCGCTGGTTGCCGAGCGCGCGGGAGACCTGGGCGGCGACCAGGTCGACGAAGTCGCGGTAGTCGTCGGTGAACGGCAGCCGGCGGGCCACCCCGACCAGCAGCACGCCGGCCGGCTGGTTGGTGGCGGTGAGCGGCAGCACCAGGGCCCGGTCGGCGGCGTCCGGCGGCACCTCGCCGAGCAGGTCCGCGACGGAGACCCAGCGGGCCGCGCCATCGCCCGGTTCCGGCGGCCCACCGGCGAGGCGGCCCGGGTCGACCCCGGTGCAGCCGGCCAGCGTCGGGACGCCGTCGGAGTCGGTCAGCCAGATCGCGCTGAACGGCAGGTCCGACCGGTACGCGTCGAGCACGCGAGCGGCGGAGCGCCCCAGCTCCGCCGTGTCCGGCACGTCGACCAGCCGGCTGCCCAGCTCGGCCAGAGCGCGCAGCCGGCGCTCGCCGAGCACCCGTCCGGTGGTCTCGTTGACGAAGCAGAAGACGCCGTTGACGGTGCCGTCGGCGTCCCGGATCGGGTCGTACGAGACGTCGAAGTAGACGTCCTCCAGGAAGCCGTGCCGGTTGAGCAGGAAGGGGTGGTTCTCGCCGCGGTACGGCTCGCCGGTGCGGCGCACCCCCTCCAGCATCGGCCCGAGGACGTCCCAGGTCTCCCCCCAGTGCTCGCGGGCGGGTTGCCCGATCACGGCGGGGTGCTTGTCGCCGATGGTCGGCCGGTAGGCGTCGTTGTAGAAGGCGCGGTGGTCCTCGCCCCAGAACAGCACGAGCTGGGCCCGGGACGAGAGCATGGTGCTGACCGCGTGGCAGAGCGCGGGTGGCCAGGTCTCGGGGGTGCCGAGCGGGGTGCCGGACCAGTCGAAGGCGCCCAGCCGCGCACCCATCTCACCGCCGGCGGCGAACGCCGCGGTCAGCAGCGGTGGAAGCTGCGCCGCGACGGTCCCCGAGGAGGAGTGTCCTCCGTCCTCGCCCCCCTGGGCCGAGCCCATGCAGCCTCCCGCTCCGGCCATGTCCACGACGGCCGGCGCAACTCCGCCGGCCGTCCCCGCCTTGTACCCAGGCGGCGGAGCAACCTAACGCCCGACGCGGGACGCTGTCACCTCCGCCTCATCCTGGCGTAACCGCCGACCGACCGCGACCCGGGCGGCACGTCGCCGCGGGACCCCGGCGCGGGCCGGTGATCCGGGTCACTCCGTCGCCGGCCCGCCGCTGGCGGCGCGGACCAGGGCGGCCACCGGCCGGGAGTCGGGGTCGTTCTCCGGATGCCACTGCACCCCGAGCAGGAAGCGTCGCCCCGGGTCCTCGACGGCCTCCACCACCCCGTCGTCGGCCCAGCCGGTGGCGGTCAGGCTGCCCGGGTCGGCCACCCCCTGGTGGTGGTACGAGTTGACGCGGTCCACCCCGGCCATCACCGCCCCGGCCAGGCTGCCGGGGGCGAACCGGACCGGGTGGGCGCCGTACGCCCCGGGGGCCGGCCGGTGCCCGTCGTGGCCGACCAGGTCCGGCAGGTGCTGGTGCAGCGCGCCGCCGTGAGCGACCGCGAGCAGCTGCATGCCCCGGCACACCCCGAGCACCGGCAGGTCGGCGGCGAGCGCGGCGGTCAGCAGGGCCAGCTCACCCGCGTCCCGGTCCGGCCGGCTCTCGGTGCGCGGGTCGGGCGGCTGCCCGTACCGCTCCGGGCCGACGTCCGCGCCGCCGGCCAGCAGCAGCCCGTCGAGGACCCGCAGCACGTCCGCGTCCGCGTCGTCCGGGGGCAGCACCACGGCCCGGCCACCGGCGGCGGTCACCGCCCGGACGTACGCCTGCGGCACCAGCGCCGCCGGGACGTCCCGCCACACCGCCCAGCCGGCCGGCTCGACGTACGCGGTGATCCCGATCAGCGGCCGGCTCACCGGGCCGGCACCGTTCGCGATTGCGGGGCTCGCAACCCCGGCTCACTCCTCGCGCTCACAGGGGTGTCACATAGGCGCCGGTGATCCCGCCGTCCACCACGAACTGCGCGGCGGTCATGAACGACGCGTCGTCGCTGGCCAGGAAGGCCACCGCGGCGGCGATCTCCTCCGGGTTGCCGAACCGGCCCATCGGCACGTGGACGAGGCGGCGGGCCGCCCGCTCCGGGTCCTTGGCGAACAGCTCCAGCAGCAGCGGCGTGGCCACCGGGCCGGGGCAGAGCGCGTTGACCCGGATCCCCTCCCGGGCGAACTGCACGCCCAGCTCCCGGGTCATCGCGAGCACCCCGCCCTTGCTCGCCGTGTACGCGATCTGCGAGGTCGCCGCGCCCATCAGCGCGACGAACGAGGCGGTGTTGATGATCGAGCCCTTGCCCTGGCGGCGCATGTGCGGGATGACGTACTTGCAGCACAGGTAGACGCTGGTGGTGTTGACCCGCAGCACCCGCTCCCAGGCGTCCAGCCCGGTGTCCAGGATGGAGTCGTCGTCCGGTGGCGAGATGCCGGCGTTGTTGAACGCCACGTCGACCCGGCCGTGCCGCTCGGCCACCCCGTCGAACAGGTCCCGGACCGAGCTCTCGTCGGCCACGTCGCAGGCGACGAACTCGCCGCCCACCTCGTCGGCGGCCCGCTTGCCCGCCTCGGTGTCGATGTCGACGCAGACCACCCGGGCCCCCTCGGCGGCGAACCGCCGCACGGTGGCCAGCCCGATGCCGCTGCCCGCTCCGGTCACCACCGCGACCCGGTCCTCCAGCCGTCCCTGCACTGCGTCACTCCTCTGTCGAGATGAAGACGTTCTTGACGTCGGTGAAGGCGTGCAGCGCGTCCGGACCCAGCTCCCGGCCGAGCCCGGAGCGCTTCATCCCGCCGAACGGGGTCCAGTAGCGCACCGAGGAGTGCGAGTTCACGCTGAGGTTGCCGGACTCCACGGCCCGGGCCACCCGGACCGCCCGGCCCACGTCCCGGGTCCAGATCGAGCCGGACAGGCCGTACTCGGTGTCGTTGGCCAGCCGGATCGCGTCCGCCTCGTCGTCGAAGGGGAGCACCGACACCACCGGGCCGAACACCTCCTCGCGCCAGTGCCGGTCGGCCGGCGAGTCGGCGAGCAGCACGGTCGGGGCGTACCACCAGCCGGGGCCGTCGGGGCGGGAGCCGGTGAAGGCCACCTTCGCCCCGTCGACGTACCCGGCGACCCGCTCCCGGTGCCCGGCGGAGATCAGCGGTCCCATCTCGGCCGTCTCGGCGGCCGGGTCCTCGACCCGGAAGGCGCGCACGGCCGGTTCGAGCAGTTCCAGGAAGCGGTCGTACACCGGGCGCTGGACCAGGATCCGGGAGCGGGCGCAGCAGTCCTGGCCGGCGTTGTCGAAGACCGCGTACGGCGCGGTGGCCGCCGCCTTCGCCACGTCGGCGTCGGCGAAGACCAGGTTGGCGGACTTCCCGCCCAGCTCCAGCGTCACCCGCTTCACCTGGGCCGCGCAGCCGGCCATGATCCGGGTCCCGACCTCGGTGGAGCCGGTGAAGCAGACCTTGCGCACCGCCGGGTGGGTGACGAACCGCTCCCCGACCACACTCCCCTCCCCGGGCAGGACGGTGAACACGCCCTCCGGGAGCCCGGCCTCCAGCGCGAGGTCGGCCAGGCGCAGCGCGGTCAGCGGGGTCAGCTCGGCCGGCTTGAGCACCACCGTGTTGCCGGCGGCGAGGGCGGGCGCGAAGCCCCAGCCGGCGATGGGCATCGGGAAGTTCCACGGCACGATCACGCCGACCACACCGAGCGGTTCGTGGAAGGTGACGTCCAGCCCGCCGGGCACCGGGATCTGCCGCCCGGTGAGCCGCTCCGGCGCGCCGGCGTAGTAGTCGAGGACGTCCCGGACGTTGCCCGCCTCCCAGCGGGCGTTGCCGATGGTGTGGCCCGCGTTGCGGACCTCCAACAGGGCCAGTTCCCCAAGGTGCGCGTCCACCACGGCGGCGAACCGTCGCAGCAGGCGCGCCCGGTCCCCCGGGGCCACCGCCCGCCACGACTCGTACGCCCGGGTCGCCCGGGCGATCGCCGCGTCGGTCTCGGCCGCCGAGGTGGCCGGCACCTCGCGCAGCACCTCCCCCGTCGCCGGGTTCCGCACCTCGGTCACATGCCCTCCTCCTGCACGTCGCGGCGGATCAGAGACGTTCGAAGCCACGGACCAGTTCCCAGTCGGTCACGGCGGCGTCGAAGGCGGTCAGCTCGACCCGGGCCTGGTTGGCGTAGTGGGCGACCACCTCGGTGCCGAAGGCGTCCCGGGCCACCTCGGAGGACTCCCAGAGGGCGAGCGCGTCGCGCAGGGTGCCCGGCACCCGCGCCGCGGCCCCGTCGTCGTACGCGTTGCCGGTGCACTCCTCGCCCAGCTCCAGCTCCCGCTCGATGCCGTACACCGCGCCGGCCACCAGCGCGGCGATCGCCAGGTAGGGGTTGACGTCCGCGCCGGGCACCCGGTTCTCCACCCGCATGCCCTGGCCGTGCCCGACCAGGCGCAGCGCGCAGGTGCGGTTGTCGGTGCCCCAGCGCAGCGCGGTCGGGGCGAAGGAGCCCGGCTGGTAGCGCTTGTAGGAGTTGACGTTCGGGGCGAAGAAGAGGCTGAACTCGCGCATGGTGGCGAGCAGCCCGGCCAGCACCCGCCGCCCGGTCTCGCTGAGGTGCGCCGGCCCGTCCCCGAGCAGGGCCGAGCGGCCGGCGGCGTCGCGCAGCGAGAAGTGGATGTGGCAGGAGCTGCCCTCCCGCGCGTTCGGCTTGGCCATGAAGGTGATCGACATGCCCTCCTGGGCGGCGATCTCCTTCGCCCCGTTCTTGTAGATGACGTGGTGGTCGGCGCAGGCCAGCGCCTCGTCGTAGCGGAAGGCGATCTCGTGCTGGCCGAGGTTGCACTCGCCCTTGGCGCTCTCCGGGGTCAGTCCCGCCCCGGCCATCTCGGTGCGGATCCGGCGCAGCAGCGGCTCCACCCGGGCGGTGCCGAGCAGCGAGTAGTCCACGTTGTACTGGTTGGCCGGCGTCAGGTCGCGGTAGCCGCGCCGCCACGCCTCCTCGTACGAGTCGCGGAACAGCACGAACTCCAGCTCGGTCCCGGCGTACGCGGTCAGCCCGTGCCCGGCCAGCCGGTCGAGCTGCCGGCGCAGGATCTGCCGGGGTGAGGCGATCACCGGGCCGGAGCCGTCCAGCCACTCCAGGTCGGCCAGGAGCAGGGCGCTGCCCGGCTGCCACGGCATCCGGCGCAGCGTGCCCAGGTCGGGCTTGAGCGCGAAGTCGCCGTAGCCGCGTTCCCAGCTGGACATCGCGTACCCGTCGACGGTGTTCATGTCGACGTCGACGGCGAGCAGATAGTTGCAGCCCTCGCTGCCGTGCGCGACCACCTGGTCGAGGAAGTACGGGGCGTGGAACCGTTTGCCCTGGAGCCGGCCCTGCATGTCGGTCAGGGCCAGCACCACCGTGTCGAGCTCGCCGTCGGCGACCGCGACGCGCAGCTGTTCCAGCGTGAGCGGGGCTTTCCTCATGGGTGCGCCTCCATGGGAAAGGTCTACGCGCAGAACCGGATCACCGTCAATGCTCCCTCCGGACGTGATCGATCGACCCCTGCCGCGCCGGGATCACGTCAGTCGCGGACCCGCGCCCACGCGATGAACCGGTGGTGCAGGTCCGGGGCGTGGTCCGGGTTGAGCTGGGCGAGCTGTTCCCGGGCCTCGGCCATCAGCCCGCCGAGGTAGAGCAGCAGCGCGGTCCGGTTCCCCCGGTACTCGACCAGCAGCGACAACCGGGCCGGCTGGCAGGGCCACTCCGCGCCGCAGTTCCGGCACCGCCAGAGCGGGCGCGTCGGAACGCTCCAGGTGCACGTCGTGCCCGTGGATGCTGGGATGTACCTGGGTCTGGCCGGGCAGTTCATCATCGCCGAACTGCCCGACGGCGCACGCGTGGCTCACGCGGACAACCAGCTCAGTGCGCAGATCGTCGATGCACCAGCCGACATCGCTAAGCTGGCGATGACATGAGAGATCGTGCGGAACGAAGCGCTCCCCCGCCGGCAGTCGTTCGAGTTGATCAAGGAAGTGGCGAAGTCATGGACGTGATGACCCCGCTGTGGCGGAAGTCGACCAGGTCCGGCGGCAACGGCGGGTCATGCGTGGAGGTCGCCGACAACCTGCCGGGCGTCGTGCTGGTGCGCGACACCAAGGACCGGGAGGGCGGCACCCTCCACGTCACCCCCATGTCGTGGCAGTCCTTCGTCGACCTGGCAAAGCATCTCGGCTCCGTGGGCTGATCTGGGCAGCACGACAGAAGGTCCTCCCGCCTCCGCCTTCTCGGTCGTCTGCCCAGGAACTGTCTCCGCCGACGGCGGCCCGGCCACCTGGATGGTGACCGGGCCGTCGTCGTACAGGACGCGCGCTACGGGACGCGCGCTACGGCGCGCCCCGTGTATGCGCTACCCGAGCGGGTCGAGCGAGAAGTCCGCCCTGACCGTCTGGCCCGCCTTGAGCGTGACCTTCTTCGTCGCAGGCGCGTGGCCCTCGGCCGCGACGACCAGCGTGAGCGGGCTCACCGTCGAGTCGATCCAGTACGCGTACGTACCGTCACTCTCGGTGACCAGCGTCTTGCGGTATCCCTTGCCGCCGTTCACCTGGACGATGGCCCCACCGAGCGGCTGGCCGTTTGCCGAGGTGACGGTGCCGGTGACCTTGCCCCACGACTTCGGGGCGGTGACGTTCATCGACACCGGCACCTCACCCACGTTGTACGGCGTGTTGGTGCTGGCACCGATCACGGCGGAGTACGCGCCCGGCTGGTCGACGTCGGCCGACATGGTCGCCGTCACCGTGCGCGACTCGCCCGGGTTGAGCGTGAAGGACGGGTTGTCGAAGGACACCCAGTCCGCCGGAGCGCCCGAGCTACCCGTCACGTTCATCACGATGTGCATGCCCGGGAAACCGATCGACGCCGTGTCGGCCGGCTCGGAGATGCCGCAGTCCACCGAGGCGATGTACGACGGCGCAGTCTGGCCGGCGTTGTTCGAGCCGATGAAGAAGAAGCCATCGGCAGGGACCTTCACCTCGACCACCAGGGTGCCGCCGGACGGGACCGCGCCCTCGACCGGGACCGTCACCAGAGTGCCGGTACCGGCCGGAACCGTGGCGTCGGCCGAGCCGATGAGCGTCATGTTGGCGTACCGCAGGTCGCCATTGAGCGTGTAGAGGTTGACCGTGAGCGGTTGGTTCCCCCGGTTCGTCTCCACGCCGAACGACACGCTCGACACGTCCAGGCCGTTGAGCCCGAAGTCGGCCAGCGTGAACGTCCGCAGGTACGAGTTGTTCCGGGTGGTGGCGCCGTTGTTGCACGACGCCGAGTTGCCGGCCGTGATCGCCTGCGACGCGGAGTGCGTGATGGTGATCTCGTCGGCCGGGGTCTGCGCCGCCTGAGGCGTCACCGTCTCGCCCTTGACGTTCGAAGGCGACATCGACGAGCCGCCCGCCGACAGCTTCCCCTTCGGGGCCACCGACGCCGGGACGGTCGCCTTACCCTTCACCGCCGTGAGAGCACGCGTGGCGAGCGGCTGGAAATCGCCGCCGCCGGCTTCCAGATCGACCGACGCCGGGGCGGTGCCCTCGTTGGTGATCGTGAGCTTCTCGGTGTGGGAGCCGCCCATGGGCAGATTGGCATGGGTGTCGCCATCAGAAACGATGGTCACCTTGCCCGCGGCCAGCGCGGCGTCGAACCTCACGGTGTCGTCCTCGGTGACCATGACCGAGCCGGTGGCATCCCGATACTTCGGCGCCGTGATCTTGACCGAGTAGCCACCGGTGATGACCGACGTCGAGTATGTGCCGTCCGCTCCAGTGGTCACGGTCTTGCTCTGGGCGTCGGAGGAGATGGCCACGGTCGCGCCGGAGATCGGCGCACCCGTGTTCCGGTCGGTCACCGTGCCGGCCACCGTGCCCCGCGGCGCGGAGTCGTAGTGGATCGACATTCCGGCGTTGATCGCCGGGGTGTTGTAGGAGAACTGGTGGGCGATGGTGCCGTTCTCGTTCTCGATACCCACCGTGGCCGAGCTGCCGGCCGCCGCTCCGCCCGAGTTCGCCCCGTAGCCGAGCTCGATCTCACCGTTCGCCAGGAGGGTCACGGAGAAATTCGTCCGCAGGTTGCGGTTGCCGTAGGTCGTGACATTACGCCACTCGAGCACGAACGCGTCGACCCCATCGACCTGGGTGGTCGCGGTGTACAGACCCGCCGAGGCGTCGAAGTACAGGTCGTCCCACAGCGGGTAGATCGCCGCGTTGGGCACGGCACTGCTCGGGATCGCGACGTTGCTGTATGCCGTCGAGAGCCCGGCGAAGTTCACGTGGCCGTTGGTGGTCACGTACGCCGTCGTGAAGTCACCGTCGTAGTACGGGAACGAGAACGGCAGCGGGACCGTGGTCGCCGCGTCGTCACCGGTCAGGTTCACCCGGGTGTCACCCGTGGCGAGCCCGTCGCTGCCGACGGTGCAGAAGTACCCGAAGCCGTCGTACCTCCGGGCGATTTCGGCGGTGACCGTCTCGTCGCCGTCGACGACGACCTCCTCCGAGAACTCGCTCGTGCAGGAGCCGCCCTCGACCGAGATCGTGTAGGTGCCCTCGGGCACGTCGGTGAACGCGAACGCGCCGTTGGCGTCGGTGGTGACCGGGTCGATCGGTGCGGAGATGCTCACCGTGGTGCCGACGAACGGGTTGCCCGTGGCGATGTCCGTGACGGTGCCGGACACGGTGTGGCGTGGCGCGGCCTCGAGGTCGATGTTCACCGTGGTGGTCGCGTCGACGGTGACCGTGGCGCCGGTCGGGGCAGACGGCAGGTAGCCGAACGCCGAGGCCGAGACCTGGTAGTCGCCCACGGCGACGCGGACGGAGTACGTGCCGTCCGTGCCGGTGGTGACGGTACGGTCGTGCTCGCCGTCGACCGTCACGCGCGCCCCGCTGATCGGGTCGCCGTCGGCCTCGGTGACGGTGCCGGCAACGGTGCCCATGTCACCGATCGGCGCAGCGTCGATCAGCGCGGCCAGGTCGAGCGTGCCTTCGCCGTAGACGTTGTTGTTCTCGGCGGTGCCGCCGCACGAGGTGTCGTCGACGTTGTGGGCGGTCCGGTTCAGCAGTTCCCAGGTGCCCGGGATGTCGCCGATCAGTGCCGGTGCGGCGCTCCACAGTACGGCGACGGCGCCCGCGAGGTGCGGGGCGGCCATCGAGGTGCCGTTGTAGTTCGCGTACCCACCACCGGGGACCGAGGAGCGGACGTTCACGCCCGGGGCCGAGATGTTCGGCTTGATCCCGCCGCCCTCACCGGGACCGCGCGAGGAGAAGGACGCGATGCGGCCCGAGGAGTCGACCGCGCCCGCCGAGTAATTCGTAGTGTTCGCGCCCGGCGAGGAGGTCGTTTGGCAACCGGGACCGCTGTTGCCCGCCGACCAGGCGCCGAAGATGCCGGCGGCAGCCCACGCGTCGGTGATGTCCTGGTACCAGTCGGTGATGGTCCCGGCGGCGGTGTAGCCCCACGAGTTGTTGACGACGTGCGGGCGCTTCGCCGGGTCGGCAGCGGTGCCGTCCGTGCGGGTCGGGGCGGTGATCCACTGACCGGACTCGAGCAGGTCGGCGTCCGAGCAGGTGTCGCAGCCGTTGGCCTCGATCCACTGCGCGTCGGGCGCGACACCGATCTGGTTGCCGTGACCGTCGTCGCCCATCATGGTGCCCATGGTGTGGGTGCCGTGCCCGTTCACGTCGCACGGACTGCCGGACGAGCCGCACCGTCCGGAGGAGTCGAAGAAGTTGTAGTTGTTGTCGATCGTCCCGTCGGGCTGCCGACCGCGGTAACCGTCGGCGAGCGCCGGGTGGTCGAACTGGACACCGGTGTCGACGCTCGACACGACGATGCCCTCGCCCGTGAAGCCCTGGGCCCAGACCTCAGGGGCGTTGATGAAGTCGAGGCCCCACTCGACCGTGGCCGGGGCGTTCGCCGACGCCTTCTCGCGCTTGACCGGCTCGACGAGGTCGAACTTCGTGGTCTCGGCGATCTGGCTGACCTCGGGCTGGGCGGCGAGATCCTTGGCGAGCTCCAGCGTGCCGTCCTCGACGAGGATGCGGTTGCTGATCCAGAAGCTCTCGTAGTCGACGCCGTTCGCCTCGAGCTGCTGGATCACGTCGGCCTGGGACGTCTTGGCCGTGCTGGTGAGCCTGTCGTAGACGTACTGGCCGCGCTTGCCCCAGTCGGCGATGTCCGGCGCCGCGTCCAGGTTGGCCTTCGCCGACAGCTTCACCCAGAAGTCCGCCGAGTCGTGCGTGGTGAGCGTCTTTTCAACGGCCGAGGTGAGCTTGTCGGCCGGGTTGGCTGACGGTGCTGTGGTCGATGGCGCGGCGAACGCGGCGGGTCCTGCGCTCGCCATCGCTGTCGCGAGAACCGCGAGAGCCGCTGTCACGACTGACGCGCGTCTCGCATGCCTGGTTCGTGTGTGCACGGAACCTCCATGGACTAGCGCGCCCCCAGAGACAGGACGCGCATGACACCCCACGGTCGTGGGTTATAGAACAACATGAATCACTCGGCACGGCTGGGGCTACCCGGCGGCATGGGCAACTCGGCAGCAATCCGGTCAACTTGCGGCCAACTGATAGTCAGCGCGTCGTCACCGTGCGGCGTCGCCGGGTCCTCGTCCCAACGTGGTGCAGATGGCACTCGGCCCGTCCCCGGGGAGTTGGGTCACTCAGCCGACCGGCGGGGTGCCTGTTGCAGCGCGGCACGCACACCGGCCTGGAACCGGCTGTGTGCGCCGAGATTGGCCATCAGGGCGGCGACCCGTCGCTGCACCGTGCGGTGCGACAGGCCGAGTTGACGCGCGATCGCCTCGTCGGTGAGCCCCGACAGGAGCAAGGTGATGAGCCGGTCCCCATCGTCCCCGAGGCGTCCCGTGTCATCGGGCTCGGCTTGGCCGGGCGCGGGCCGGTGCAGCGGCAGCGCGCGCTGCCACAGCCCTTCGAACAGCGAGACCAGGGCGTCCAGGAGCGCCGAGGGGTGGACCACGATGATTGCGTCCTGAGCCGCCGTATGGCGTTGCAGGGGCAAGAACGCGACCTTCGCGTCGGCCAGCCAGAGGCTGATCGGCAGGTCGGGCAGCACCCGGGCGAGCTGTCCGGCCTGGATCGAGCGCTCCACGGCGGCCAGTGAACCGGGATGCTTGATGGCCGAGCGGTCGTAGATGGTGCGCCAGGTCAGGTCGCGGCGCACCGCATCGCGGTCGGGTTCGCGAGGGTTGGTGCTGTCGAGCACCCCGATCGCCAGCCCCCCCGCCGTCGACAGGTAGGGCGGCTTGGCCAGGCAGCTGATGTGTTGGCGGGCGCTTCGCTCGATCTGCAGCCATCGCTGGCGAACTGCGCGCGGTCCGGTGATCACCTCGACCATGCTGGCGCTGTCCGATACCGCGGGCTGGGCCTGATAGGCGGCGTCGAGCACGGCGACGTGCCGGCGGGCCCGCTCGAGCTGCTCTTCGTAGTCAGCGAACAGCGCGCCGAAGGCCGCTGCGGGAGAGGCCGCCTGGAACCGGACCGGGGGGCCGGCCTCGCGGCTGATCAGGGACCGTTCTTCGAGGCCGGCCAGCACCTCGGCCAGCGGCTCGGGCCGGGACCACGCCGCCTCGAGGTCGGCGAGTGTGGCCGACGGCCGTTCGATCAGCAGCTCGTAGGCGGTTTGCTCGGCTGGGGCGAGCCCGATCACCGAACAGTTGTCCTGGTCACCGAAGTCTGGCGGCATCGGCTGGGGCCGTGGTGGTCGGGACGGCATCGGGGGAGTCTTGGCTGCCGGTCGTCAGCCAGCCACGTACCACCGCCTGGTAGCCGGCTTGGAACCGCGTGGTTGCATCCAGCCGGGCCATCATGGCACGTACCCGGGCGCGGACCGTGCGGTCGCTAACGCCGAGCTGGGCGGCGATCTCCTGGTCGGTTTGACCGGCGACCAGCAGCACGAGCAGGTGCCGGTCCATGGATGAGGGCGTCGTTCCGCTCCCGTCCAGCTCGGCCCGTCCTCCGCTGACGTGCAGCGGCAGCGCGTGTTGCCAATGGATCTCGAACAAGGCGGACAGCGCGTCCAGCAGTACCGGGTGGTGGACCACCAGTCGCGACTCCACATCCGGTGGCTGGGACAGCGGCAGGACCGCCGCCGTGTCGTCGAACAGCATCATCTTAAGCGGGATGTCCGCCACCCTGGCCTGCTCACCCGCGGCGATACCGGCCTCCAGGTCGGCCAGTCGGCCAGGGATGTCCAGTGCCCGGCGGTCGTAGATGACCCGGACCTGGAGCCCGGCTTGGAGTTGGTCGACCTCAGTGGTGTTGAGCTGGACCGCGTCGTTGGCCGGATATGGCGGACCGTCGCACGCGCGCACTTGGTGGCGCGCGCCGCGCTGCAGCTCCGTGAACCGCCGGATGTGCTTCTCGCGCCCGCGGATCACCTCGACCATGGCCGCGTGGTCGTGATTGATCTCGGTCCGAACGAACCGGCTGACCAGGTCGGCGACCCGCCCGCGCGCCTCGGCCAGCGCGCGGTCACGGGCGCTGAGCAGCATCTGCAGGGCGGTGTTCGGCGGAGTGGCCGACCAGCGCTCGGGATCGCTGGGCACGGCCGCGACCAGTCCGAGCTGGACGAGTCGCGACAGGACGCGGCCGGCCTGACCGGTATAGCCGCATTCGTCGGCAAGCTCGTCGAGCTGACCGACTGTCATCGGCGGGCAACCGATCAGTCGCTCGTAGAAGTCCTGTTCGGTCTGATTCAGGCCGAGTACGCCGAGCGCGGCTGGATGATGCATGTCCACCGTCTCCTTTTCCCGCCATTGTCGTCAATAGGAAAGTTTGACGCCTTCCGGAATACGTCACCTCCGTGCCAAGGTCGATCAATCCATCGTTCTCCGTCCATGTCAGCCGCACCGGCATCGTAGCCGCCCTGCGGGCCTTTCTCGGCCACCCCCGCGCCATCGAGGAGGAGCAGATGAATCGACGGCCGCAAATGTGCAGACCCAGCCCCAGGACGGTTGTCGCCGCGGTAGCGGCCGTGACCGTCGCCGCGATGCTCGCGGCCGCCGCCCCGGCCGCCGCGCAACCGGAAGTCCCTCCGGACGCGCCGCCAGCGGCCGCCGTACTCGCCAAGAACACCGTCACGCTGGTGACCGGTGACGTGGTCGACCTGACCACTCTGTCCAATGGAGACGCGACCGCCACCGTACGGTCGGCAGCAGACCGGCACAACGTCAGCTACGCCACCAGAAAGGTCGGCGAGGCGCTCTACGTCATACCGAGCGACGCGATGTCGCTGCTCGCCGCCGGTAAACTCGACGAGGAGCTGTTCAACGTCCGGGCCCTGGTCGACAGCGGCTACGACGACACGCGTGCCGCCACCCTCCCACTGATCGTGCAGTACACACCCACTCGGGCGAAGGCAGCGGTCGCCGCCGTTCCGCCCGGCACCACCAAACGGCTGACCCTGGAGAGCATCAACGCCCGCTCGGTGCAGGAGCACAAGAATCAGGCCAAGCAGTTCTGGACCGCACTGGCAGGAACCGAGCCGGGCGTGACCACGACCGCGACCGCCAACTCGGTGCGTAAGGTCTGGCTCAACCGCCGGGCGAAGGTCACCCTCGCCGACAGCGTCCCGCAGGTCGGTGCCCCGCAGGCCTGGGCCGCCGGCTACGACGGCACCGGCGTCACCGTGGCGGTGCTGGACACCGGCATCGACGACAGCCACCCGGACCTGGATGGCGGCAAGGTGACCGCGGCCGCCAACTTCTCCGACGACGCCGACACCGCCGACCACTTCGGGCATGGCACACACGTGGCGTCGATCGTGGCCGGCACCGGTGAGGGCGCACCCACCGTACGCAAGGGCGTTGCCCCCGGCGCGCACCTGCTCAACGCCAAGGTGCTCAACAGCGGCGGTTCGGGCACCTTCGACCAGATCATCGAGGGCCTGGAGTGGGCCGCCGCGCAAGGCGCCGACGTCGCCAACATGAGCCTGGGCACCAGCGCCCCGTCGGACGGCAACGACCCGCTGGTGCAGGCGGTCGACTCGATCAGCCAGACCAGCGGCATGCTGATCGTGGTCGCCGCCGGCAACCTGGGCAGTGGCGAGTCGACCATTGCGAGCCCGGGGTGGGCGAATGAGGCGCTGACCGTCGGTGCGGTCGACAAGCAGGACCGTCTCGCCGGCTTCTCCGGCCGCGGACCGCGCCTGGGTGACTATGGCATCAAGCCGGACATCAGCGCTCCCGGCGTCGGCATCGTCGCCGCCCGCGCACAGGGCACCACGCTCGGCCCCATCGTGGACGGCAACTACCAGCAGCTCGACGGCACCTCGATGGCCACGCCGCACGTGGCCGGCGCGGCCGCGATCCTCGCGCAACGGTTCCCGAACCACACCAACCGGCAGCTGAAGGATGTGCTGATCTCGACCGCCAAGACCCAGTCCGGGCAGACCGTGTACCAGCAGGGCGGCGGCCGGCTGGACGTGGCTCGGGCGTACACCCAGCAGGTCTATGCCAGCCCCGGCACGCTCGACCTCGGCTTCTTCCCCTACCCGCACACCGACCAGCAACCGGTCACCAAGACCGTCACCTACCACAACGACACCGCGACCGACATGACGCTCGCGCTGTCCCTGAAGGTAGCGGGTAAGGCGGGCGGGCCGGCGCCGGACGGGATGTTCACCCTCAGCCGGCCGAGCGTCACGGTGCCGGCCGGTGGCACCGCCACCGTCGACCTGACCATGACCCCCTCCGCCGGCGCGCTCGACCTCTACGGCGGCTACCTGGTCGGCACCGCGGGTGACGTCGTGGTGCACACCTCGGTCGGCGCGTACCTCGAGCCGGAGATGTACAACCTGACTGTCTCCGGAATCGCCCGCGACGGCCGGCCGGCCGCAGTGATCAGCTGGGCCGAGCTGTGGAGCCTGGAGACCGGGGCGTTCACGCAGAAGTACTTCTCCCAGGACACCTCGACCGTCACCTTCCGGGTACGACCGGGCACCTACAACCTGGCCGGCTACCTGGCCACCGCTGATGCGGCCAGCCTTTACGCGACGGAGGTCGCCACCGTCGCCGAGCCGCAACTGGAGATCACCGGTGACCGAAGCATCACCCTGGACGCCAGAAGCACGAAGCAGATCGTGGTCAACACCCAGGAACCGACGGCCCCGTCCACCTTTACGCTGTCCTACCACCGGGATATGGGAGAGCGGAACTTCCACAGCTCGTTCACGCTGAGCCCACCGATCAGCCGCGGCTACGCCTCGCCGACCACCACTGTGAACAAGGGAAACTTCGAGTTCTACAGCCGGTGGGACCTGGTCGCCCCGCGCCTGCAGGCAGAAGTGATCGAGCCGAAGAGCATCCCGCTCGATCCGCAGCCGATGAGTAACGCATTGCCGGTTGACGGCGAGCGCACCCTGCCGCTGGTCTACGTCGGGCTCGGCAAACCGGAGGACTACGCCGGGCTCGACCTCCGTGGCAAGATCGCGTTGATTTCGCGTGGGGAGACGACCTTCGCGTCGAAGGTCGCCAACGCCCAGGACGCCGGGGCCTGGGGTGCGGTGATCTTCAACAACAAGCCGGGCCTCCTGCTCGCCGGAGCCGGTGACCCCGGCACCGTCCGGATCCCCGCGTTCACCATCGAACAGGCGCCGGGTCTGGAACTGGTCGACCTTCTCCGCGCGGGCCCGGTCACCGTACGGGTGTCCGGCACCCAGGTCAGCCCGTACTTCTACGACCTGCTGCTGCCGGAAAAGCAGCGCATCCCGCAATCGTTGAGCTACCAGATCAACGAGAACAACACCGCGGAGATCGACACCCGGTACACGGCGGACAGCGCCGGACTGCTCGGTGCCGACGTGCGGCACATCTCCCGCCCATGGCCAACATTCTCGGTCGGCGTCCTCCGCGAGGTGCCGCGACCGCTCCAGCGGACCTACTACGTATCGGCGAATGACACCGACTGGTGGCACGTCGGCTGGTCGAACGCCCCGTTCGACGGCGAGTTCCACGATGCCTACACCCGGTACTCGCCCAAGACGAAGCTGTCGGAGAACTGGTTCGGCCGGCCGTCCCGTCCGGGAGCCACGGCACTGGTGGACACCCAGGTCACGCGCTCCGAGGACGAGTTCTCCATGGCGATCTTCCCGTTCTCCGACTCCGGCGGGCACCACGGTTGGGAAACCGCCGGAGACGAACTCAGCACCAAGCTCTACGCGGGCAGTCAACTGCTGAAGGAAATCGACGCCGCCCCCATCGACACCTTCCCGGCCCTGGCCGACCCGGCGACGTACCGGTTGGAGTTCACCGGAAAGCGCTCCACCGCATGGTCGAGGTATGCCACCGAGACCAACACCACATGGACGTTCGCCTCGCTCCGGCCAGCCGAGGGGAAGCAGGAGCGCCCGCCGCTGCTACAGGTGGACTACAACCTGGCGCTGGACCAGTACAACCGGGCCAATGACCGCAGGGCCTACACCTTCACCCTCAACATCGGGCACCTGCCGGGGGCGACCGGCCCGGCCATCGGAAGCGTGGCGGCCTGGGCGTCGTACGACGACGGCGGCACCTGGACGAAGGTCGACCTGGTCAGTCTCAACAACGGCACGGTGCGCGCCATCGTGCACCACCCGGCCGTGGCGAACACATCCGGCGCGGTGTCGCTGCGGGTCAAGGCCACCGACGTGGCCGGCAACAGCATCGACCAGACGCTGATCCGGGCGTACGGGCTCACGTCGGTCGACTGACCGTTCGCGGCGGTGGGTGGACACGCCGGCGCCCACCCACCGCCATTCATCCCCGCTGCCACTTCCCCTTATCCCCGTCGACAAGTCCCGTCAGGGGTGTTGGTAAAACCTGCGTCACCAGGGGCCAAATGGTTGATCTTCATGCGCGGCCCTGAGTGTGGGACCAGTCGTCCGAGCGCTCGACCATACGGAACCGCACCAAG
This sequence comes from Micromonospora sp. RTBAU3-60, assembly GCF_054963695.1. Classification (NCBI taxonomy): domain Bacteria; kingdom Bacillati; phylum Actinomycetota; class Actinomycetes; order Micromonosporales; family Micromonosporaceae; genus Micromonospora; species Micromonospora sp. RTBAU3-60. The sequence goes on along the minus strand of NZ_JBUEGB010000008.1, from coordinate 64,592 downwards.
ATCAAAGATCGGTGGTCCTGGGACAGCTACCCAAGCGCGGGGCCAGTAAAGGAGGAAAATGACTCTCGCTCACGGGGAGACGTCCATCAAGGACGTCCGGGTGGAAGGTCCACCGGGGGACGACGGCGCGACCGTGATCATCGCGATCGCGTCCTCGAGGGAGGAGAGAGTGCGCCTGGCATCGCTGGTGATCGGCCATGCTCCGGTGCTGCTGGTCTCGTCGCCGGAGGAACTCGTGTCGCTACTTGTCAGCAGCGCCCCGCCCACCGAAGCCCCGTCAGTCCGTCCACGCGTCGTCGAGCCGCTTCCGCGAGCCCCCGTAGGAACGGCTGATGCCGTCCTGGAGGTCGACTCGGACAGGCGGGTGGCAACCTGGTCCGGGCGCACCGTGCCCCTGTCACCCCTCGAGCACGACCTGCTTCGGTACCTTCTGCTGGCACAACTCGGCCACACCTGCACCTTCGAGTCGCTGCATCGCGCGGTCTGGGGCAACGACCACCTCGGCGGCCGGGGCGACGTGTGGTCGGTGGTGAAGCGACTCCGCCGCAAGCTCGACGAATTGGACTGCCCGCTGCGGATTCAGGCGGTGCGCGGCGTCGGCCTGCGTCTCGTCGACCCCGGCGCGGTGCTGTCAGCGAACGCCGAAGAAGCGCGAGAGAGCCGAAACCAGATCTGGGAGTGATGGGCCTTCCGGGTCCTCCAGATCGATGTGTTCGGGTCCGCGCGGCAGATCCCTACTCTGTGGTCGGCTCCGTGACCGGCTCGGCGCGCGTCGCCGGCCTGGGGATCGCCGGATCCGGCACGTTGTGGCGCGGGCCGGTGAACCAGCGCCGGGCGCTGAGCACCCACCAGAGCCAGGCGCCGCCGAGCACGACGCCGACCGCGACGATGGTGTAGTTGAACGTGCTGGCGGTGACCGGGCTGCTGGTCGGCAGCACGAACAGGACGCAGATGACCGCGACCCAGACGATGGCGATCCACCCGACCGGCGCGCTCCACCGGCCCAGGTTCCACGGACCGACCTGGAAGTCCGCCGTACGCCGGCGCAGGAAGACCGGCGCCACGTACGCGATGTAGAGGCCGATCACCGCGATCGACGTGGCTGCCAGGTAGGCGGTGGTGTTCCAGAGCGACGGCAGGACGAGCAGGGTGGAGCAGGCGACGCAGAGCCAGATCGAGTTGGTCGGGGTGCCCGTACGGGGGTTGACCCGCTTCCAGATCCCGGAGCCGGGCAGCGCGCCGTCCCGGCTGAACGCGTACGCCATCCGGGAGTTGGCGGTGACCGATGCCATGCCGCAGAAGAACTGGGCGACCACGCAGATGAAGAGCAGGAACGTGCCGAGGTCGTGCCCCACCGCGTCGATGAAGATCTGCGCCGGGGGCAGACCGAGCGCGGTGGTCCGCTCGGCCTCGTAGTCCTGGATGGACCAGGTGATGGCGAACAGCAGCACGAAGCCGGCGATGACCGAGACCACGACCGACATCACGATGCCGCGGGGCGCGGAGCGGGCCGCGTCGTGGGTCTCCTCCGCCACGTGGGCGCTGGCGTCGTAGCCGGTGTAGGTGTATTGCGCCATCAGGAGGCCGATGAGCACCGCGTATCCGGCCGCGCCGGCGAAGGTGAAGCCGGTCTCGTTGCGTACCTCCAGGAAGACCTCGGAGATGGGCTTGTGCTGATCCGGCACGAACGCGAGGGCGATGACGATGACCGCGACCCCGGCGAGGTGCCACCAGGCGCTGACATCCGAGAGCAGCCGCACGAGGCTGACACCGAAGGTGTTGAGCAGGCCGTGCGCGATGATGATCACCAGGAAGATCAGGAAGGTGCGTCCCGCGGTCACCTCCATGTCGAAGGCGAGGCTCAGGAAGGCCGAGGTGGTGATCGCCGCACCGAAGTCGATCGCCGCGGTGACCGCCACCTCCCCCAGGAAGTTGAACCAGCCGACGAACCAGGCCCAGACCGCCTTGTTCCGTTTGGCGAGCGCGGCGGCCCACCAGTAGAGGGCACCGGCGGTGGGATAGACCGAGCAGATCTCGGCCATGGCCAGCGCCACGAAGATCACCATGACGCCGACGAAGAGCCAGCCCAGGGTGATCGCCAGCGGGCCGCCCGCCGTCATCGCGATGCCGTACGACGTGATCGCGCCGGCCAGGATCGAGATGATGGAGAACGAGACCGCGAAGTTGGAGAAGCCGGACAGCTTTCGACGCAGCTCCTGCTTGTATCCCAGCTGCGCGAGCCGTTCCTCGTCCGAGACCGGCGAAGGTGGGGTTACTCCGTCCTCAATCGTTGAGCTCATCGGTGTCTCCCTTGAGGAGGGCGAAGACTGTGACCTGCGCCACCGTCTGACGGGATAATGAGCCCGAACCCTCAACCAGGTCAATGGAGATCGACCGAAAATTCGGCCAGGATCAGACCATTGGCCGCCCGCGCCCCTCGCGCCGGCGCGAAATGCGTTGCCGCACCGGGGCGCCGACGGCATCCTTGAGCCAGTGACCAGGCCCGATCGCGACGGGCCACCGCCGGGCGCTCGGCAACGCCCGGTCCGCGACGGCGCGCGGCGTCCACCTCTCTCTCACTGATGTACGGCGGTTCGCCGTACCCCGGACGCCCGCGCCGTCGCACCCGGTCCGCCTGCCGTGAACAGGCCCGGCTCGGCGATGTCGACCGGCCCGGCCGATCAGGCGAACAGCAGCCCGCCGACCCAGAGCGCGGCGATGACCAGGCCGGCCAGGAACTCGACCAGCATGGACAGCCCGGCCGCCTTGAGCGCCTGCACGGTCGCCGGCCAGGCGAGCTGGTTGCTGCCCAGCCGCAGCCGCTCGGCACCCCAGATCCCGCCGACGAAGCCGATCGGCAGACCCACCACCGGGATGACGAAGAACCCGACCAGCCCGAGCACGCCCCCGGCCAGCAGCGACGAGGTGGGCACCCCGGTCCGCTTGAGGTTCCGCCCCGGCCAGAGATACTTGACGACCCCGCCGCCGACGGCGACCACGGTGGCCGCGGCGAGCACCGCCCAGCGGCCCGCGCCGGCGCCGCTGAAGAGCGCCCACACCAGCACCCCGGCCCAGCACAACGGCAGCGCCGGCAGCCCGGGCACCACCACCCCGGCCAGCCCGGCCAGGATCGCCAGCCCGGCCACCACCGAGACCAGCGCCTGCGTGTCGGTCAGGTCCACGCCGCCTCCCTTGATCCGGCGGTGGGCGCGACCGGTGTCGAGCCGCTCACGCCGCCGCCTCCTCACCAGCCAGCCGACGTCGGATCTGGTCGGCCGGGGCCGGGGCGCCGAAGAAGCGGCCCTGCCCGGTGTCGCAGCGCAGCGCCCGCAGCCGCTCCGCCTGCGCCGCCGTCTCCACCGCCTCGGCGGTCACCCACAGCTCGACCGCGTGGGCCAGCCGGACCAGCGCGTCGACGATCCGCTCGTCCCGGTGGTCGGCGACGGCGTCCGCCCCGTCGGCCCGGATCCCCTCCACGAACGGGCCGGCCAGCTTCAGGCAGTGGATCGGCAGCCGCCGCAGGTACGCCAGGTTCGAGTACCCGGTGCCGAAGTCGTCGATGGCCAGCCGGACGCCGAGGTCCGCGAGCTGGTGCAGGGCGCGCAGCGGCTCCCCGCCGCTACCCATCACGGCGCTCTCGGTCAGCTCCAGTTGCAGCAGGTCGGCGGGGAGCCCGGTGTGCTGCAACGCCTCGGCGACGGTCTCCACGATCGCCGGGTCGTCGGCCTGCCGGGCGGCCAGGTTGACGCTGACCACCAGCCGGGCCTCCGGGTACGCCCGCCGCCAGCCCTCCGCGTCCCGGCACGCCTGCTTCAGCACCCAGGCGCCCAGGCGCACGATCAGGCCGGTCTCCTCGGCCAGCCCGATGAACCGGTCCGGGCCGATCAGCCCCAGCTCCGGGTGCTGCCAGCGGACCAGCGCCTCCACCGCCACCATGGATCCGTCGAGCAGCGACACGATGGGCTGGTAGTGCAGCACGAACTCGCCCAGGTCCAGCGCGGCGGGCAGCCGCGCGGCCAGCGCGGAGCGGGCGATGTCCGCCGCGCTGCGCTCCGGGTCGTAGACCGCCCAGCGGCCCCGCCCCTCGGCCTTGGCCCAGTAGAGCGTGGTGTCGGCCGCCTTCATCAGCTCGGCGGCGCTGGTCTCCGCCACCGGGCACTCGACGATGCCGATGCTGGCCGAGACGGCGAGCTGCTGGGTCCCGACGTGGACCGGGGCGGACACCGCGGCCAGGGCCAGCTCGGCCACCTCCACCGCGTCGTCGAGGCCACCGTCGGAGTCGACCAGGATGACGAACTCGTCGCCGCCCATCCGGGCCACCAGGTGGCCGCGGCCGGCCACGCAGTCGGACAGCCGCCGGGCGATCACCTTGAGCAGCCGGTCACCGAGGTCGTGGCCGAGGCTGTCGTTGATCGCCTTGAAGCCGTCCAGGTCGAGGAAGCAGAGCCCGACCCGCTGCTCCGGACCGGCCCGGTCGAAGACCTCGCCCAGCCGCTCGAAGAAGAGCGTCCGGTTGGGCAGGCCGGTGAGCGGGTCGTGCAACGCCTGGAAGCGCAGCCGCTGCTGGAGCTCGTGCCGCTCGGTGATGTCCTCGATCATGGCGACGGTGAACCGGGGGCGCCCGTCGTCGTTCCGGATGAGGGAGACGGCCAGGTCGGTCCAGACGACCGTGCCGTCCTTGCGGTGGTAGCGCTTCTCCACTCGGGCGCTGTCCCGCTTCCCCTCGATCAGCTCCTGGTAGAGCTCCCACATGCCGGCCGCGTCGTCGGTGTAGAACAGCGTGGCCACGTTGGTCTGGCGCAGCTCGGCGACCGAGTAGCCGAGCATGTCCGCGAACGACTGGTTGACGTCGATGATCCGCCCGTCCACGCCGGCGATGCCGATCCCGATCGCCGCGCCCACGAAGACGGCGCGGAAGCGCGCCTCGCTGTCCCGGAGGGCCTGCTCCACCGCGTCCCGGGCCTGCCAGGCCGAGCGGGCGATCCGCTCCTGCTGGTGGAAGGTCCGGTCGCGCAGCGCCCGGGCGAAGCCGGCGGCGAGCGCGCCCTGCAGCGCGGCGACCCGGTCCCGCGCCTCGGGCAGCTCCGCGTGGCTCGGCAGCACCGAGGCCAGGAAGCGGTCGCCGAGCGCCCGCACCGACCAGTCCAGCACCCCCGGCTCGGTGAGGTGCGCCGCCACCAGGGCCCGCCCCACGTCCTCTCCGGCCTCGGCGGCGAAGGTCGGGGCGCGCAGCGCCTGGCCCAGGCGTACGGCGTGCGCCAGCAGCAGCCGCTCCGTCTCGGCCGCGCTCATCGGTACGAACCCGAGCCGCCGCACCGCCCGGGCCCATTCCGCGGCGTACGCGGCGGCACCCGGCCGGCTGAGGTCGTCCCCGTCGGGGGCGCGCATGTCGGCTCAGCCGGCTGGCCGGTCGTACCGGGCGACGCCACCGAACGCCCCGAACCGCTCGGGATGCTCGTCCACGTCGGACGGCGAGTCGGGCCGCCACAGCGGCATGTGCACCACGCCCGGCTCCAGCACGGTCCAGTCGCCGAAGAAGCCGGTCACCTCGGCCCGGGAGCGGAGCGTGATCTCGGTGGCGGTACGCGCCGACAGCCGCTGCGCGTCGAGCATCTCCTGCGGCTGGTCCTCGTAGGTGGAGTGCGAGATGACCAGGTAGCTGCCCGGCGCGGCGGCGGCCCGGAGGGTGGCCAGGATGTCGGCGGGCCGGTCGGCGTCGGGGATGAAGTGGACCACCCCGGCGAGCAGGATGCCGAGCGGACGGTCGAGGTCGATCAGCCCGCTGGACCGGGCCTCGTCCAGGATCAGCTTCGGGTCGCGCAGGTCGGCCAGGATGGCGACCGCTCGGTCGTTGCCGGCCAGCAGCTCCTGGCTGTGCGCCACGGCGACCGGGTCGATGTCGACGTAGACGATCCGGGCCTCGGGGTTGGCCGCCTGGGCGACCTCGTGCACGTTGCCGACGGTGGGGATGCCCGAGCCGATGTCGAGGAACTGGTCGATGCCGGCGTCGAGCAGCACCCGGACCGCCCGGCGCAGGAACTCCCGGCCCGCGCGCATGGTGGCCGGCAGGTGCGGCGTCATGCTGGCGATCTGCTCGGCGAGTTGCCGGTCGATCTGGAAGTTGTGCGCGCCGCCGAGGAAGTAGTCGTAGACCCGGGCCGCGCTGGGCCGGGTCAGGTCGATCTCGGCGGGAAGTCCGTCCGGTGTCTGCATCGCTCGGCCCCCAGGTCGTCGCCGCGTAGGCGGGGCCGCCCGGTGCGGAAGGGACACCGGCCGACCCGCGGAACGTGTTGTCCTGACCACTCTAGGCGCGGCCCACCAGGTACGGGAGATCCACTGTCGACGCCGGCGGGCCGTACGACGGTGTGCCGCCCGGCCCGCGAGGCCCGGTCAGGCCGCCGACTCCAGCAGCAGCGAGATGCCCTGCCCGACGCCGATGCACATGGTGGCGAGGGCTCGCCGGCCGCCCCGGCGGCGCAGTTCCAGCGCGGCGGTGAGCGCCAGCCGGGCGCCGCTGGCACCCAGCGGGTGGCCGAGGGCGATGGCGCCGCCGTTCGGGTTGACGTGCTCGGCGTCCTCCGGCAGCCCCAGTTCGCGCAGCACCGCCACGGACTGGGCGGCGAACGCCTCGTTCAGCTCGATCACGTCGACGTCGGCCAGGCGCAGGCCCTGCCGGTCGAGCAGCTTGCGGGTGGCCGGGACCGGACCGATGCCCATGATCCGGGGCGGCACACCGGCCGCCGCCGCGCCGGTCACCCGGGCCAGCGGGGTGAGACCGTAGCGGGAGACGGCGGCCTCGGAGGCGACCAGCAGGGCCACCGCGCCGTCGTTGACGCCGGACGAGTTGCCGGCGGTGACCGTGCCGCCCTCGCGGAACGGGGTGGGCAGCGCGGCGAGTTTCTCCAGCGAGGTGTCCCGGGGGTGCTCGTCGACCTCGACCAGCTTCGTCTCGCGCCGGCCGGCCGGCACGGTCACCGGCACGATCTCCTCGGCCAGCCGGCCGTCGGCCTGCGCCTTGGCGGCGCGCTGCTGGGAGCGCAGGGCGAACTCGTCCTGCGCCGCGCGGTCGACGCCGAACTCGGCGGCCACGTTCTCCGCCGTCTCCGGCATCGAGTCGATCCCCCAGCCCTGCTTCATCAGCGGGTTGACCAGCCGCCAGCCGATGGTGGTGTCGTACACCTCGGCGGTGCGGGAGAACGGGGTGGCCGCCTTCGGCATGACGAAGGGCGCCCGGCTCATGCTCTCCACCCCACCGGCGACCACCAGGTCGGCCTCCCCGGCGGCGATCGCGCGGGCGGCGGTGGCGAGGGCGTCCAGGCCGGAGCCGCAGAGCCGGTTGACCGTGCTGCCCGGGACCTCCTCGGGCAGCCCGCCGAGCAGCGCCGCCATCCGGGCCACGTTGCGGTTGTCCTCGCCGGCCTGGTTGGCGCAGCCGAGGATCACGTCGTCGGTGCGGGCCCAGTCCACCGACGGGTGCCGGGCGACCAACTCGCGGATCACGTGCGCGGCCAGGTCGTCGGGGCGTACCCCGGCGAGGGCGCCGGCGTACCGGCCGATCGGGGTGCGGACTCCGGCCACGAGGTATGCCACGGTCATGGTGCTGCGTCCTTCGGGGGTGGGAAGGGGCTGGCGGCGGCGTCCCCCGGGTCCGGGGACGCCCGGCGCCAGGATATCCGCGCCCGGAACGGGATAGGTTGACGGCATGGCCCGGGCCCAGTTCAGCGCAGAGAGCACCCGCAGCGGGGAGTTCGTCCGCCAGCCCAACCGGTTCACCGGTCGGGTCACCCCGCACTCGACCTCCCCGGAGGGCGGTGGCCCCGACGACCAGGACCGCTGGCCGCTGGAGGCCGGCCGGTACCGGTTGATCTGGTGCCGGGCCTGCCCGTGGGCGCACCGGGCCCGGATCGTCCGCAGCCTGCTCGGGCTGGAGGACGTGATTTCGCTGGGCACGGTCGACCCGATCCGGGACGAGCGGGGCTGGCGGTTCGCGCTCGATCCGGACGGCTTCGACCCGGTGCTGGGGATCAGCTTCCTCTCCGACGCGTACCTGGCGACCGACCCGGACTACACCGGCCGGGTGACCGTGCCGGCCCTGGTGGACACGTTGACCGGGCGGGTGGTCACCAACGACTATCCGCAGCTCACCCTGGACTTCTCCACGGAGTGGCGGCGGTTCCACAAGCCGGGCGCGCCGGACCTCTACCCGGTCGAGCTGCGCCCGGAGATGGACGCGCTGATGGCGGAGATCCACCGGGACGTCAACAACGGGGTCTACCGGTGCGGCTTCGCCACCTCGCAGCAGGCGTACGACGAGGCGTACACGGCGCTCTTCGCCCGGCTGGACGCGCTGTCGGAGCGGCTGTCCGGGCGCCGCTACCTGATGGGCGATCAGATCACCGAGGCGGACGTGCGGCTGTTCACCACGCTGGTCCGCTTCGACGTGGCGTACCACGGGCACTTCAAGTGCAACCGGCAGAAGCTCACCGAGATGCCGGTGCTCTGGGCGTACGCCCGGGACCTGTTCCAGACCCCGGGCTTCGGCGAGACGGTGGACTTCGACCACATCAAGCGGCACTACTACGCCACCCACGAGATGATCAACCCGACCCGGATCGTGCCGCTCGGTCCGGACCTGTCCGGCTGGACCACGCCGCACGGGCGTGGCTGATCCCGGCGTAATCCGGGCCGCCGCCGCGTCCGCCGCCGCCGGCTGCATCGTGGCCGGCACGGTCGCCGTGACGGTCGCCGTGGTCGCCGGTCCCGGTCCGGGCCTGACCGGGTACGTCAGCGAGGCCGGCGTCACCGACAGCGGGTACGCCGGGGCGTACCGGATCGGGGTCTTCGCCCTGGCGGCGGCGCTGCTGCTGCTCGCGGCGGCGCTGCCTTCGGCGCTGCGCCCGGCGGCGGTGCTGCTCGCCGTCGGCGGGGCCGGCACGGTGCTCTCCGGCGCGGTGACGTGCAGCGCCGGCTGCCCGCTACCGCCGTTCGAGGCCGCCACCGTGGCGGACCTGGTGCACGGCGGCGCGAGCATCGCCGCCACCGCCGCGGTGGTCTTCGCGATGCTGGCCCTGGTCGTCGCCCCGGTCGTGGACCCGCCGCTGCGCCGGATCGCCGGGGTCGGGGTGACGCTGGCCCTGCCGCTCTCCGCGGCGATCGGGCTGGCCATGCTGACCGTGGGGCGGGGCGGCCTGGTGGGTGTGCTGGAGCGGCTGCTGCTGGCGGTGGCCGCCCTCTGGGGCCTGGCCACCGCCGCCCGGCTCGGCCTGGCCCGCGGCGGGGTGCCGGCGCGACCGGACCCGGCCTGACTCGCGGCCGGGTCCGGCCGGCGGCGGTCAGGGCTTGACGGCGAGCACGGGCCGGTCGGCGTCGAGCAGGATGCGCTGCGCCGCGCTGCCCATGATCAGCTTGCCCACCGGCGAGCGGCGGCGCAGGCCGATCACGATCACCGAGGCGTCGATCGCCTCGGCGACGCGGACCACCTCGTCGGCGAGGTCCCCGGCGTGCGCCTCCTGGCGGAACTCGACGTCGACCCCGGCGGCCGTCGCGCGCTCGACGAGCGCCGCCACGGTGTCCTCGTCGGCCAGGTCGGCGCTGACCAGGGCGCCCTCCCGCGGGGTGTTGAGCACCACCAGCCGTTCCTGGCGCCGGCCGGCCTCGGCGAGCGCGGCGGTGAAGGCGGCGTTGCCCTCGGGGGTGGGGAGGTAGGCGGCGAGGACGGTCACACGAGCTCCTTGTCCTGAGTTGCGGTCTCCGACGGGACGGCCGCCGGCCGGCGCCGGCGGAGGGCGGTGCGCAGCGGCGGCAGCAGGGCCACGAGCAGGAACACGACGAACAGGGTCCCGGAGATCGGCCGGGTGAAGAAGCCGGTCGCGTCGCCGTCGAAGATCAGCAGCGAGCGGCGCAGGGAGTCCTCCAGCAGCGAGCCCAGCACGAAGGCCAGCACCAGCGGGCCCGGGTCGAAGCCGAGCTTCTTCATCAGGTAGCCGAGGGCGCCGAAGACGATCACCAGACCAATGTCGAAGACGCTGTTTCGCACCGTGTAGACGCCGATCAGCGTGATCAACACCGTGACGGGGGCGAGGATCGTGGCCCGCACCTTGAGGATCTTCACGAACAGGCCGACCAGCGGGATGCTCATGATCAGCAGCAGGATGTTGCCGATGTACATCGAGTTGACCACGCCCCAGAACAGGTCGGGGTCCTGCTCGACCAACTGCGGGCCGGGGGTCACGCCCTGGATCAGCAGCGCGCCGAAGATCACCGCCATGGTCGCGTTGGCCGGGATGCCGAGGGTGAGCAGTGGGATGAACGACGACGTGGCGGCAGCGTTGTTGGCCGTCTCCGGCGCGGCAACGCCTTCGACGGCGCCCTTGCCGAACCGCTCGGGGTGCTTGGCGCGGCGCTTCTCAAGCGCGTACGCGGCCAGCGAGGAGAGGGTGGCGCCGCCGCCGGGCAGGATGCCCAGCACGAAGCCCACGAGGGAGCCACGGCCGATCGCCCCGGACGACTGACGCAGGTCGGCCCGCGACGGCCACACGTTCGCCACGGCGACCGGGGCCTGCGCGGCCCGATGGCGTTCCTCGAGGTTGTAGAGGATCTCGCCGAGGCCGAAGAGTCCCATGGCGATCGGGACGAAATCCAGGCCGTCGGCCAGCGACAGGTTGTCGAAGGTGAACCGCTCGGCGCCCGTGAAGCCGTCCTGGCCGACGGTGGCGAGCAGCAGGCCGACGCACGCGGCGATGACCGCCTTGAGGCGTCCGCCGCTGCTGATCGTGGCGACCAGCAGAATGCCGAGCAGGGCCAGGGCCGTGTACTCGGGCGGGCCGAAGTCCAGGGCGAAGCCCGCCACCAGAGGGGCGACGAGGGTCAGGGCGATGATCGAGACGGTGCCGCCGACGAAGGAGCCGATGGCGGCGATGCCGAGTGCGGTGCCGGCCCGGCCCTGGCGGGCCATCGCGTGGCCGTCGAAGACGGTCACCACGGAGGACGCCTCGCCGGGGAGCCGCAGAAGGACGGAGGTGATGGTGCCGCCGTACTGGGCGCCGTAGAAGATGCCGGCGAGCATGATCACCGCGGTCACCGGCTCGATGCCGAAGGTGACCGGCAGCAGGATCGCGATGGTCGCTGCTGGGCCGAGGCCGGGCAGGACGCCGATCAGCATGCCGATGACGACGCCGATCAGGCAGTAGAGCAGGTTGGTCGGCTCCAGTACGACGCCGAAGCCGTGGAGCACCGGGGCGAAATCCACGGACCCTCCTAGAACAGGTGCGGGATGGGGACCGAGAAGGCCGCCACGAACAGGAGATAGAAGGCGACCACCACACCCAGGCTCGTGAGGATCGAGGTGCGCCAGCCCTCCCGGCCCAGGACCCGCAGCCAGACGAAGGCGAGCAGGGCGGCCGGGATCTCGAAGCCGATCACGCTGATGACCGCGACGAAGACGACCATGGTGGCCAGGCCGCCGAGGACCAGCAGGCTGGCCCGGGAGAACCGCTCGGCGTCAGTGGTGCGCCGGGCCGTGGCGAGCAGGCCCAGGCCCAGCAGGACGAGCGCGCCGCTGACCAGTAGCGGCCAGGTGCCGGCCTCGGGGCTGCGAGCGGTCCCGAGGCCGAGTCTGCTGGAGCCGATGAGCGCGGCGATGCCGAGCGCCACGACCGCCCCGGCGGTCAGGGTGTTGCTGAGCGTCCCGGCGGCGGGCGGGCGGCCCTCGTGCTCGGCTTCCTCGACGCGGTGGATCGCCTCCTCGAGGCTGAGCTCCTCGCCGGCGGAATCACCGCCCCGGGGGGTGGCCCCGGCGGCGGTGTCGCCGCCGGGGCTGCCCGGTGTTTCGTGGTGGACCGAACTCACTTCGCCTCGCCGAGCTGGATGTTGTACTTCTGGACGACAGCGCGGTACTTGTCCAGGTTCGCGGTCCACTGCTTGCGCAGTTCCTCGCCGTCCACCTCGTTGGGGGTGAGCAGGTTGTCCTCGTTGAACTTCTTGTAGGCATCGGCCTGGAACGCCTTCTGGAACGAGGCGCGCAGGGCGTCGATGACCTCCTTCGGCGTGCCCTTCGGGGCGAAGATCGCCCGCGACTGCTGCACGGGCACGTCGTGGCCGGCCTCCACCGCGGTCGGGGTGTCGGGCAGGTACGTCGGGCGCTTCTCGGCGAACGTCACGATCGGGGTGAGCTTGCCGGCCTTGACCTGCTCGATGGCCTCGCCCAGCTGGACCGAGCCGACGTCCACCTGGCCGCCGAGCACCGCGGTGAGGGTGGGCGACCCGCCCTTGAAGGGAACGGCCTTGGCCGGAATGTTCGCCTGGCGGAACAGCAGCTCCTGCGACAGCTGGCTGCCGGTGCCGACGCCGGTGGTGCCGAAGGTGATCGGGCGGCCGGCCTTGGCCAGGTCGTCGACGGTCTTGAAGCCGGACTTGGCGGCCGTGACCATCACGTAGTCGTCCTGGCTGATGCCGGTGACGATGTCGTAGTCGGCCATGTCAGGTGCCTGGCCCGCGGCGACGGCCAGCGGCGTGATGTAGGCGAGGCTGCCGTTGTAGACCATCAGGGTGTGCCCGTCGGCCTTCTTGCCGGCCAGCTCCTTGGCGGCCAGGCCGCCGTTGGCGCCGGGCTTGTTCTCGACGGTCACCGGGACGCCGAGGTCGTTGGAGACCTTGTCGGCGAGCGCCCGCGCGATGAGGTCGGTGCTGCCGCCCGGGTCCTGCCCGACCAGGATGGTGATCGGGGACTTCCCCGGAAACTTTGCGTCGTCGGAGCCGCCGCCGCCGACATTGCCGCCGCAGGCGGCGAGCGAGAGGGCCAGGGCGAACCCGGCACCCGCCGTCGCCCACCGGCGCACGCGCTTGATCGTCATGTGGTTCTCCTCTTAGCACAGCCATGTTTCATCGGTGGGCGCTGTGAGTGGGGTCACGGACGCCTGAATGACCGGAGCCTAGGAACGTGGGCTCATGCCTGTCCAAATCCAATGGAGCATCAATTGATACCTTCTTGACATGGCCTTTACGTTGGAGCAACTTCGCGGCTTCGTAACGGTGGCCGAGGAGCTGCACTTCGGTCGTGCGGCCGCCCGGCTGCAGATGACGCAGCCCCCCTTGAGTCGGCAGATCCAGAAGCTGGAGCGGATCGTGGGCGCGCAGCTGCTGGAGCGGGACAACCGGCGGGTCACCCTCACCGCGGCCGGCGCGGCGTTCCTGGTCGAGGCCCGCCGCCTGCTCATTCTCGCCGACACCGCTCCCGAGCTGGCCAGACGGGTGTCGTCCGGGGCCAGCGGGATGATCCGGATCGGATTCACCGCCGCCTCGGCGTACGGGGTCCTCGGCGAACTGCTCAACGAGCTGAGCCGCGAGCTGCCCGACGTCGCCGTCGAGCTGGCCGAGATGGTGACCCGCGAGCAGGTGGCCGGCCTGCTCAAGGAGGAGGTCGACCTCGGACTGGCCCGGCCACCCTTCGACGAGGAGGCTTTCGGCTCGCGGCTGCTGCACCGGGAGGCGCTGCTCGTCGCCGCGCCGGTGGGCCATCGGCTGCTGGAGCTGGGCCGGCCGGCGACGGCCGCGGACCTGGCGGGCGAGCCGGTGGTCATGCATTCGCCGACCAGGGCGAAGTACTTCTACGACCTGGTCGCGGGCGTGGTACCCATCGCCGCGGAGAACACCGTGCACACGGTGAGCCAGGTGCTGACCATGCTCTGGCTCGTGGCGGCCGGTCGGGGCGTCGCCTTCGTCCCCGAGTCCGCCGCGCGGCTGCCCATCGAGGGGGTGGCGTTCGTCCGGCTGGAGACACCCACGCCCAAGCCGGCGGAGCTCCACCTGCTGTGGGCCAGGGAATCGAAGAACCCTGCCCTGTGGCGGGCGCTCGAGGTGCTGGAGCGGCGGGCCGGCGACTCTTGATACCTCCCGAGCATCGCTCGATGCGGAAGAACTCTTGGACATGCATCGTCAACGGTTCCTACGGTGACCCCGACCACCGTCCGCGCCCTTGATCGGCTGCGGCGCGGACCCGCTGGACCCAAGGACACGATCACCGTGACGCTGCTATCCCCGGACGCTCTCGCTGACCGCCTGAAGTCGGGCCTGCTCTCCTTCCCCGTCACCCACTTCGACGCCGACCTGCAGTTCGACGAGGCCCGGTACCGCGAGCACCTGGCCTGGCAGGCGAGCTTCGACGTCGCCGGCCTGTTCGCCGCGGGCGGCACCGGCGAGGGCTTCTCGCTCACCTCCGCCGAGCTGGACCGGGTCGTCCGGGCCGCCGTCGACGAGGTGGCGGGCAAGGTCCCGGTCATCGCGCCGGCGACCGGCGGCACCGCCCTCTCCGTCGCCCAGGCACAGGCCGCCCAGGCCGCCGGCGCCGACGGCGTGCTGCTGTTCCCGCCGTACCTCACCGAGGCCAGCCAGCACGGCCTGGTCGAGCACATCAGCGCCGTGTGCCGCGCGACCGACCTCGGCGTCATCGTCTACAGCCGGGCGAACGCGGTGCTCACCGACGCCACCGTCGCCGAGATCGCCGACCGCAACCCGAACCTGATCGGGCTCAAGGACGGCATCGGCGACATCGAGCGGATGACCCGCACGTACGCCCGGGTCGGCGACCGGCTCATCTACATCGGCGGGCTGCCGACGGCCGAGACGTTCGCCCTGCCGCTGCTGCAACTCGGCGTGAGCACCTACTCCTCGGCGCTGTACAACTTCCTGCCCGAGTTCGCGCTCCGGTTCTACGCGGCCGTCCGCGCCCAGGACCGGCCCGCGGTCTACCGGATGCTCACCGACTTCGTGATCCCCTATCTGGACATCCGGGACCGGGCCAAGGGGTACGCCGTCTCCATCATCAAGGCCGGCCTGACCGCGGTCGGCCGCGACGGCGGCCCGGTCCGGCCCCCGCTGGCCGACCTGACCGAGACCGAGCTCGCCGAGCTGACCACCCTGATCGAGAAGATCTCCTGACCAGCTCACCGACACCGAGAGGATGGCGATGACCGGCCGCACCCCGACCGTGGCCCGTGTCGAGGCGGTGCCCGTCGCGGGGCACGACAGCATGCTGCTCAACCTCAGCGGCGCGCACGGGCCCTTCTTCACCCGCAACATCGCCATCGTCACGGACAGCGAGGGCCGGATCGGTGTCGGCGAGGTGCCCGGCGGCGAGGCGATCCGCCGCACCATCGAGGAGGCCGGCCCGCTGCTGGTCGGGCAGCCGATCGCCCGGTACGCCCGGCTGCTGCGCGCGGTCGGCGACGCGTTCGCCGACCGCGACGCCGGCGGGCGCGGGCTGCAGACCTTCGACCTGCGGACCACGGTCCACGCGGTGACCGCGCTGGAGTCCGCGCTGCTGGACCTGCTCGGCCAGCACCTCGGCGTGCCCGTGGCGGAGTTGCTCGGCGACGGGCAGCAACGCGACGCAGTGCCGATGCTCGGCTACCTCTTCTACGTCGGTGACCGCCGCTGCACGGACCTGCCCTACCTCGCCGAACCCGACCCCGCCGACGACTGGGAGCGGCTGCGCCGGGAACCGGCGCTGACCCCCGACGCGATCGTGGCGCTGGCCGAGGCGGCGCGCGCCCGCTACGGGTTCACCGACTTCAAGCTCAAGGGTGGCGTGCTGGCCGGCGAGCAGGAGATCGCCGCGGTCCGCGCCCTCGCCGCGCGGTTCCCGGACGCCCGCATCACGCTCGACCCGAACGGCGGCTGGCTGCTGGCCGAGGCCGTCGAGCTCTGCCGCGACCTGCACGGTGTGCTGGCGTACGCGGAGGATCCGGTCGGCGCCGAGGGCGGATTCTCCGGTCGCGAGGTGATGGCGGAGTTTCGGCGGCGCACCGGCCTGCCGACGGCCACCAACATGATCGCCACCGACTGGCGCCAGCTGGCCCACGCGGTCCGGTCGAACGCGGTCGACATCCCCCTGGCCGATCCGCACTTCTGGACGATGCGCGGCTCGGTCCGGGTCGCCCAGCTGTGCCACGAGTTCGGCCTCACCTGGGGCTCGCACTCCAACAACCACTTCGACATCTCGCTGGCGATGTTCACCCACGCGGGCGCGGCCGCCCCCGGCGAGATCACCGCCCTCGACACGCACTGGATCTGGCAGGACGGGCAGTCGCTCACCCGGGCGCCGCTGCGCATCCGGGACGGGCGGATCGCCGTGCCCACCGCGCCCGGACTGGGGATCGAGCTGGACCGCGACGCCCTGGCGGCCGCGCACGAGCTGTACCTGGCGCACGGCCTCGGCGCCCGCGACGACGCGGTCGCGATGAAGTACCTCGTCCCCGGCTGGGCGTTCGACCCCAAGCGCCCCTGCCTGGTCCGCTGACGACCGCCCTGACGCCCGAGCAAGGAGAGACATGACCAGCGCCAACCCTTCCGCCGTGCTCGACCGGATCGAGTCGGTGACCCTCTCGTCGGTCACCCTGCCGCTGCCCACCGGGATCAGCGACGCGAAGGTGCTCACCGGCCGGCAGCGGCCGATGACGGAGGTGGCGTTCCTCTTCGCCGAGATCCGCACCGAGGCCGGCTTCGAGGGCGTCGGCTTCAGCTACTCCAAGCGGGCCGGCGGGCCGGCCCAGTTCGCGCACGCCCGGGAGGTCGCCCCCGACCTGATCGGCGAGGACCCCAGCGACATCGGCCGGCTCTGGACCAAGCTCGTCTGGGCCGGCGCCTCGGTCGGGCGCAGCGGCGCGGCCACCCAGGCGCTGGCCGCGATCGACGTCGCACTCTGGGACCTCAAGGCGAAGCGGGCCGGGCTGCCGCTGGCCAAGCTGCTGGGCGCCCACCGCGACTCGGTCCGCTGCTACAACACCTCCGGGGGCTTCCTGCACGAGCCGATCGAGCAGGTGCTGGAGAACGCGACGCGGACCCTGGAGTCGGGCGTCGGCGGCATCAAGATCAAGGTGGGCCAGCCCGACTCGGCGGAGGACCTGCGCCGGGTCCGCGCCGTCCGGGAACACCTCGGCGAGGCCGTACCGTTCATGGTCGACGCCAACCAGCAGTGGGACCGGCCAACCGCCATGCGGGTCGGCCGGGCGCTGGAGGAGTTCGGGCTGGTGTGGATCGAGGAGCCGCTGGACGCGTACGACGCCGAGGGGCACGCCCAGCTCGCCCGGTCGCTGGACACCGCGGTGGCCACCGGCGAGATGCTGACCAGCGTCGCGGAGCACTACGAACTGATCCGCGCCGGCGCGGTGGACATCCTCCAGCCCGACGCCCCCCGCATCGGCGGCATCACCCAGTTCCTCAAGCTCGCCACGCTGGCCGACCACAGCAACCTGCAACTGGCGCCGCACTTCGCCATGGAGATCCACGTGCACCTGGCGGCCGCCTACCCGCACGAGCCCTGGGTGGAGCACTTCGACTGGCTGTACCCGCTGTTCAACGAGCGCCTGGAGACGCGCGGCGGGCGCATGTACCTTTCCGAGCGGCCGGGCCTGGGCGTCACGCTGAGCGAGCAGGCCCGCGCCTGGACCGTGGACCGGGTCCACGTCACCGCCGCCCGCTGAACCACACCTTGGAGGTAATCCGCATGTCCGACGTCGTCAGCATCGACCCCCGGACCGGCCAGGCGGTCGAGGTCGTCGCCCAGGAGACGACCACCGCCGAGGTGGACCGGCTCTGCGCGGCCGCCCTCGCCGCCGCCCCCGGCCTGGAGGCGCTCGGCCGCGGCGGGCGGGCGGCGCTGCTGCGTACCCTCGCCGACGCGCTCGAGGCCCGGCGCGAGGACGTCGTCGCCGTCGCCGACCGGGAGACGGCGCTCGGCCCGACCCGGCTGACCGGCGAGCTCACCCGAACCTGCTACCAGCTGCGCCTGTTCGCCGAGGTGCTGGACGAGGGCAGCTACCTCGAGGCGACGATCGACCACGCCGGCGACACCCCGATGGGTCCCCGCCCCGACCTGCGCCGGATGCTCGTCCCGATCGGCCCGGTCGCGGTCTTCGGCGCCAGCAACTTCCCGCTGGCCTTCTCCGTGCCCGGCGGCGACACCGCCTCGGCGCTCGCGGCCGGCTGCCCGGTGGTGGTCAAGGCGCACGGTTCCCACCCCGCCACCTCGCAGCTGGTGTTCGACATCCTGGCGACCGCCGCCGGCAAGGCCGGCGCACCCGACGGCACACTGGGCCTGGTCCACGGCATGCCGGCCGGCGCGGACCTCGTCGCGCACCCGGCGATCCGGGCCGTGGGCTTCACCGGTTCGGTCACCGGCGGGCGGGCGCTGCTGCAGATCATCGAGCGGCGGCCCGACCCGGTGCCGTTCTTCGGTGAGCTCAGCAGCCTCAACCCCGTCGTCGTGACGCCGCAGGCGGCCGCGGAGCGGGGGTCGGCGATCGGCGGCGAACTCGTCGGCTCCTTCACCCTCGGCGGCGGCCAGTTCTGCACCAAGCCCGGCCTGGTGTTCGTGCCGGGCGGCCCGGACGGCGACGCGGTGGTCGACGCCATGGCGGAGGCGGTCCGGGCGAGCGGCGCTCCGGTGCTGCTCAACGAGGGCATCGCCGCCGCGTACGACCGGATCGCCGGCGGCCTCGCCGCGGCGCCCGGCGTCACGGTGCTGGCCCGCGGTGCGGAGCCGGAGGGTGCCGGCTTCGAGGCGGCGCCGCTGCTGCTGGCGACGTCGGCGCGGGGGCTGCCGCCACAGGTCACCGAGGAGTGCTTCGGGCCGGTGTCGGTGGTGGCCCGCTACGACGGTCCAACCGAGCTGTTCGCCGCGTTGGACGGGATGCCCTCGTCGCTGACCGCGACCGTGCTGCGCGGCCAGGGCGAGACGGAGCTGCCCCTGGCGGTCTCCGAGCAGGTGCGCCCGCGGGCCGGTCGGCTGATCTACGACGCCTACCCGACCGGCGTGGCCGTTTCCTGGGCCCAGCACCACGGTGGGCCGTGGCCGTCGACCAACACGCAGCACACCTCCGTGGGCACCACGGCGATCCGGCGGTTCCTGCGCCCGGTCACCTGGCAGGGGGCACCCGCCGACCTGCTCCCGCCCGAGCTCGCCGACGACTACCGCGCCATCCCGCGGCGGGTCGACGGCGTTCTCGAGCTGCCCCGATGACCATCCGGACCGCCGTCGCGCCGCCGGCCGCCGCGCGGCGGCCGGCGGACGCCGGATCCGCCGCGGCATGAGCGGCACGGCCGCGGACACCGCCGGGTGAACGCCGTCATCGGCGGCTTCGCCGCCCTGGTCGCGGTGATCGCCGTCGGCTGGATCGTCGGCCGGGCCGGCATCCTGGGCCCCGGCGCCGGGGCCGTGCTGTCGCGGTTGTCCTACTTCGTGGCGACGCCCGCACTGCTGCTGCTCACGCTGGCGAAGGCCGATCCGGCGGCGCTCGTGTCGGCCGCCCTCGTCGCCACCGCCGGCAGCGCGCTGCTCAGCGCGCTGCTGTACGCGGCGCTGGCCCGGTGGCGCTGGCGGTCGTCGCCGGCCGCGCTGGCGGTCGGCGGCCTCGCCTCGGGCTACGTCAACGCGGGCAACCTGGGCGTACCCATCGCGGCCTACGTCCTCGGGGACGCGTCGTTCGTGGCCCCGGTGCTGCTGTTCCAGGTGCTGGTCATGGCACCCATCGGGCTGGCCGTCCTGGCCGGCTCCCATCCGGCGGGCGACGCCCCGGCCCGCTGGCGGCTGCTCACCCAGCCGCTCCGTACGCCGGTCGTGGTGGGCTGCGGCCTGGGTGTGCTCGTCGCGGCCACCGGCCTGAAGCTGCCGCCGCTGGTGCTCCAGCCAATCGAGCTCACCGCCGCGCTCGCGGTGCCCGCCGCGTTGCTGGCGTACGGCATGAGCCTGCACGGGGCACCACGTCCCGCGTCCGGCGACGGGGCATCGCGGGTGTGGCTGGCCGTGGCGCTGAAGACCCTCGCCCAGCCGGCGCTGGCCTACGCCCTCGGTCGGTGGGCCGCCGGCCTCTCGGGGGTGGCGTTGCTGGCGGTCACGGTCACCTCGGCCCTGCCGACCGCGCAGAACGTCTTCGTCTACGCCTCGTCCTACGACCGGGACACCTTGCTGGCGCGGGACACCGTGCTGCTCACCACCGTCCTGTCCGTGCCCGTGCTCGTCGGGCTCGCCGTGCTGCTGGGCGGCACCTGAACACCATCCCGCGGGTTCGGAGCGCGATTCCGCGAAGGTATTCACCCATGCCCGGGCGGACTTGGACAGGCATCGTCGCGGGCTTCTAGCGTGGCGGCATGATCGTGTCGAGGAGCGGCTCGGACGAGGACTGGGACGCCGTCCTCGTCGGCGGCGGGATCATGAGCGCCACCCTGGGCGTGCTGCTGAGCGAGGTGCAGCCGGACTGGCGGATCGCGGTCGTCGAGCGGCTCGACGAGGCCGGTCTCGAGAGTTCGAGCGCCTGGCACAACGCCGGCACGGGCCACGCCGGGCTCTGCGAGTTCAACTACACGCCCCGCCGTCCCGACGGCACCGTGGACGCGTCGAGCGCGGTACGGATCGGCGAGCAGTTCGTCTCCTCCCTGGTCTTCTGGTCGCGTCTGGTGGAGCGGGGAATGCTCGGACCGCCCGCGGCGTTCGTCCGCTCGGTCCCGCACCTGGGCTTCGGCCGCGGCGCGGACGGCGTGGCGTACCTGCGGGCCCGGTGGGAGGCCCTGCGGGACCATCCGCTCTTCGCCGACCTGGAGTTCACCCAGGACCCCGACGCTCTCGCCGCCTGGCTGCCGCTGATGTGCCGGGGCCGGACCGGGGACGAACCGGTGGCGGCCACCCGCTCGACACAGGGGACGGATGTCGACTTCGGCGTCCTCACCCGGCAACTCCTGTCGGCCCTGCGGGCGCGCGGCGGCACGGTACGCACCGACCAGGAGGTCAGGTCCCTGCGCCGGCACGGGAGCACCTGGCTGGTGCAGGTCCGCGACCGCCGGACGGGGCACCGCCGGCGGCTGCGGACGCCGTACGTCTTCGTCGGGGCCGGGGGCGGGACCCTGCCGCTGCTGCAGTCGGCCCGGATCCCGGAGATCCGGCGGTACGGCGCCTTCCCGATCAGTGGCCAGTTCCTGCGTACCGACCGGCCCGAACTCGTGGCCGCCCACCGGGGCAAGGCGTACGGGCACGCCGCGCCGGGCGCCCCGCCGATCTCGGTGCCGCACCTGGACCTGCGCGTCGTGGACGGGCGGGAGAGCCTGCTCTTCGGACCGTTCGCGGCCTTCTCCCCCCGCTTCCTCACCCGCGGCCGGTGGACCGACCTGCCGCGCTCGGTCCGGCCCGGCAACCTCCCGGTGCTGCTGGCCGCCGCCCGGGACAACCGCTCGCTGGTGGCCTACCTCGTCCGCCAGGTCACCCAGTCGGCGGCCGCCCGGACCGCCGCACTACGCCAGTTCGTGCCGTCCGCGCGGGCCGACGACTGGACGCTGCTGACCGCCGGCCAGCGGGTGCAGATCCTCAAGAAGACCGGCGGTCGCGGCACGATGGTGGGCTTCGGCACCGAGATCGTCACCTCGGCGGGTGGCTCCCTGGCAGCCCTGCTCGGCGCCTCGCCCGGCGCCTCGACCGCCGCGTCGACCATGCTCGACGTGCTCGCCGCGAGCTTTCCCGAACGGATGCCGGAGTGGGGACCACGGCTTGAGCAGCTCGCCCCGTCCACCGAGACGGTGCGACAGCTCGACCCCGACCGGCTCGGCGACACCCTGGCCCGCGCCCGCCGGGTGCTCGGCCTGGTGCCGGTGACCACGACGGGGGCGAAGCGCTCGTGACCGCGGACCTCATCGGCCGACTGCGGCAGGTGGTCGGGCCCGCCGCCGTACTCACCGACCCGGCCGACCTGGCCGGCTACGGCAGCGACTGGCGTGCCGCGTACGCGGGCACCGCCGCAGCGGTCGTGCGGCCGGGCCGGACGGAGGAGGTGGCCGCGGTCGTCGCGCGGTGCGCCGAGGCGGGCGTGGCGGTGGTCCCGCAGGGCGGCAACACGGGGCTGTGCGGCGGGGCGGTCCCGGACCTCTCCGGCCGTCAGGTGGTGCTCTCCCTGACCCGGATGCGGCGCGTCCGCGACCTCGACGTCGCCAACCAGACCATCACGGTGGAGGCCGGCGCGGTCCTGCGGTCGGTGCAGGAGGCCGCCACCGCCGCCGGCCAGCTCTTCCCGCTCTCGCTGGGCGCAGAGGGGAGCTGCACGATCGGCGGCCGGCACGCCGCCCCGGTGGCCGGCCCACGGCCGGTACGTCGACGCCTTGAACCCGGCGTGCGCCAGCTGCACGGCCGGCACCGCCCCCTGCGCGGTGAGGAACGCGGTGACCGGCCGCCACGCGTCGACGTGCGCGTCGGACCAGAGCCCGGTGTCCTGGGGGCTGATCCGACCCTCGGGCACCACGGCGGTGGCCTCGGTGATGATCAACCCGGCCCCGCCGACGGCGCGGGAACCGAGGTGGACGCGGTGCCAGTCGGTGGGCAGGCCGTCCGGGCCGGCGCTGTACTGGCACATCGGGGCCATGGCGACCCGGTTGGGCAGGGTGACGCCGCGCAGGGCGAGCGGGGTGAACAGGGCGCTCATGCGGGTGATCCTCCTCGGATACGCCGAAGGAGGGCCCGGGGGCCCTCCTTCGTGCGACGTGCTCAGGCGGGGACGGGGGCGAGCCGTTCGGCGGGCCGGTCCGTCTCGTCCGCGTCGACCAGGTCTCGCTTGCCGGCCGAGTCGTACGCCGTCCGGTCGAGGGTGCCCTCGCGGGCGGCCACGATGGTCGGCACGAGCGCCTGGCCGGCCACGTTGGTGGCGGTGCGGATCATGTCCAGGATCGGGTCGATGGCCAGCAGCAGGCCGGCGCCGGCCAGCGGCAGGCCCAGCGTGCTCAGGGTCAGGGTGAGCATGACGATCGCGCCGGTCAGACCCGCCGTGGCGGCCGAGCCGACCACCGAGACGAAGGCGATCAGCAGGTAGTCGGTGACGCCCAGGTGCACCCCGAACACCTGCGCCACGAAGATCGCGGCCAGGGCCGGGTAGATGGCCGCGCAGCCGTCCATCTTCGTGGTGGCGCCGAACGGCACCGCGAAGGAGGCGTACTCCCGGGGGACGCCGAGCCGCTCGACCGAGCGCTGGGTCACCGGCATGGTGCCCACCGAGGAGCGCGATACGAAGGCCAGCTCGATGGCGGGCCAGGCGCCGGCGAAGAAGCGCAGCGGGTTGAGCCGGCCGGCGGCCACCAGCAGCAGCGGGTAGACCACGAAGAGCACGATCGCGCAGCCGACGTAGACGGCGGTGGTGAACTTGGCGAGCGGGGCCAGCAGGTCCCAGCCGTACGAGGCGACGGCGTTGCCGATCAGGCCGAGCGTGCCGATCGGGGCGAGCCGGATGACCCACCAGAGCGCCTTCTGCACGATGGCCAGCACCGAGCGGTTGAGCGCCACGAACGGCTCGGCGGCCTCACCGATCAGCAGGGCGGCGGCGCCGACCACCAGGGCGAGGAAGACGATCTGGAGGACGTTGCCCTCGACGAACGCGCCGACCGGGTTGGTCGGGACGATGCCGGTGAGGAAGTCGGTCCAGGAGCCGGTCTTCTTCGGCGCGGCGGCGCCGGCCAGGTCGAGGGTGACCCCCTTGCCCGGGTCGGTGAGCAGGCCGAGGCCGATGCCGAGGCTCACCGCGATCAGTGCGGTGATGCCGAACCAGAGCAGGGTCTTCAGTGCCAGCCGGGCGGCGTTGGCCACGCCGCGCAGGCTGACCACGCTGACCACGATGGCGGTGAAGACCAGCGGGGGTACGGCCAGCTTGAGGAGCTGGACGAAGAGGTGGCCGACGGTGTCGAGGGTGCTGGTCAGCCAGGCGAGGTCGTTGGCGCGGGCGAGGAAGCCGAGCGCCACGCCGAGTACGAGGCCGAGCAGGATCTGCAGAGAGAAGGGGAACTTGCGCAGGGCGGAGGCCATGAGGATGCGTCCAAGGTCTGGGAGAGGGCGGTCGGGGGCAGCGTCAGGAACGAGGCTGCGCCGGACAGATGCCGCTGGCCTGCCGTCGGAGGTCGACGTACAGGCGCACGGTCAGGTGCCAGACGTTGGTCATCGCCCGCCGAGGCTACTCCCCGCCCAGCCAGCGGCGGAAGGATCGACGAGAGTGATGCTCCTTACAGCCGTCAGCCCGGCAGCACCTTCCCGGGATTCATCAGCCCGCGCGGGTCGAACAGCCGCTTGAGCCCCCGCATCAGCTCCAGCTCCTGGCCGTCCTTGTAGTCGGCGATGATCTCCCGCTTCGCCTGCCCGAGCCCGTGCTCGGCGCTGATGCTCCCGTCGAACGCGCCGGCCGCGTCGTAGATGACGCGGGCGAGGGTCGCGGCGCGCGCCCGGAACTCGGCGTCGTCGCCGCCCTCGGGTTTGCTGAGGTTGTAGTGCAGGTTGCCGTCGCCGATGTGGCCGTACGCCACGATCCGGATGCCCGGGACGGCCTCCTCGAGCGCCCGGTCGGTGCGGGCCACGAACGCCGGGATGCGGCTGACCGGCACGCTGACGTCGTGCTTGAGGCTGGGGCCCTCGTGGTTCTGTGCCTCCGAGATGCCCTCGCGCAGTGCCCACAGGGCGGCGGCCTGCGCCGGGCCGGCGGCGACGACGGCGTCCACCACCACACCCTTCTCGAACGCCTCGCCCAGCGCCGACTCGATCACCTCGTCGAGGCCGGCGGCGGGCAGCGTGTCGCTGAGCTCCACCAGCGCGTACCAGGGCTGGCGGTCGCCGAGCGGGTCACGCGCGCCCGTCACGTGGCGCAGCACGAACTCCACACTCTGCCGGGACATGATCTCGAAGCCGGTCAGCCGGTCGCCGGCCAGTTCCCGGAGCACACCGATCAGCTCGACCGCCGCCTGCGGGTTCGGCAGGGCCACCCAGGCCGTCGCGCGGCTGCGGACCGCGGGAAAGAGCTTCAGCACGGCTGCGGTGATCACGCCGAGCGTGCCCTCCGAGCCGATGAACAGCTGCTTGAGGTCGTAGCCGGTGTTGTCCTTCCGCAGTCCGCGCAGCCCGTTCCAGATCCGCCCGTCCGGGAGCACGACCTCCAGCCCGAGGGTCAGGTCGCGCATCGTCCCGTAGCGGAGCACGCCGGTCCCGCCGGCGTTGGTCGCGAGGTCGTCGAGGGCGGCTGGACGCCGGTCGGCCCCGGCGGCGAGCCGTTCCTGCCCGACTACCGGCGGCCGACCGCGCTCGACCAGGCCGGCATCGCCCGGGTGGTCGAGGCGTTCGCCGTCGCCGCCGGGCGGGCGCTGGACGCCGGCTTCCGCGCCGTGGAGATCCACGCCGCGCACGGGTACCTGCTGCACGAGTTCCTCTCCCCGCTGACCAACCACCGGGACGACGCGTACGGCGGCGACCGGGCGGGCCGGATGCGGCTCACCCTGGAGGTGGCCCGGGCGGTCCGCGCCACCGTCGGCGAGGCGGTGCCGGTGCTCACCCGGATCTCCGCCACGGACTGGGTGGACGGCGGGTGGACCGTCGAGGACAGCGTGGTGCTCGCCGGCGAGCTGGCCGCCGCCGGCGTGGACGTGGTGGACGCCTCCTCCGGGGGCGCCTCGGCCGGGGCGAGCATCCCGGTCGGCCCGGGCTACCAGGTGCCCCTGGCCGCCCGGATCCGCCGCGACGCGGGCGTGCCGACCGGCGCGGTCGGCCTGATCGTCGAGCCGGAGCAGGCCGAGCAGATCGTCGCCGGCGGCGAGGCTGACCTGGTGCTGCTCGGCCGGGAGCTGCTGCGTGACCCGTACTGGCCGCGCCGCGCCGCCGCCAAGCTCGGCGCCACCCCCGACTGGCCGAACCAGTACACCCGCGCCTTCTGACCCCACCCCTATTTCGCCGATGTGGCGGTATCCCGGCGCCGGGATACCGCCATATCGCGCATTGGGTGCCGATCAGCCGGCCAGGTGCCCCCAGTCGTTCTCCAGGTCGCGCCACGACCCCTGCGCCACCACCGCCCCGTCGACCAGCACCACGACGTGGTCGGCCCGGACCAGCGCGGCGCGTTTGGCGGTCGAGCCGACCACGGTCACCCCGTGCTCCCGCAGCGCCGCCCAGAGCGCCAGCTCGGTGGTGACGTCCAGGGCGGACGACACGTCGTCGGCGACCAGCAGCTCGGTACGCGGTGCCAGCGCCCGGGCCAGCGCCAGCCGCTGGAGCTGCCCGCCGGAGAGCCGGGTGCCCTTGTGCCCGATGAGCAGCCCGAGCCCGCCCCCGGCGGCGGCCAGGTCGTGGTCGAGCTGGGCGGTCGACACCGCCTCGGCGGCGTCCACCTGGTGCCCGAGCGCGATGTTGTCGGCCACGGTGCCGGAGAGCACCCGGGGCAGCTGCCCGACGTACCCGACCTGGTTGGGACGGAGGAACAGCTCCGGCTCGGTCACCGGCTCGCCGTTCCAGCGCAGCGTGCCGGTGTGGTGGACGATCCCGGCGAGGGCCCGCAGCAGCGACGACTTGCCGGAGCCGACCGGCCCGACCACCAGCACCAGCTGCCCCCGGTCGACGGTGAGGTCGACGTCCCGGACGGCGAGGGCGCCGTCGGAGTGCAGCGCGCCGAACCCGGCGAGCTCCAGCCGGCGCAACGGGTGCCGGGGCGGCGGCTCCGGCGCCGGGGCGGTCCCGGCGGCCAGGTCCACCCCCGGCACCGCCGCGGAGTACGTGCCGACCCCGGTCATCGCCACGGTCCGCCGGGTCCACACCCGCGCCGACGGGTAGTGCGAGACCAGCGACGCGGTGGTCCAGGCGAACCAGCGGGCCGCCCCCAGGGTGGAGACCGCCACCAGGGTCGCTCCGGCGGAGAGCCCGCCGGCCAGGTAGAGCGCCCACGCCCCGATCGGCAGCAGCCCGCTGGCCATCGACGGGGTGGACCGGGCCCACACCTGCATGGCGATCTCCCGGCGTTGCCGGTCGCTGCGGACGGTGTCCAGCGCCGCGAGATGGTCCAGCACCGGCCCGGTGGCGCCGGCGAGCTTCACCGTACGGGCGGCGGAGAGCGAGGAGACCAGCGCGGTGGCGAACGCGGCCCGGGCCTTGACGGTGCCGCCGGCCGTGCGTTCCAGCCGGGGCGCGAACAGCGTCGCTGCCAGCCCGGAGACCACCATCGTCCCGAGGAAGAACAGCCCCGGCACGAAGCTGCCCGTCACCAGGGTCATGGTGATCACGATGGCCAGCGAGATGAACTGGTCCATCAGGTTGTCGGCGAGCTGCACCACCCGTTCGGTGTCGCCGCCCTGGGCGACCACCTCGGCGGGGGTGTGCTTGCTGACCCGGCGGGCACCGGTCTGCCCGTGCACCAGGCGCAGGCTGATCCGCAGCATCTGCCGGATCCACCACTGCGGGAACCAGAGGTTGGTCAGGTACGGCAGCGGCAGGACGACCAGCAGCGCGGCCACGATGCCCAACGCCGGCAGCCAGGGGTCTCCCCCGGCGATCACCTCGGCCCAGAGCCAGGGCAGCACCGAGCCGTCCAGCCCGAGCAGGGTCAGCACGACGAACAGGCCGATGGAGACCAGGCCGTACCGGGGGTCGTTGGTGCCCAGCCGCAGGATCTCCCGCAGCGTCCGCGCGGGCGGCGCGGTGGGCAGCGGCGGCGGTTCGGTACGCGGCGCGGCGACCTGCCGCGGCACGGTGACCTGGTCGGCCGGCCCGTCGACCCACCCGTCATCCGGTCCGTCGAGCAGCTCCACCCCGCCGCGGCGACCACCGGTCCCGGCGTACGCGCTGGCGTGGCTGGTGGCGAGCAGCTCGGCGAAGCGGGCGGACTCGCGCAGCGGGCCGGCCTCCAGCACGGCACCGTCGCCCATCACCACGACCTCGTCGCAGCGGCGCACCGAGGAGAGCCGGTGCGCGATGACGATGCCGATCCGGCCGGCGAGCAGCCGTTCGGTGGCCTGGCGTACCCGGGTCTCGGTGACCGGGTCGAGCCGGGCGGTGGCCTCGTCGAGGATTACCACCTGCGGGTCCCGGACCAGGATCCGGGCGAACGCCACGAGCTGCTCCTGCCCGGCGGAGAGCGCCTGCCCACCCTCACCCAGCCGGGTGTGCACCCCGTCGGGCAGTTCGGCGATCCAGCCGGCCAGGCCCAGCTCCTCCAGCGCCCGGGTGGCGTCGTCGAGCAGGGCCGGGTCGAACAGGGCCACGTTCTCGGCGAGGGTGCCGGCCAGGATCTCGGTGCGCTGCGGCACCACCGCGATCCACCGGCGCAGCGCCTCGACGTCCAGGTCGACCAGGTCGGTGTCGCCGAGGAACACGCTGCCGCGCGGCACGTCCACGGCGCGGGTGAGCACCTTCGCCAACGTCGACTTGCCCGACCCGGTCCGCCCGACCAGCGCGTACGACCGGCCGCGGGCGAAGGTGAGCCGGATGTCGCGCAGCGCCGGCCCCCGCTCGTCCCCGACGGCGGGGTAACGGAAGGTGAGCCCGCGGACGGTCAGGTCCGCGTCGACCGGGGCGAGACCGCCGGCGGGCTCCTGCGGGGCGGTGGAGAGCAGCTGCACCCGGGCCCAGGCGCCGAGCGCGTACTGCAGGTGCGGCACCCAGCGGGCGATGTGCTCGACGGTCGCGCCGAAGGCGAGGGCGAGCAGCCAGATCGCGGTGAGCCGGGCGCCGTCGACCCGGTCGGTGGCGAGCGCCCACGCCCCGGCGAGCACCACGGCGGCGATGCCGGCCCGGATGCCGCCGGCGGCGAGCGCGGTGACCTGGGCGGACATCCGGAACACCCGGCCGCCCCGGGCGATCACCTCGGCGGCCCGGCGGGCGTAGAGGCGCAGCACGTACGGCCGGGCCAGGCTGGTCCGCACGTCGTCCTGGCCGTGCACCGCCTCCTCCATCACGGCGGCGAGGTCGGACCAGGCCTCCTCCTCGGCCATCCGGGCCGGGGCGATCCGGCTGGTGGGGCGGCGCAGCACCACGCCGAGCAGCACGGTCAGCACGATCATCCCGACGCCGGCCGGCCACCAGACGACCAGCGCGCTGACCGTGGCGAGCAGGCAGACGCCGAGCCCCTGCACCAGGCGTACGCCGGTGTTCCGCATCTCGGAGGCCACCTGGTAGACGTCGTTGTCGATGCGGTCGAGCAGCTCGCCGACCGGGGTGGTCTCCAGGGTGGGCAGGTCCTGCCCGAGCGCCACCCGACACAGCCGCCGCCGCACGTCGGCGGACCAGTCTGCGGTGAGGCCGGCCATCAGCAGCCCGATGAGCAGGTCGCTGACCACGACGGCGACCAGCGCCACGGCCAGGGCGGTGAACCAGCCGACCGACCGGTGCACCAGCACCGGCCCGGCCAGGGCGGACGCGGCCGCCTGACCGCCGGCGCCGAGCACGATGAGCAGGAGGACGACCGCCATCCGACGTGGTGCGGTGGCCCAGAGGTCGCGGAGCAGGCGCATGGACAGTCCTCCGGACTCGGGTCGGTGGGGGCGGTGACTCCAGCCTTCCTGTCCGGCCCGGCCGGCTCAAACCATTTACGGGCGGCCGGTCACGTCTGGGCGACCCGGCGGACGATGCCCAGCAGGGCCTCCTGCACGTCCTCGATCGGGCGGTCGGGCTGGAAGACCAGCCAGTCCACGGCCACCACCAGACCCACGCCGAACAGCGCCGAGCTGGCCGTCCGCACGTCCAGGTCGGCGGGCAGGTCACCGCTGGCCACGCCGGCCCGTACGGTCTCCGCGATCACCTCGATCGCCTCGCCGCGCAGCAGCCGCAGGGTCTGCTGCCACTCCCGGTTGGTGCGCCACATCTCGGAGAGCAGGAGCTGGGCGAAGGCCCGGTAACGGCGGATGTACTCCAGCTCGGCGCGGACCAGCGCGGCGAGCGCCTCGCGGGGCGGCAGCCCGTCGACCGCGGCGCGGAAGTCGGCGGTGAGCAGGCCGATGCCGTGCCGCAGCAACTCCTCGAAGAGGACCGTCTTGGACTCGAAGTTGTAGTAGACGGTCCCCTTCGCCACCCCGGCCCGGGCGGCGATGTCGTCCACGGTGGTGGCGGAGAAGCCCTGCTCGGCGATGAGCTCCACCGCCGCCACGAAGAGGCGCTGGCGGGTGTCCTCCCGCCGGCGCGACCGTCCGTCCGTCACTCGCCCTCCCCGTCGACCGTCCGTACGCCGCAGCGACCCGCGCGGGCCGGGCGCGGCTGCCGTACGGCCCACGAGCATCCTCACATGGTCAGTTCAGGGTGCAGCTTGGCCGGGGTGAGCCGGCGGGACCGGCGGGCCGCGCCGACGGTGAGCGCCAGCGCGCCCACCCCGAAGGCGACCAGCACCAGCGCCCCGGTGACCACCGGCCCGGCCGGGCCGCCGTTGATGGTGTGCCGCAGCCCGGCCACCACGTACGTCATCGGCAGCCAGGGGTGGATCGCCTGGAAGAAGCCGGGCGAGGTCTGCACCGGGTAGGTGCCGCCGGAGGAGGTGAGCTGCAGCATCAGCAGGGCGAGCGCGGCGAGCCGGCCGGCCGGGCCGAGCGCCACGCCGAGCAGCTGCATGATCGCGGTGAACGCCAGCGAGGCCAGCGCGAGCAGGCCCAGCGTCGCCGGCCCGTGCTGCGGGTCGAGGCCGAGCACCAGGGTGACCACGGTGAACAGCACCGCGGCCTGGGCCAGGCCGATCGCCGCGGCCGGCAGCCAGCCGGCGAGGGCGACCCGCCAGCCGGGCGCGCCGGACATCACGTGCCGCCGGTTGACCGGCCGCAGCAGCATGTACGTGATCATCGCGCCGACCCAGAGTGCCAGGGCGAGGAAGTAGGGGGCGAAGCCCACCCCGTACGAGCCGGCCGGGTGGTGCGCGCTGCGGATCAGGCCGACCGGGTCGCCGAGGATGCCGGAGCGGGTGTCCGCGTCGTGGTATCCGGGCAGCTTCCGCTCGCCGGCCGCCAGCCCGTCGGCGAGCTCGCCGGCGCCGCCCTCCAGCTTGGTCAACCCGTCGGCGAGCCGGTTGCTGCCGCTGCTGAGCTGGGCCAGGCCGCCATCGAGCTGCCGGGCGCCGGTGGCGAGCCGGTAGAGCCCGCCGCGGAGCTGGTCGGCCCCGTCCGCGGCGCTGCCCAGCCCGTCGCGGAGCTTGGCGCTGCCCTGAGCCAGCGTGTTGAGCCCGCTGGCGAGCTGGTCGATCTGGGCGCGGGCGGTGGCGACGTCGTCGGCCAGGTGCGGCGCGGCGGCGGCGACCTCCTGGGCGGTCTGTGCCACCTCGGTCATCTGCTTCTTGAGCGCGGCCAGGTCGGTCTGGTCGAGCGCGGCCGTCATGGCGCGGGCCGCGGTGACCGCCCGCCCGGCGGCCTGCCGGGCGGCGACCAGGTTGGGGTCGTCGGCCAGCTCGGGGTGTGCCTGCACCACCGCGTCGAGGCGGTCGCGGACCTGCTCCGCCTGGGTCACCACCTCGTCGGCCCTGGCCGGCAGCGCGTCCAGGCCGTCGGCGAGCGCCTGCGCGCCCTCCGCGACCAGGGTGGCGGCCCGCTGGATGTCGGCGGCGTTCTTACGCAGCAGCGGCTCGTACCGGTCGGCGGCGGTGTCCACCTTCGCCGCGGCGGCGCGGGTCTCGGTGGCCGCCCGGTTGGCGCCGTCGGCGATCTGCGCCGCGCCGGTGTAGAGCTGGTCGAGGCCGCTCGCGAGCTGGTCGGCGCCCTGCACGGACTGGTTGAGGCCGCCCGCGAGCTGCCCGGCGCCGTCCTCGGCGGTGCCCAGTCCGTCGGCGAGTTGCCCGGCCCCCTGTTGCGAGGTGCCGAGCCCGTCGTGGAGCTTCCCGGCCCCGTCGGCGGCCCGGCCGGTCTCGGCCTTGGCGTCGGTGAAGCCGATCAGCATCTTGTCGAAGTACGACGCGGCGGTGCTCTCCGCGGCGGCGGCCCGGATCTCGCTGAAGGCGGAGCGGGCGAGCAGCCCGGACAGGTAGTTGGTGGCGTCGTCGTTGACCACCTTCAGCTCGCCCCGGCGGGCGGGTCGGTCGGGCTCGGGGCTGGCGACGAGGGTGGCGGAGAAGTCGGCGGGGATCGAGAAGACCAGGTGGTATCGCCCGTCGCGCAGCCCTTCGGTCGCGTCGGCCTGGTCGGTCACCGTCCAGCCGAAGACCTTCCGGTCCAGCAGTTCGTCGGTGAGGTCCCGGCCGGCGTGCACCTCGGTGCCGTCGCCGGCCTTGGCCGGCTGGTCGGCGTTGACCAGGGCGACCGGGATCCGGTCGAGGTTCCCGTACGGGTCCCAGAAGGCGTAGAGGTAGAGGGCGCCGTAGAGCAGCGGGATGACGGTGAGGACGGCGAGCGCGGCGCGCGGCAGCCGGCCCCGGGTCATCCGGCGCAGCTCGAAGAGCGCGAGTCGAACGACGCTCATGCGTTCACCTCGGGGGTCTGGTCCCGGTCGACGGCGGCGCGCGGCGCGACCAGGGCGGGGGTGGGGAGGGACGGGTCGCCAATCCGGTGCACGATCGCGGTGGCGCCCGGCTCGACGGCCCGGGCGCTGGCGATCACCGCGTACCCCTGGCCGGCGAGCCGGGCCAGCGCGGCCCAGAGCCACTCCCGCTCGGGGGCGTCGGAGCCGGCGTCCACGTCGTCGGCGACGATCAGGTTCGGGCCGCTGAGGCTGGCCAGCACCAGGCCGAGCACCTGCCGCTCGACGGGGGTGAGGTCCCGGCCGTACCGGTCGGGGTCGAGGGGGGCGTCAGTGAGGCCGGCGCCGGCGATCGCGGCGGCGAAGGCGTCCCGGCGGTACGCGCGCCCGGCCCGCACCGCGGCGACCGGAACGAGTTGCTGGCGGCGACGCGGCACCGGCCCGAGCAGCAGCAGCCGCTCCTGGATGTGTTCGGCCACGGTCAGCGTCGGGTCGGGCTCGTGCACCCCGGCGACCTGCCCGAGCGCGGCAGGCCCCCGGCGGCGCAGCTCTCCCTCGCTGTGCGGGAAGCGCCCGGCCAGCGTGAGCAGCAGCGAGGTACGCCCGCTGCCGGGCGGACCGGTCACCGCGTGCAGCTCTCCCGCCTCGGCGGTGAGGTCGACGTCCCGGTACACCCAGCCGCGGCGGGTCCGCAGCCCGAGCCCGCTGGCCTCGACGATCTTCATCGCCCCGTCCCGAAATCTAAACTGACTGGTCAGTGCAAAAACATGCCCAGCATAGCGCCGGCTGTCCGGTTCGGCGCAATTCGGAGCGGCGTGATCCCGGCCATGCCGGGTTGGCAGCGGCCCCTGCTACGGAAGGAGGCCCTTCGTTACACCTCAGAAGAGCACGGTGGCGAGCGTGCCCACCGGGCGGAAGCCACAGCGCTCGTAGACCCGCCGGGCGGGCAGGTTGAAGTCGTTGACGTAGAGGCTGACCGTGGGGGCGACCCGGATCAGCGCGTCCCGGACCACCGCCGCCATGGCCGCCGTGGCGATCCCCCGGCCCCGCCACTCCGGCGCGACCCAGACCCCCTGCACCTGGGCGGTCCGCCTGGTGACCACGGCCAACTCGGCCTTGAAGATCACCTTGCCGTCCGCGAACCGGGCGTAGGCGCGGCCCGCGCGGACCAGGTCGGCCACCCGCCGCCGGTAGCCGCGCCCGCCGTCCTCGGCCAGCGGCGAGACGCCGACCTCCTCGGTGTACATCGCCACGGCCGCCGGGAAGAGCCGGTCGACCTCACCGCTGCGCACCCGGCGCACCTCCGGGTCGGCCGCCACGGTGGGCAGGGCGTCCGCGGCCAGCAGCGGCTGGTTGGGGCGTACGTCACGGGCCGGCCCCCAGTAGGCGGAGAGGCGGTCCCAGAGCCCGAGCACCGCGTCGGCCCGCCCGACGATCGAGGAGCAGAGCCGCTCCTCGGTGCTCAACTGGTCGGCGAAGGCCGCCACCGCCGGCGGCGTGGCGAGCACCGGCGTGAGGTTGCCGCCCAGCCAACAGATCGACTCCAGGTTGCGGCGGCTGCCATAGCCCAGGATCCGCCCCTCGGCCCGCCACCAGGCCAGCCCGCGGGCGGCCACCCGCTCGGCGACCTGCGCGCCGGCGTACGGATCGAGGTCCAGCAACCGCTCGACCGCGCGGCGCTCCGACTCCCCCAGTTGGCGTACCGGCACCGTCAGCACAGGTACCAGCCTGCCAGATGCACCCCGACACGCGCGGGCTGACCTGCGGACCGTGGCGGGATGTCCGGACCGGATCGCCGAGCGGCGACTCAGCCCATCGGGACCAGCACGGGGGCCGGCTCGGCCGGGCGGGTCCGCCCGGCCCAGGCCACCACCGGCGGCACCAGCACCCCGAGCAGCAGGAACAGCCCACCGAGCAGCAACCACCCGGGTGCGCCCCAGCCGACCGCCAGGGTGGTCACCACCACCGGTGCCACCATCGAGCCGAGCTGCATGCCCATCCCGTAGGCGCCCTGATACTGGCCCTGCGCGTGCGCCGGGGCGAGGCCGAACGAGATGCCCCAGCCGGCCGCGGCGTGCCACAGTTCGCCCACCACGTGCACCAGTGCCCCGCCGAGCAGCAGCGGCACGGCGACCGCGGTGGGTACGCCGCCACTGGCCGCGAAGAGCGCGCAGGCGACCGCGATGACCGCGCCGGCCCGCCGCGCGGCCCGGCCGGCGCCGGTCAGGTCCTCGGTGCCCCGCGAGGCGCGGACCTGGAAGAGCACCACGACGACCGTGTTGACCAGCAGGCACGCCGAGATGAGCCAGCGCGGGGCGGTGGTGTGCCCGGCGATCCAGAGCGGCAGGGCGATGTTGATCAGCCCGAAGTGCATCGACATCAACCCGTCGAGCACGGTGAAGGCGAGGAACGGGCGGTCCCGCAGGGCGATCAGCCGCGGCCCGTGCGCCGGCACCGGCACCGGCGGCACGGGTGGCAGCCGGAGCAGCACCGCGGCCGCCACCAGGTACGTGGCGCAGTCGAGCAGGATCAGCGACACGTACGCGGTCCGGCTGTCGGCGGCCAGGGCGACGCCGGCCAGCACCGTGCCGACCGAGATCCCGACGTTGGTGACCGCGCGCAGGTAGGCCCGGGTGCGCACCCGCTGGTCCGGGGGCACCGCGCCGGCGATCAGCGCGCCCCGGGCGCCCCGGGTGGCCGAGTCGGCGACCGCCATCAGCACCCCGACCAGCAGGAAGCCGGCGAAGGAGCGGACGGCCACCAGCGCGGCGGTGAATCCGGCGGAGGCGAGCAGCGCGCCGATCTGGAGGCCACGCGGGCCGAGCCGGTCGGCCAGGTAGCCCATCGGCGTGCTGGCCACCAGGCTCACCAGCGCGGTGACGGTGAGGCCGAGGCCGACCTGGGCCACCGTGAGCCCGACCGAGCGGGTCAGGAAGAGCGCGCTGGCGGTCAGCCAGGTGCCGCGGCCGACGGTGTTGACCAGCGTGGAGAGGGCGAGGATCCGGGACGGGCCCGGTTCGGGAAGCAGGCGCACGCCGACGAGCTTAACAAGACGTACGTACGGTTTGTGGCCTACCCCGGAAACGTCTTGTCGACGATGCGTTGCCGATATATCGTTGATGCATCGGTGATACGACGACAGAAGGAGAGCCCGATGGGTTTCCACCGACGAATGCACGCCATGCACGACGAGATGCGCCAACGCGGCTTCGGCTTCCCGCCGGTCCCGCCCGGCCCGCCGCCGTTCCCGCCCGGGCCGCACGGCCACGGGCACGGCCGGGGCGGACGGGGCCGCGGGCGCGGACGCCGGCCCAACGTGCGCGGCGCCGTGCTCGCCCTGCTCACCGAGCGGCCGATGCACGGCTACGAGATGATCCAGGAGATCGATTCCCGGACCGGCGGCGCGTGGCGGCCCAGCCCCGGTTCGATCTACCCCACCCTGCAACTGCTGGAGGACGAGGGCGTGATCACCGCCGCCGCCGACTCCGACGGCGGCCGGAAGCGGTTCACCCTCACCGAGCAGGGGCGGGAGGAGGCGGCCGGGGCGGCGCAGACCCCGCCCTGGGCGCAGTTCGCCGAGACGACCGTCAACAGCTGGCACGACATCCGCGACGCCGGCCAGCAGGCCATGCACGCGCTGCGTCAGGTGATGATGACCGGCACCGACGACCAGCGGGAACGCGCCGCGCAGGTGCTCGACGAGACCCGCCGCAAGCTGTACGCCATCCTCGCCGAGTCCGAGTGAGCCCGATGCGCGTCCGCCGGCCGGGGTGGCCACGGGACCGCCACCCCGGCCGGTGGGCCGTCAGCCCGCCCGGCGCGCGGTGACCAGCAGGTACTCCCACCGCATCACCCCGCCCTCGGTGTGCCGCCGGGCGAGTTCGGCGAGGTCGCGGTCCAGGGCGGCGACCCGCTCCGGGTCCCCGGCGATCGCCCGGTACACCGCGATCGTCGGCCCGTAGTGGGCCTTGAAGTAGTCGCGGAACTCCTCGGGGGCGGCGAACCGGTCCACGGTGACCGCCTGGTGCCGCAGCACCAGGTCGGTGACCCGGTCGCCGAGCAGGGCGCGGACGTGGTCCTCGTCGCCCCACAGCGGCGGCGGCTGCGCGCCGGGCGGCGGCGGGGGCGCGTACGGCTTCATGGTGACGAACAGCTGCCCGATGAAGCCTTCGGGTGTCCAGTTGACCAGGCCGATCGTGCCGCCCGCCCGGCAGACGCGGACCAGTTCGTCGGCGCCGGCCTGGTGCCGGGGCGCGAACATCACGCCCACACAGGACAGCACCCGGTCGAACTCGCCGTCGGCGTACGGCAGCGCCTCGGCGTCGGCCTGCTGCCATTCCAGCGTCACGCCGCGCCGCGCGGCGACCGCCCGCCCGATCTCCAACAGCTCCGGGGTCAGGTCACTGGCCACCACGCTGGCCCCGGCCAGGGCCGCCGGAACGGCCGCGTTGCCGGTCCCGGCCGCCACGTCCAGCACTCGGTCGCCGGGGCCCACGCCGGCCGCCCGGACCAGGGTCTCCCCCAGCTCGGGGATGACCTCGGCGGCGACCGTGGCGTAGCTGCCGAGCGCCCACATCTGCCGGTGCCCGGCCTTCACGGCCCGGTCCCGCTCCATCGATTCGATCATGGCTGCTCCTCTGCCTCGTCCCTCTGAGCTGGACGGTAGGCAGTGGGAGACCGGTGCCCTAGTACGAGATGTGTACCGGTCCCGACAGGTTCCTGGTCCGGCCGCCGGGCCCGGCGTACCGTCCCCGCCATGGGGGCCTCCTACCACCAGTTCTGCCCCGTCGCGAAGGCCATGGAGCTGCTCGACGAGCGGTGGACGCTGCTCGTGATCCGGGAGCTGGTGAGCGGGTCCGAGCGCTTCAACGAGCTGCGCCGGGGCCTGCCGCGGATGTCGCCGACCCTGCTGTCCCGGCGGCTGCACCAGCTCGTCCGGGCCGGCGTCGTGGAGCGGCACGTCGACGGCGGCGACGTGCGCTACGTCCCGACCCAGGCGGGACGCGAGCTGCGGCCGGTGCTTGAGGCTCTCGGCGCCTGGGGCGTGCGCTGGATCGGTGAGCTGGGCGACGCGGACCTGGACCCGAAGCTGCTGCTGTGGGACATGCACCGGCACGTCGACCACGCGGCCGTGCCGGCGGGGCGGACGGTCGTGCACTTCCGCTTCCGGGACGTGCCCACGGACCTGCGGGCCTGGTGGCTGGTAATCGCCGCCGGCGAGGCCGACGTCTGCGACGTGGACCCCGGGCACGAGGTGTCCGTGACGGTGACCGCGAGCCTGCGCGCCCTGGTGCAGGTCTGGCTGGGCGACCTGGGCTGGCCCGAGGCGCTGCGTACCGGCGCGGTGCAGGTGGCCGGGCCGGTGGCGCTCCGCCGGGCCCTGCCCCGGTGGTTCACCCTCTCCGAGTTCGCCGCCGTCCCCCGGCCGGTGGCGCGGGCCTGAGACGACGCGTGTGGCCGCCCCGGCGGGGACGGCCGCACGTCGTCGGCGATGCGGTGGTCAGTGCACGGTGACCGTGGCGCCGGGCACCAGGTCCCGCAGCTCCTCGGGGATCTCGGCGCCCATCTCGTCGGCGAGCCGCAGCGCCTCCTCGATCAGCGTCTCCACGATCTGCCCCTCGGGGACGGTCTTGATGACCTGGCCCTTGACGAAGATCTGGCCCTTGCCGTTGCCGGAGGCGACGCCGAGGTCGGCCTCGCGGGCCTCGCCCGGACCGTTCACCACGCAGCCCATGACCGCGACGCGCAGCGGCACCGGCAGACCCTCCAGGCCGGCGGTGACCTCCTCGGCCAGCTTGTAGACGTCGACCTGGGCCCGGCCGCAGGACGGGCAGGAGACGATCTCCAGGCCCCGCTCGCGCAGGCCCAGCGACTCCAGGATCGCGGCGCCGACCTTGATCTCCTCCACCGGCGGGGCGGAGAGCGAGACCCGGATGGTGTCGCCGATGCCCTCGGCCAGCAGCGCGCCGAACGCGACCGCCGACTTGATGGTGCCCTGGAACGCCGGGCCGGCCTCGGTGACGCCCAGGTGCAGCGGGTAGTCGCACTTCTCGGCGAGCTGCCGGTAGGCCCGGATCATCACCACCGGGTCGTTGTGCTTGACCGAGATCTTGATGTCCCGGAAGCCGTGCTCCTCGAAGAGCGAGCACTCCCAGAGCGCGGACTCGACCAGCGCCTCGGCGGTGGCCTTGCCGTACTTGGCGAGGAGCCGCTTGTCCAGCGAGCCGGCGTTCACGCCGATCCGGATCGGCACGCCCGCGTCGCCGGCGGCCTTGGCGATCTCCTTGACCTTGTCGTCGAACTGCCGGATGTTGCCCGGGTTCACCCGCACCGCCGCGCAGCCGGCGTCGATCGCGGCGAAGACGTACTTCGGCTGGAAGTGGATGTCGGCGATCACCGGGATCTGCGACTTCTTCGCGATCGCCGGCAGCGCCTCGACGTCGTCCTGGGACGGCACGGCGACCCGGACGATCTGGCAGCCGGCCGCGGTGAGCTCGGCGATCTGCTGCAGCGTCGCGTTGACGTCGGCGGTCAGGGTGGTGGTCATCGACTGCACGGAGACCGGCGCGCCCCCACCCACCGGCACCGGGCCGACCATGATCTGGCGGCTGGCCCGACGCGGGGCGAGCGGCGGCGGCGGTACGGGCGGCATACCGAGACTGACAGCGGTCACTTCAGGCACTCACCTTGAGAAGAGCGTGATCGGGTTGAAGATGTCCGCGGTGACGGTCAGCAGCGTGAACGCGCCACCGATGAGGATCACCGCGTACGTGATGGGCATGAGCTTGAGGTAGTCGACGCGACCCGGGTCGGGGCGGCCCAGCCCGGCGAAGATCCACGACCGGACCCGCTCGAACCAGGCGATGATGATGTGGCCGCCGTCCAGCGGCAGCAACGGCAGCAGGTTGAACACGCCGATGAAGAAGTTCAGGCCGATGAAGAGGCTGACGAACAGCTCCCAGGCGTCGTGCTGCACCGCCTCACCACCGAGCCGGGTGGCGCCGACGACGCTGATCGGGGTGTCGACGTCCCGCTCGCCGCCGGTGACCGCGGTCCACAGGGCCGGCACCTTCTCCGGGATCCGCTTCATCGACTCGAACGTGCCGACGGCGAGGTCGCCCGTGTAGTGGGCGGTCTCCCCGATCGCGTCGACCGGGCCGTACTTGACCATGAGCGGGACGCCCGGCGGCGGCACCGGACCGGCGACGCCGAGCGCGGAGACGGTCACCGGGGCGGCGTCCGGCTTGTCGATCGGGGTGCGCTGCACGGCGGCCAGGTCGGCCTTGGTCTCGCCGGTCACCCCGTCCCGCTCGTACGTGATGGTGGCCGGGCCGACCGGCAGCTCACGGATCTTCTTGACCAGGTCGGCGTAGGTCGGCACGGCCGTCCCGTTCACCGCGACGATCCGGTCGTTGTCCCGCAGGCCGGCCTGCCGGGCCGGGCTGGCCGGGTCACCGGGCTTGCACTCGCGCTGCTCGTTCGCGGTGACCACACAGTCGGTGACCTTGACATACGCCGCGAGGGGCTTGCCCTGCAGCGCCGGGTTCGGCAGGCCCATGAAGATCGCCGCGAGCCAGATCGCGACCAGCGCCAGCGCGAAATGGGTGATGGAGCCTGCGGACATGACGATCGTCCGCTTCCACACCGGGTACCGCCACATGGCGCGCGGCTGGTCGGCCGGCTCGACGTCGTCGTCCTGCGGGGTCATCCCGACGATCTTGCAGAAGCCGCCGAGCGGAATGCCCTTGACGCCGTACTCGGTCTCGCCCCGCTTGAACGACCACAGCGTCGGGCCGAAGCCCACGAAGTATCGGGTGACCTTCATCCCGAATGCCTTGGCGGTGAGCATGTGCCCCGCCTCGTGCAGGCTCACCGAGATGAGGATCGCGAGGGCGAAGAGCACCATCCCGAGCAGGTATGCCATCAAGCTCCTTCCACCGACCCGAAGATGATCTCCTGGGCGTACCCCCGTGCCCACGACTCGGCGGCGAGCACGTCCTCGACGGTACCTGGTTCGGCGAAATCGGGAGCGTCCTCCAGCACACGCTGGAGGGTGTCGACGATGCCGAGAAACGGCAGCCGCCCGGCGACGAACGCCGCCACACACTCCTCGTTCGCCGCGTTGTAGATCGCCGGCCGGCAGCGCCCGGCCTGCCCGGCCGCCTTGGCCAGGGCGACCGCCGGGAAGGCGGCGTCGTCGAGCGGGAAGAACTCCCAGCTGTGCGCCCTGGTCCAGTCGACCGCGGCGGCGGCGCCGGGCACCCGGTCCGGCCAGCCCAGGCCGAGCGCGATGGGCAGCCGCATGTCCGGTGGGCTGGCCTGGGCGAGGGTGGAACCGTCGGTGAACTCGACCATCGAGTGGATCACCGACTGCGGGTGCACCATCACCTCGATGTCGGCGTACGGCACGTCGAACAGCTCGTGCGCCTCGATCACCTCCAGGGCCTTGTTGACCATGGTGGCGGAGTTGATCGTGACGACCGGGCCCATGTTCCAGGTCGGGTGGGCCAGGGCCTGCTCCGGCGTGACCTCGGTCAGCTCGTCCCGCCGCCGGCCCCGGAACGGCCCGCCGCTGGCGGTCACCACGAGCCGGCGTACCTCACCCCGGGTGCCGCCGCGCAGGCACTGCGCCAGCGCCGAGTGCTCCGAGTCCACCGGGACGATCTGCCCCGGCCGCCGCACCGCGGCCTTCACCAGCGGGCCGCCGGCCACCAGCGACTCCTTGTTGGCCAGCGCGAGGGTACGCCCGGCGCGCAGCGCGGCCAGGGTCGGCGCGAGCCCGAGCGAGCCGACCACCCCGTTGAGCACCACGTCGCAGGGCCACCCGGCCAGCTCGGCCATCGCGTCCGGGCCGGCCACGATCTTGGGCAGCTTGAAGTCGCCGGTGGCCCAGCCGCGCCGGCTGGCCTCGGTGTAGAAGGCGAGCTGGAGGTCCTGGGCGGCGGACGCCTTCGCCACGCCGACCACCTCGACGCCCAACTCCAGGGCCTGCGCGGCGAGCAGGTCCACGTTGCCGCCACCGGCGCCGAGTGCGACCACCCGGAACCGGTCCGGGTTGCGTCGGACGATGTCGATGGCCTGGGTACCGATCGAGCCGGTCGAGCCGAGCAGAACGAGGTCGCGGGGAGAGCTCACCCGCCCATTCTTCCCCAGCGCCGCTGAGCGTCGGCTGGGAGCCTCAGTTTGCGTCGTCCGGTCCCTCGACCGGGGACTCCTCGCCCTCGATCGGGGACTCCTCGTCGAGGAGATCGGCCGGATCGACCGAGAACTCGAACGGCTGCTTCATGACGAAGGTGCTGCCGGCCGCGGCGGCGGCGAGCGGACGGTACTCCCCCTCCACCAGCTCATAGAGCGCCATCGCGGGGACCCGGTTACGCAGGTCGACTCGGAGGAAGAAGGGCACACCGGCGGCGGCATACTCGCGGGGACGGTCGATCACGTCCTTGCGCCGGTTGCCCGGAGACACGATTTCACCGAGGAGCACCGCCTGCCGGATGTCGACAGCGGACCGGCCACCGCCGGAGGACCGGAGCAGCGCGATGTCCGGAATGAAGAGGTCCTTGCCCGAGACCAGGTTGATCTCCGGATAGACCCACAGCCCGGCCCTGCGGGCGGCCCGGTGCAGCAGGTAGGGCAGTTCACGCTCGACCGACTGGTGGTCGACTCCGGCGTGTGGTGTCACGATCACGCTTCCGCTCAGGACCTCGACCTTGGGGCCGTTGGTCTCCGGCAACAGCGCGAGAGCGAGTTGGGCGGTCCACGGCTCGTCGTGCCAGCGCAGCACGTCGAACGACGGCTCGCCGTGCTGCGGCGCCGGCTCCGAGGCGAAAGCGGCCTGGGCCATCGGACTCACCCCCTCAGCGGACATCGTGCTACCCATCACCCTAGTCGCGCCGCCCCGCACCCGGCCGGATCGCACAGCCTGTGCGCCAGCAGTTTCCAGGGCACCGGCGGGCGTACTGATGTTGGCGCGACATGTGACGCGGCCTGCGCGAGAAGCCGCTCAGTCCGGCCGGCGGAGCACGAAGGTCTCCAGGTCGACGCCGCCGTACCAGTCGGTGCGGACGCCGAGGTAGGTCATGCCGAGCCGGCGGGCCACCGCCATCGACGGTTCGTTGCCCGCCATCACCACCGCGTAGACCTGCCGGGTGCCGGTGGCGAACTCCCGGTCCAGCACGGCCCGGGCCGCCTCGGTGGCGTAGCCGTGGCCCTGCGAGTCGGGGTGCAGGTGCCAGCCCACCTCGATGTCGTCGGTCGGCGTGACCCCGTCCCGCCCGGGCAGCGGTTTCAACAGGACGCTGCCGGCCGCCCGGCCGGCGTCGCGCGGTTCGATCGCCCAAATCCCCCATCGGCCCGCGTACTCGTTGTAGCGCTCCCGCCAGCCGCGTACCCGCTCCGCCGCCTCGGCCGGGTCGGTCATCCGCCCCTTGCCCCCGCCCAGCCAGCGCATCACCTCGTCCCGCGAGTAGATGTCGTAGATCCGGGCCAGGTCGTCGGGCGCGTCGGTCCAGTCACGGACCACCAGCCGGTCGGTCGAGGCGATCATCATGCCGAGGCATCGTAATGCGCGCGGGCGAGGACCGGGACGGGCTCCGCCGCCTCGTGGATGCCGTAGCGGCGGTGGATCCGGGCCAGCGGGCCGGGCGCCCACCAGTTCCAGCGGCCGAGCAGACGCATGGTGGCCGGCACCAGCAGGGCCCGGACCAGGGTCGCGTCGACCACGATCGCGACGATCATGCCGACCCCGATCAGCTTGATGTACGACATGCCGCCGGTGGTGAAGCCGGCCACCACGATGATCAGCAGCAGCGCGGCGGCGGTGATGATCCGCCCGGTGCGCTGGAGGCCGCTGGCGACCGCGGTCGTGTTGTCGCCCGTGCGGTCCCACTCCTCCCGGACGCGGGAGAGCAGGAACACCTCGTAGTCGGTGGCCAGCCCGAAGAGCACCGCGAGCATGAGGATCGGGTTGCTCGGCTCGATGAAGCCGGTCGGGGTGAAGCCGAGCAGGTCGGCCAGGTGGCCGTCCTGGAAGATCCAGACCACCACGCCGAACGACGCGCCGATCGAGAGCAGGTTCATCAGCACCGCCTTGACCGGCAGCACCACGGAGCCGAAGGCGAGGAAGAGCAGCACCAGCGTGGCGGCGGCCATCAGCAGCGCCATCCAGGGCAGCCGGTCGCCGAGGCTGTCCAGCAGGTCCCGGTCGGCGCCGGGCCGCCCGCCGACCAGCACCTCGGCCCCGGCCGGGCCGGGCAGGTCGCGCAGGTCGCGGACCACCCGCTGGGCGGTGTCGCCGGTCGGCTCACCGGGGTAGCTCACCGAGAGCAGCGTGCTCTGCCCCCGCTGGGCGGCGACCTGCACCCCGGTCACCCCGGGCACCGCCGCGATCCGGTCGGCGAAGCCGCGCGCCGCCTCGGCCGGCGCCCCGGAGACCAGCACGTCGATCGGGGCGACCTGGCCGCCGGGGAACTCGGCGGCGATCCGTTCGGAGACCACCCGGGGCGCGGCGTCCGCCGGCAGCACCCGTTCGTCGAAGCCGCCGAAGGTGATCCGCAGGAACGGCGTGGCCAGCACGGCCAGCACCACCGCGACCCCGACCAGGTAGCGCACCGGGCGGCGCATCACGCTCCGCGCGATCCGGGCCCAGGCGCCGCCCGCGCCGGCCTCCGCCGGCCCGGCGCGCCGCGCCCCGCGCCACCTCGGCCGGGGTACGCGCACCGCGTCGATCCGGCGCCCGAGCACCGCGAGCAGGGCCGGCAGCACGGTCAACGCGGCCAGCATGGCGACCAGGACGGCGGCCACGCCACCGAGCCCCATCGAGCGGAGGAAGGCCTGCGGGAAGATCAGCAGGCTGGCCAGGGCCAGGGCGACGGTGAGCCCGGAGACCAGCACCGTCCGGCCGGCGG
The DNA here is from genome assembly GCF_054963695.1 of Micromonospora sp. RTBAU3-60. Taxonomy (NCBI): domain Bacteria; kingdom Bacillati; phylum Actinomycetota; class Actinomycetes; order Micromonosporales; family Micromonosporaceae; genus Micromonospora; species Micromonospora sp. RTBAU3-60. The sequence goes on along the minus strand of NZ_JBUEGB010000008.1, from coordinate 20,507 downwards.
TGGCCATGGTGCGGTGGATCGCCTCGCCGGTGTCGTGCCCGGTGGCAAGTTCCTCGCGGAACCGGCTGACCACGAAGAGGGCGTAGTCGACGGCCATGCCGAGACCGATCAGCGTGATGATGTTGATGGCGAAGATCGACACGTCGGTGAACAGGTTGACCAGGCGTACCGCGACGAAGGCGCCCAGGATGGCCAGCCCGCCGATGAGCAGCGGGGTGGTGGCGGCGACCAGTCCGCCGAAGATCAGCACGAGGAGCACCAGCAGCACCGGCATGGACAGTGTCTCGGCGCGGGTGATGTCCTCGGTGGTCTGCGTGTTGGCGTAGTGCTGGAAGGCGACCGCGCCGCCGACCTCGGTACGCAGCCCGGGTGCGTCCAGTGCGGAGCGCAGCGTCTCGAACTGCCCGGCCCGCGCGTCGTCGTCCGCCCCGGTGAGCCGGATGAGGGCGTAGGTGGCCCGCCGGTCGGTGGCGACCAGCGCCGGGGCGGGGCTGTCGTACCAGGTGGTCACGCTGGTCACCTCGGGCCGCCCGCGTAACCCGGCCACCGTGGCGTTGACCGGGTCGCGGAAGGCCGGCTGGTCGACCGTGGCCGTGTCGCTGGACCAGAGCACGATCACGTCGGCGCCCTGCCGGCCCAGTTCGCTGGTGATCCGCGCGGCGGTCCGGCTGGTCTCGCTGGCCGGGTCCTCGAAACCGCCCCCGGTCAGCTCGCCGAAGACCCCGGCACCCCAGGTGGAGCCGACCACCACGAGCGCCGCGGCGGCGGTCAGCACCGCCCACCGAGCGCGTACGACCACCCGCCCCCACCAGGCGAACATCGCCTTCCCCCTCACCAAACCGTTAAGGTCGTATCCGGTAAGCACGCATCATTTGAGTGAACGCCGTTTACTATGTCAACGGCGTTCGCTCCGGTCAAGGGGGCTGACGGATGACCGCACCCACCCGGCGGGAACGCCTGCGTACGGCGACCCTGTCCGAGATCAAGGACGGGGCACGGCGACTGCTGGTGACCGGCGGGATCGAGGCGGTCTCGCTGCGGGCGATCGCCCGGGACATGGGCATGACCGCCCCGGCGATCTACCGGTACTTCCCCAGCCTCGAAGCGCTGGTCGTCGGGCTCGCCGGTGACCTGTACGACGAGCTGCGCCAGGAGGTCGAGGCGGCCCGGGACAGGTCCGGTCCCGACCCGGCCGGGCAGCTCCTCGAGATGTGCCGAGCCCTGCGGCGCTGGGCCGTGGGGCACCCCGCCGAGTTCACCCTGATCTTCGGCAACCCGGTCCCCGGGATGATCGAGTTCGCCGACGGGTGCGGCGACCCGGACCACCCCGGGGCGCGCCTCGGCGCGGTCTTCCTCACCCCGTTCGTGGAACTCACCCGGGGCAGGCCGCTGCCCACCCCACCGGCGGAGCTGCTCCAGGAACGGCTCGGCGGGCACCTCGCCCCGCTGGCGGCCAACCACGGCCCGCTGCCGATCGACGTCGCGTACGCCTTCCTGTCCGCCTGGACCCGGCTCTACGGCCTGGTCGCCATGGAGGTCTTCGGCCACCTCGGCTGGGCGGTCGACGAGCCGGAGGCGCTCTTCGAGACCGAGTTGATCAGCCAGCTCCGGCAGTTCCGCCCGACCGAACCCGGCGACGCCCTCCCCGAGGGAGGCGCGCGCCACTAGGCTGCCCGAGCATGAGCGAGCGCAGCGAGCGAATCATCTGGCGCAGTGCCGTGGAGCCTCATGCGGCCACCGAGCGGAGCGAGGCGGCCGCATGAGCGAGAGTGAGCTGCCGTCCCGCGCCGACGTCGTCGTGGTCGGCTCCGGGCACAACGGTCTGGTCTCGGCCATCCTGCTGGCCCGCGCCGGCCTCGACGTGCTGGTTCTGGAGGCGGCCGAGGTGATCGGCGGGGCCACCCGGACGGAGAGCCCGTTCCCCAAGGTGCCCGGCCTGCGCCACTCCACCGGCTCGTACCTGCTTGGGTTGATGCCGCCGGAGCTGCTCGCCACGCTCGACGTCAGCATCCCGGTGCTGCGCCGCGACCCGCACTACTTCCTGCCCACCCCGGGCGGGCTCGGCGCGCCGTACCTCCTCTTCGGCAGCGACGCCGCGGCGAGCCGGCGGCAGCTCGCGGAGATGTTCTCCCCCGCCGACGCGGCCGCCGACGACGCGCTCCAGGCCGAGCTGGCCCAGCTCCGCGAGGACCTGGCGCCGGCCTGGCTGACCGAGCCGCTACCGGTGGAGGAGACCGCCGAGCGGTACGTCCGACCGGCCCTGCGGCAGGTCTTCGTCGACCTGGTCCGCGGCTCGGTCGCCGACTACCTGGCCCGCTTCGACTTCCGCTCCGAGCTGCTGGTCAGCATGTACGCGGTCACCGACGGCCTCTCCGGCCTCAACGCCGGCCCGGACGACGCCGGCACCGGACACAACTTCCTGGTGCACAACATGTGCCGGCTGCCCGGCTCGGGTGGCACCTGGATGATCGCCCAGGGCGGCATGGGCACCGTCTCCCGGACCTTCGCCGAGGCCGCCCGCGCCGCCGGGGCCCGCATCCGGACCGGTACGCCGGTCACCGGGATCACGCTGGCCGGCGGCGCGGCGTCCGGGGTGGTGCTCGCCGACGGGCGGGAGGTGGCCGCCTCGGTGGTGCTCGGGGCCTGCGACCCGTACCGGTTGATTCAGCTGCTGCCCGACGGCGCGCTCCCGGCGCCGCTGGCCGCGCGGATGGCGGCGGTCCGCCGTCCCGGCACCACGCTCAAGCTCAACCTGGCGCTGCGCGGCCTGCCCCGGTTCTCCTGCCTGCCGACCGACGCGCCCAGCCCGTTCGGCTCCACCATCCACCTGCTCCCCGGCTCGGCCTCGCTGGTCGGCCAGGGCGGCGAGTCGCCGATGGCCGCGCTGCGCGCCATGTGGGCGGACGTGCAGGCCGGGCGGCTGCCGGAGGAGCCGACCATCGAGTGGTACCTGCACACCACGGTCGACCCGTCGCTGGCCGACGACGCCGGGCACCACTCCTCGGCCCTGTTCGTGCAGTCGGTCCCGTACGAGCTGGCCGGCACTACCTGGGACGAGGCGCTGCCCGGTTACGTCGACAAGCTGGTGGCGGTCTGCGAGCGGTACGCGCCCGGCACCGGCGACCTGATCGCCGACGCGGTGCCGCTGCCCCCGCCCGGCATCGAGGCGCACTTCGGCATCACCGGCGGTCACATCCACCACGTCGACAACACCGTCTCGTTCACCGACCGGATGCCGTACGCCACCGGCGTTGACGGGGTGTACGCGGGCAGTGCTGGCTGCCACCCCGCCGGCAGCGTGATCGGCGCAGCCGGCCACAACGCCGCCCAGCGCATCCTCGCCGACCTGGGCAGGCACCCAGACTGAGGACAGGGCTAGCTGATCGCCTCGCCGGCGGAGGCCGGGGTGTCGGCATCGGCGCGGTGTGCGCGGATCTTGTGGCCGACGCTGGTCAGGCAGCGGCCGCTGGCCAGGTCGAACCGCCAGCCGTGCAGCTGGCAGGTGAGCTGGTCACCGTCGACGATGCCGAACCGGCTCAGGTCCGCCTTCAGGTGCGGGCAGCGCCGCTGCACCACCCAGCCGTCCAGCGTGATGTCCTCCGCGTCGACGGCCCGCTCGTGCTCGTCGTACCAGCCCTCCGCGTACTGGAGGCGCTCCTCGGACAGGCACTTGAAGAACGCGTAGACGAACTCGTTGTACTGGCCGATCCGGGCCGCCGAGAAGCGGCAGGACAGGAAGAGCGAGTTGACCCAGTCCACCTCGCCGATGTGCAGTAGGTGCTCGATCAGCGCCCGCTCAGTACGGAACCGGTAGCGGACCTTCTCGTCCGCGTACGGCCGGACCTCCTTGCCCGGGAAGTCCACCACGATGGATTCGACGCTCTCCCCGTCGTAGCCGACCAGGTCGAAGCGGACCGGGCCGCCGACGCCCTTGGCCAGGTAGATCGACTCGTCCAGCAGCGGCTCGATCCGGCGCTTCATCTCGCCGAGCACGTCGACCTCGGGGTGCCGCCAGGACTGCTTCTCCGCCTCGATGATCGGGCGCTTGCGCTCCCGCATCTCCTCCAGGTGGGCCACCTTGTTGGCGAAGAACTCCGCCACCGGCACCGGGTGGGTGGTGGTCGCGCCCTCGGTGGTGATCTCGGCGGCGCTGCCCGGCAGCAGCACGATGCCGTTGGTGCCGCCGACCTTCGCGTACTCCTCGAGGAAGACCGACTGGTCGGGGAAGATGTTGCCCTCGTCGCCGAAGATGTCGTTGAACTGCCACAGCGTGTCGTCGAGGAAGCAGGGCGGGCCGGCGATCGGGAAGACGTGGTCGGCGTTCAGGTCGTTGATGTAGCGCCAGGTGCGGTCGAACTGCCGGTCCCGCTTCTGCTTGCCGAACGCGGTCTTCGCCGCCTGCGGCAGCTCGTAGACCATCGGGTACCAGATCGCGCCGGAGAACTGCAGCAGGTGCGCGTGCACGTGGCCCAGCTCGGCGAAGACGCTCAGGTCGGCCGGGCGGGCGTCGTTCTGGTTGAGCAGCCGCACCCCGTCGTACTCGACCCAGAGCGAGGAGTCGCCGATCGGGCCGTCGGTCGGGCTGGTGAGCGCCTGGATCATGATCTTCAGGCCGCCGGGCAGCTCCACGACCTGCTCGTTCGGCGCCTTGAGGAACTTGGTGAAGCCCAGCGCCCGCAGCTCGTCCTCCATCTCGGAGGTGGGGAACTCGGGCAGCAGGACGGTCGCGTCCTTCGAGATGCGGTCGCGCAGGTGCTTCGCGTCGAAGTGGTCCCGGTGCAGGTGCGACACGTAGAGGTAGTCGACCTGGCCGAGGGACTCCCAGTCGAGCTGCGAATTGTCCGGGAAAGGGAACCAGGAGGCGAAATAGGCCGGATTGACCCACGGGTCGCACAGGATGCTGCCCGCGGCCGTGTCGATCCGCATGCTGGCATGTCCCGTACCGGTCACTCGCACCGCAGTCCCCCTCGAAAGGCAATCAGGTGTACGTAACGACGCTACCGGAGGCAGTGTGGTCCCCGTCCCGCGACGCCGGTAGAGCCCTTTCGCCCCGTGCGGCGGGTCCACCGGCCCGGGCGGTTCAGCCCCGTACCGGTCCCGCCGGGATGTCCGGATACCGGCGCGCCAGGCGCTCCCACAGCTCCGCGGCGAGCGGCCAGCCCTCCGCTTCCCAGGCCTGCTGCGCCCGCTTGTACAGCTCGCGGTCGTCCTCGCGGGCCATGTGTCCCCCATCAGGTCGGACCCTGCGCCAGCCCCGGTACGGGGCGTGCCAGACTAACCGGAGATCCGATCGCGAGGGAAGGACCGACAGTGGCAGGAAGCGAGCCGGTAACCGCACCAGATCAGCACAAGCCCGGACACCGCAAGTCCGGCCGGATCGGGGCGGTGCTGTCGGCGGTGGTGCTGGTGATCATGGCGCTCTGCGGCAACCACGAGGGCAAGGTCGAAGACATCTGGCTGCTCGGGATCGCCGCGCTGCTGCTGGCCATCGTGCTCGGCGACGCGGTGCTGCGCCGCAGCGGCCTGCGGTCCTGACCCGGCGCTCGCGCTCGACCGATACGCCCGAGGGCCCGCCCCCAACCGGGGCGGGCCCTCGTCGTCGTCTGCGGATCAGCGGCCGAGCAGGATGTCCTGCACGTCCTTGAGGGCGGCGTCGACCTCGGCCTCGAAGTAGCCGCCCGGCACCAACCCGAAGCGCAGGGTGTCCAGGTCATTCGGGTTCACCGGCATCGGGTTGCGGCCCTGCATGCCACCGAGCAGGGTCTCGAAGAACCGATCGACCTGGTCCGGGTCGTACCCGCTGCCGAAGCGGCGCACCTGGAAGCTGCGGCGGATCTGGTCCACCCGGTAGAGCTCACTGCCGGGCGGGCCGGCCATCGGCGGGCCGACCATCGGCGGCCCCGCCACGGGCGGACCGGCCATCGGCGGGCCGGACATCGCCGGGCCACCCCCGAAGCCCTGCTGGGGCACGGGCGGCGGGCCGGCCGGGCCGCGGCCGCGCGGGTCACGCAGGTCCCGGTCAGGCATCCGGATCTCGGCGGTCATGTCAGGGCGGCCGCGCCGGCCGGCCTCGAAACCGTCGAACCGGTCGTCCGGGCCGTACCCGCCGGGGCCTGGGGGCAGACCACGGGAGGGCGGGCCGCCGTGCCCCATCGGGGCGTTGGGACCCATCGGGCCGGGGCCGGCCGGACCACGCGGGGCGTCGTACCCGCGCGGGCCGTCGTAACCGCCGGCGAAGGCGCCGGTCGGTTCGTCGTAGCGACCGCCGCCGACCGGCTCGTCGTAGCGACCGCCGCCGACCGGCTCGTCGTAGCGGCCCCCGCCGACCGGCTCGTCGTAACGGCCCCCGCCGACCGGCTCGTCGTACCGACCCCCGCCGACGGGCTCGTCGTAGCGGCTGCCGTAGCGGTCGGGCGGGCCGGGCTGGGCGGGCATCCCCCGGGGCGGCATCGGCGGCTGCGGCACCGGCGACAGGCCCCGGTCGTCGCGCATCGGCGGGCCCAGCCGGTCAGCCATTCGGGGGTCAGGGACGCGCCCGCCCGGGGTGCCGCCGCGCTCCTCCAGCTCGGCCAACTGCCGCTCCACCCGGTCGAGGTGCAGGTCGACCTGCCACTCGTCGTAGCCGTTGAACCGGACCCGGAAGACGACGTCGTGGACCTCCTGGGAAGCCACGGGCGCGCCGACCGGCTGGCCGGCGAGCGTCGCCTCCACCCGGTCCAGGAAGGCGTCCACCTCGTCGACCTTGTAACCCCGGCGGAGCGCCTTACGCCGGAAACGCTGACCCTGACTCGCCACTATGTCTCCTGGTCTCGTTCGCTACGCCCGGTCACACCGTTGCTCTGCGCGGTGGGTCGGTGTCCGTGTCCTCGGCGGCGGCCAGCTGCCCACACGCGCCGTCGATCTCGCGCCCCCGGGTGTCCCGCACCGTGGTCGACACCCCGGCCTCGCGCAACCGCCGGACGAACTCCCGCTCGACCGGCTTCGGGCTGGCGTCCCAGCGACTGCCCGGCGTCGGGTTGAGCGGGATGAGGTTCACGTGGGCCAGCTTGCCGGTCAGCAGCCGGCCGAGCAGATCGGCTCTCCACGGCTGGTCGTTCACGTCCTTGATCATCGCGTACTCGATGGACACGCGACGCCCCGTCGTGGCCGCGTATTCCCAAGCCGCGTCCAGCACCTCGGACACCTTCCAGCGCTGGTTGACCGGGACTAGTTCGTCGCGCAGCTCATCATCGGGGGCGTGCAGCGACAACGCAAGAGTCACCGAGAGGTCTTCGCTGGCCAGTCGGCGGATGGCCGGGACCAGCCCGACCGTGGAAACGGTGATGTGCCGCTGGGACAGGCCGAGCCCCTCGGGGGCCGGCGCGACCAGCCGCCGGATCGCCGCCACCACTCGGGAGTAGTTGGCCAGCGGCTCGCCCATGCCCATGAAGACGACGTGCGACAGGCGCGGCGGCGAGCCGGCCACCGCTCCCGAGGCGGCCACCCCGGCGAGGTAGACCGCCTGGTCGACGATCTCGGCGGTGGAGAGGTTGCGGGTCAGCCCGGCCTGGCCGGTGGCGCAGAACGGGCAGGCCATACCGCAGCCGGCCTGGCTGGAGATGCAGACGGTGACCCGGTCCGGGTAGCCCATCAGCACGCTCTCCACCAGCGAACCATCGTGCAGCCGCCAGAGTGCCTTGCGGGTCGCGCCGTCGTCGCAGGCCAGCTCGCGTACCGGGGTGAGCAGGGTGGGCAGCAGCGTGGTGGCCAGCCGCTCCCGGGTGGCCGCCGGCAGGTCGGTCATCTGCGCGGGGTCGCGGACCAGGCGGCCGAAGTAGTGGTTCGACACCTGCTTGGCGCGGAACGCCGGCTCCCCCAGCTCGGCGACGAGCGCCTGCCGGCCCGGCAGGTCCAGGTCGGCGAGGTGGCGGGGCGGCATCGCCGGGCGGCGACCGCGGGCGTCGGGGTCTACGGAGATCAGGGGGAGACTCGTCATGGCGCGTCCAGTCTGACACGCCCGGAGCGGGGCGCACCCGTCCGTAGGGGCCGAATCGGCCCTGACCGGCCGGTGGATGCGCGCCCACCCACGTGACTCATCCCTCAGCCCACCACCGGTACGAAGATCACCAGCAGCAGGTAGGCCGTCGGCACCGCGAACAGGATCGAGTCGAGCCGGTCCATCAGGCCGCCGTGCCCGGGGAGCAGGTTGCTCATGTCCTTGACGCCGAGATCCCGCTTGATCATCGACTCGGCGAGGTCGCCGAGGACCGCCGCGCAGGAGATCGCCACCCCGAACAGTGCGCCCCACCAGGGCGCCACGTCGAAGAGCAGCCAGAGCAGCAGGGCACTGCCGGCCGCGGCCGCGGTCACCGAGCCGGCGAAGCCCTCCCAGGACTTCTTCGGGCTGATCGTCGGGGCCATCGGATGCTTGCCGAAGGCGACGCCGGCCGCGTACCCGCCGGTGTCGGAGAGCACCACGGCGACCAGGGTGACCAGCACCCGCAGGTGCCCGTCACCGGGGGCGGCCGCCAGCATCGCGGCGAAGCCACCGAGGAACGGCACGTACACCGCGATCAGGGTGGCCGCGGTCAGGTCCCGCTGGTAGTTGCCGGGACCGTCGCCCAACCGCCAGATCATCGTGCCGAGCACGGTGACCAGCAGGCCGAGACTCAGCGCGTCCGGGCCGGCGAACCAGGCCAGCCCGACGGTGATCACGCCACCGGCGATCAGCGGCACCAGCGGCGGGTGCGCCCCACTGTGACGAACCGCCCGGGCCATCTCCCAACTCCCGATCGCCACCGCCGCGGCGATCACGGCGAGGAACGCCGGCAGGTAGAAGAAGAGCGGCACCACGATCGCCGCGCCGAGAGCCAACCCGACGGCGATCGCGGCCGGCAGGTTACGGCCCGCCCGGCCCGACTTCGACTGGGCGGTCGCGGGCCGGTCGGCGCTGGCCCGCCGGCGGCCCCGCGGGCGCCGACCGGCTGGCGGCTCCGGCTCGTCCCCGACCGCCGCGAGTTGGGTGTTCGGTTCGTCGCGTACCGCCGTGAACTGGGCGGTCGAGTCGTCGCCCACCGGGGCGATCTGGGCGGTGGGGTACTCGTCGTGCGGCACGCCGGGTCGCCCAGCCGGGGACCCGTCGTAGCCCCGGTCGCGCGGGTCGGGGCCGGGCTCGCCCCGGTCGCCGTGATGCCGCGGGACGGGGCCCAGGTCCCGGGGGTCCTCCGGGTACGGCTCCCGGTGGCCCCGGCCGCGGTCGCGCCAGTCCTGCGCGTCGTGCCAGCCCTGGTCGTCCCGGTAGCCGCGCTCGTCGCGGTCCCGGACCGGGTGTTCCTCGTACGGCCGGCGGCCGGGCGGCCCGTCGTACCCGTCGACCGGCGGGGCGTACGGATCGGTGGCAGGGTGGGAAAGGCCGTGCGGCTCGGCGTACGCCTCGGGGGCGCCGGGCCGTCGCCACGGCCCCGGTTCGAGGTCGGCCTCCGGCCAGGGCAGCGAGCCCGGCCGGTCCCAGCCACGCGGCTCGGCGGCGCCGTAGGGGTCGAGGTGGGACATCACGTACCGAGCGAAAGCGGTACGGGAGCCACCACATGACGCAAGATCAAAATCATCCCCTACACGCGCGACTGTTTCGGTTGACCGGCCCGTTCGCCGGTCGATCCCCGCTGTTCACCCGGTGGTGGCGGGAATCGTGCCGAGCCTACTGCACCCAGGGGGCCGGTACGGCGGACGATGGCCCACCACGGCAACGGCACCGGGCCCGCCGCCCGCGACAGCTCCAGCGACGGCTTCAGATCGTGGCGCGGCGTCAGACGCGCCGAACTGAAGTCGTCGCAGCGGCGCGGCGTCAGACCGGTCTTCATTCGGTCCGGAGCGCCGCCGAGCGGCGCGGAGGCCGAATCATGGCCGCCAGCCGAGCTGGAGTTGTCGTATGCGGGGCGACGGCACGCCGGTGCCGTGGCAGATGTCGGGGCGCTCAGACCTCGAGCAGCTCGTTCTCCTTGTGCTTGACCAGCTCGTCGACCGTGGCGACGAAACGCTGGGTCAGGTCGTCCAGCTCCTTCTCGGCGCGCCGGCCCTCGTCCTCGCCGACCTCGCCGTCCTTGACCAGGCGGTCCAGCTCTTCCTTGCCCTTGCGGCGAATGTTGCGGACGGCGACCTTGGCCTCCTCGCCCTTGTGCCGGGCCACCTTGATCATCTCGCGGCGCCGCTCCTCGGTCATCTGCGGGAGCAGGATGCGCAGCTGGTTGCCCTCGTTGTTCGGGTTCACGCCGAGGTCGGAGTCGCGGATCGCCTTCTCCATGGCGCCCAGCTGCGAGTTGTCGTACGGCTTGATGATCACCATGCGCGGCTCGGGGACCGCGATGGACGCCATCTGCGGCAGCGGCGTGGGGCTGCCGTAGTAGTCGATGACGATCCGGGAGAACATCGCGGCGTTGGCGCGACCGGTGCGGATGCCGCCAAACTCTTCCTTGGCGTGCTCGATGGCACGCTCCATCTTCTCCTCGGCCTCGAGGAGGGTGTCGTCGATCACCGGTCTCCTCGCCTCCTTCTGTTGCTCGTCGTGGGCTGTGCTGCTGTGGTGTCCGGAGGGCCGCTGCCGGCTCAAGGCCGCTCAGGCGGTGATCAGGGTGCCGATCTTCTCGCCGCTGACGGCACGCACGATGGTGTCGTCGCCCTCGGCGCCGAAGACCAGCATCGGCAGGCCGTTCTCCATGCAGAGGCTGAACGCCGCGGCGTCGGCCACCCGCAGGTTGCGGCGCAGCACCTCGGAGAAGGTGATCGAGTCGAGCTTGCTCGCCGTCGGGTCGATCCGGGGGTCCGCCGTGTAGACCGCGTCCACGCCGTTCTTGCTCATCAGCACCACGTCGGCGCGAATCTCCAACGCCCGCTGGGCGGCGACCGTGTCGGTGGAGAAGTACGGCATGCCGGCGCCGGCGCCGAAGATGACCACGCGGCCCTTCTCCAGATGCCGGATCGCCCGCAGCGGAATGTACGGCTCGGCAACCTGGGCCATGGTGATCGCGGTCTGCACCCGGGTCTCGATGCCCTCCTTCTCCAGGAAGTCCTGGAGGGCCAGGCAGTTCATCACCGTGCCGAGCATGCCCATGTAGTCGGCGCGGGCCCGGTCCATGCCGCGCTTCTGCAACTCGGCGCCGCGGAAGAAGTTGCCGCCGCCGACCACCACGGAGACCTGCACGCCGCGGCGCACCACGGTGGCGATCTGCCGGGCGATGCCCTGCACGACGTCCGGGTCGACGCCGATCGCGCCGCCGCCGAAGACCTCACCGGAGAGCTTCAGCACCACCCGGCGGGCGCGACCCGGCGGTGGGGCGGTCGGATCATCCGCCGCCAGGCTCCGGTCACTCACAACCTGCGTCATCCGCCCCGCCCCTTCCGTCGCGCACCGCACGTGCGCCGCGTCCCGCGTACCTGCCGCTGCCGACCCTATGTGACGAGGAGGCCGCGGTGCCTGTCACGTACACCAGCGGCCTCCTCGTCGATGTCTTCCCTACGCACGGGCGCGGCATGCGCCCGGTGCGGCGGCTCAGGCCTGGCCGACCTCGAACCGGACGAAGCGGGTCACCTCGATGCCGGCCTCGGCCAGCAGCTGCTTCACCGTCTTCTTGTTGTCGGCGACCGACGCCTGCTCCAGCAGGACGAAGTCCTTGAAGAAGGCGTTGACCCGGCCCTCGACGATCTTCGGCAGCGCCGCCTCGGGCTTGTTCTCCTCGCGGGCGGTCTGCTCGGCGATCCGCCGCTCGGAGTCGACGACGTCCGCCGGGACCTCGTCCCGGGTCAGGTACTTCGGCCGCATCGCGGCGATCTGCATGGCCACGCCGCGGGCGTCCGCGTCGGCGGCCTCGTCGGTCTTGCCGGCGTACTGCACCAGCACACCCACGGCCGGCGGCAGGTCCTGGCTCTTGCGGTGCAGGTAGACCGCGGTGGTGCCGTCGAGCTTGGCGAAGCGGTTGAGCACCAGCTTCTCGCCGATCTTGGCGGACTGCTCCTGGACCAGGTCGGCGACGGTCTTGCCGTCGAGCGTGCTGGCGAGCAGCTCCTCGGCGGAGGAGACGCCGCTGGCCACACCGTGCTCGACCAGCTGCTGGGCCAGCGCGATGAAGGCGTCGTTCTTGGCGACGAAGTCGGTCTCGCAGTTGAGCTCGAGCAGCGCCTGGCCGGAGTGGGCGATCAGGCCGTTGGCGGCGGTGCGACCGGCCCGCTTGCCGACGTCCTTGGCACCCTTGACGCGCAGGATCTCGACGGCCTTGTCGAAGTCGCCCTCGGCCTCGGTCAGCGCCTTCTTGCAGTCCATCATGCCGGCGCCGGTGAGGTCGCGGAGCTTCTTGACGTCCGCGGCGGTGAAGTTGGACATGACTCTCTCTTCGGGTCTTGAGACTGCGGTGGGATGGTCTGGGTCCCGGTTACCCGGATCCGGGCCGGATGTGCCCGGCGTACCCGCCGCGCCCCACCGGCCGGAAAATCGGACGGTGGGGACGCGACGGCGCGATCACTCCGCGGCGGCGGCCGCCGGCTGCTCGTCGCCCTTCTTGGGCTCCTCGAGCAGCTCGCGCTCCCACTCGGCCAGCGGCTCGTCGGCGCCGACCTGGCCCGGCTCGGGCTTCTCGTCGGCGCCCCGGCGGCGGCCGGAGCGGGCGATCAGACCGTCGGCGACCGCGGCGGCGACGACCTTGGTCAGCAGCTCGGCCGAGCGGATGGCGTCGTCGTTGCCCGGGATCGGGAAGTCGACCTCGTCCGGGTCGCAGTTGGTGTCGAGCACGGCGATCACCGGGATGCCCAGCTTGCGGGCCTCGTCGACCGCGATGTGCTCCTTCTTGGTGTCGACCACCCAGACCGCGGCGGGGAGCTTCTGCATGTCCCGCAGACCACCCAGGGTGCGGGACAGCTTGTCCTTCTCGCGGGAGAGCTGCAGCGTCTCCTTCTTGGTGTAACCGGCGGCGGTGCCGCTCAGGTCACCCAGGGCCTCCAGCTCCTTCATCCGCTGAAGCCGCTTGTACACCGTCTGGAAGTTGGTCAGCATGCCGCCGAGCCAGCGGTGGTTCACGTACGGCTGGCCGACCCGGGTCGCCTGCTCGGCGATGGCCTCCTGAGCCTGCTTCTTGGTGCCGACGAAGAGGATGCTGCCGCCCTCGGCCACCGTGTTGCGCACGAAGTCGTACGCCTTCTCGATGTAGTCGAGGGTCTGGCGCAGGTCGATGATGTAGATACCGTTGCGCTCGGTGAAGATGAAGCGCTTCATCTTCGGGTTCCAGCGCCGGGTCTGGTGCCCGAAGTGGACACCGCTCTCCAGCAGCTGACGCATGGTCACGACGGCCATGATGGGTACTCCTTGCGATCCCTGGTTGTCCCGCCCGGCCGGCGGCCGGGCGTCCTGGCGCCCGGTCGCCGGCCGTGACGGGCCCGATCAAGATCGGGACCAGGGAGGCCGTCGCCCCACGAGGGTGTCCGTGGAGAAGGCGCGCGAGGTCGACCGCGCGAGGCGGTCGCCAGTCGACCAGTGTACGCCCTTTCCGCGTACGCCGGTCCCGGGGTGCGGGAACGCCCGTCCTGCCCTCGACTTCAGGTCGCCGAGGTGGGGGTATGGCGCGCAAGTTGATCGCGCCAGCTCGGCGACCCGGTGTGGATCTTGCCGCGCGGGCGCTCAGCGGGCGGCGAGCGCCGCGGCGACGAAAAGCACCAACCCGACGGTCAGGTACGCCGCCGGCGGCCGCAGCCAACCACGGCTGCCGTCCGCGAGGGCCAGGCCGCCGGTGCGCAGCCCGTACAGGCCGGCGCCGAAGATCGGCAGCCCGACCACCAGGAACATGCCCACCACGACGTGCGAGGTGGAGACCGGGTCACCCACCACACCCCGCAGCAGCACCCGCACCGCCGGAACCTCCAGGACCAGCACCAGCAGCGTCAGCAGCACCGCGAGCGCCGGCCGGCGGGTCCGGTAGACACCGTCGCCGGGCGGCGGTCCGTCCAGCCGCGGCGCCACCGAGGGCATCGGGCCGGTCGGCATCTCCAGCGGGTGCGGCACCGGCCCGCCCACCACCTCCGGAGCGGCCCCGACAGGCCGCTCCCCCACGATCAGCGGCGTCGGCGCACCGTGTCCCGGCCGGTCCCCGACGGTGAGCGGTGCCGGACCGGCGGACGCCGGCTCGACCGGACGGGCCGGCTCGACAATCGGGTAGCCGGCGAGCGGACCGGGATGCCGCCGGTCGGCCCCGAGCGGATCCCCCGCACCGTCCCGCGACGCCCCGCCGTACGGATCGCTGGCCTCACGGACCGCCCGTCGGCCGCCCGGCAGCTCGCCGGAGATCTCCCCCGAGTCGTCCAGCCGGCGCGACCGCCGGTAGCTCTCGGTGTCGTCGCCCAGCGGGCCGACCGCACCGAACCGCGCCGGGTCGGCGTACCGGCCCTCGCCGCCGGAGCGCTGCTCGGGGGCCGCGAAACCATCGTCCCGGAAGCCCGACTCGCCAGCGGCGCGCCAGTCCGGATCGGCGTACCCGGGGTCGCCCCAGCGCGGCCCCTGCTGATCTTCGGGAAAGCTCCGTCGTCCGTCCACGACCGGCACGGTATGCGACCCGGCGTCCCGCACGCCACCGGCCGCCAGAATGACATTTCCGCAGGTCAGGGGTGGATACCGGCGCATAACGGGACACATACTGGCGGCGCTCCCTAACACGGCGGGGGCATGATCGTCCGCCCGTCCACAGGACGCCCCGTCGTCCACAGGCGGCCGGCTCGGGACCCGCGTACCGGACGGCCGGGCCGCACGGTGGGCGGCATAACGAAGCGGAAGCAGGCCGTCGGCGCGTACGGCGAGCGGTGCGCGGTCCGGCACCTGATCGAGGTGGGGCTGCACCCGGTCGCCCGGAACTGGCGCTGCCCCGACGGCGAGATCGACGTCATCGCCTGGGAGGGCGAGGTGCTCGCGTTCTGCGAGGTGAAGACCCGCCGGAGCGAGGACTTCGGCAGCCCGGCCGAGGCGGTGGTGCCAGCGAAGGCGCGCCGGCTGCGCGGCCTGGCCGCCCGGTGGCCGGCAGACCGGCACCAGCGCCGACACATCGCGTGGAGGGGCTGACTGCTGCGCGAGCACACCAAGGCCCAGCTGGTCACCGTGGTCGCGCACGTGCTCGAGGAAGTGGGGCGGATCGGATACGACCTGGCACCGCCGGCCCGGGCACCTGAACGCCTGCGGGACCAGCTCGACGACGAGGCGACCCAAGTGCTGGAGGCGCTGCCCCGGCGGAAGCCGATCAGCCTGGAGAGCGTCGCGGCCCGCGTCGGGGTGGACCTCCGCACGGCCATGCGGAAGCTGTCCATGTTGGAGGAGCTGGCCATGGTGGTACGCCGCGACGCCGGCTACGCCCTGGCGCCGCCCGACAAGAACGCGGGCCGTGCCGCCAGCAGCACGAGCACACCGACGTGACCGAGCTCAGTCGCCCTCGAAGCGGATCTCAACGTCACGCCTCTCCAGGCAACGCCGCGCGAGCAGCGCCAACCGGCGGATCTGCGTGACCTCCGCGGGCGTCCGAGCCACCTCGGCCAGGCAGCGCAGCTCGGCGAGCAGTTGCGGGGTCGCCTCGGTATCCACCACCAGTTCGCCGAGCGGGTCGACGCGGTCCAGCAGTGGCGTACGACCCCCGCCCCGCACCCGCTTGAGCAGGTCCAGCAGCACGTCGTCCGGGTCCGCGACCACCTCAGACGCGACGTACGACGGCCGGTGACGCGCGGGCCCGGCGCGCACCAGCCGGTAGAGGACGGCATCCACACCCACGCCCAGTTCCTCCTCCCGCCCGCGTCGCTCGCCCGGACCGACGCCTATATCCGACTCGCGAGTCACCCTTCCGCGCCGCCGTGCCGGGACCCGTCCCGCCACGGCGCACCCCGGCCGCCCGCGGTGGCGGAGGCGGCGCCTGCCGGCAGCGACGCCCACCCGAAAGCCCCGGCGCTGCCACTGTCCTCTTCGTATGACCAGTTTCCCCTGTCCACGCCCCGGTCAGCCACCCCGACCTACGACTGGCGGCGCCCGCCCGCCCCCGGCGGTCCGCCCCGCACGGTGCCCCCTCCGGGCGGCGTGACACCCCGTGGCTGGTGACGGGCGTGACCGGCGGCGTGGGGTGCTCGCCGGCGGTCCCGCCCGTAGGCTGGGCCCGTGTCCGCCGACAGCAGGGGCCACCGGGGCCGTGGAGGCATCCCGCGGCACGCCGACGCGCCGTCCTCCCAGCTGATCGGACCCGCGACGACCTCGGAACGGGGGCGGAGGCGTCGATGAGCGGCGAGCGGCACAGCACCCGGGCGGCGCACGAGGCGCTGCCACCGCAGATGCGGGAGGCCGTGGACGCCTTCGCGGACCATCTGGCCGGGGTACGCAACCGGTCCGCGCACACCGTGCGGGCGTACGTGACGGACCTGGTGTCCCTGCTCGACCACGCGGTACGGATGGGCTGCGCCGACCTGGCGGAGCTGGACCTCGCGGTGCTGCGCAGCTGGTTGGCGAAGCAGCGAACGATGGGCTCGGCGCGGACCTCCCTGGCCCGCCGGGCCGCCGCCGCCCGTACCTTCAGTGGGTGGGCCCACCGGGCCGGTCTGCTCACCGCCGACGTCGCCGCCCCACTGGCCAGTCCCCGCGCCCACCGGGAGCTGCCCACGGTCCTGCGGGCCGACCAGGCCGCCGCTCTGATGGACGCCCCGCATGTCCGGGCCACCACCGGCGGACGGACCACCGCCGGGCCGACCACCGCCAGGCCGACCGGCAACACTGAGCCGACCGGCGGCGCCAGGCCGACCACCGGAGCCGGCCGGGTGGCGGGCGCCACCCGGGGCGGAGTCGACGAGGGCACCGCGACCGCCCCGGGGAGTCCCGGGAGCGACGACGCCGTCCTGCTGCGCGACCGGGTGCTGCTCGAACTGCTCTACGGCACCGGGGTACGGATCAGCGAGGCGTGCGGCCTGGACGTCACGGACGTCGACCACACCCGCCGGGTGGTACGCGTGCTGGGCAAGGGCGGCCGGGAACGGGCCGTGCCGTACGGGGTGCCGGCGCAGCGCGCGTTGGACGCCTGGCTCGGCCGAGGCCGCCCCGCCCTGGCCGGCCCCGGCTCGGGGGCGGCGCTGCTCCTCGGCGCGCGTGGCGGACGGCTCAACCCGACCACCGCCCGTCGGATCGTCGCCGGCTACGCCGAGGCCGCCGGCCTGCCCCGCACCACCCCGCACGGGTTGCGGCACTCCGCGGCCACCCACCTGCTGGAGGGCGGGGCGGACCTGCGGGCCGTGCAGGAGTTGCTCGGTCACTCCTCGCTGGCCAGCACCCAGATCTACACGCACGTCTCGGTGGAGCGGCTGCGCGCGGCGTACCGGCAGGCGCACCCGCGAGCCTGACGGCGGGAGAGCTCCGCCGGCCGACCACGGCAGGGCCTCGCGGCGAACCGCGAGTTGATGATCCACGGCGGGCTACGATCAACGGATGACGGTCCCGCAGCCGCCCGAGCCGATCCCCGGTGCTCGGCTGCTCTTCTCTCTCGATCCGTCGGTCAGCCATCTCAACCACGGGTCGTTCGGCGCGGTGCCGATCGGCGTGCAGCGGGCCCAGCAGCGCCTGCGCGACGAGATGGAGGCCAACCCCCTCCGCTTCTTCACCCAGGGCCTCGTCGATCGGATCGCCCACACCCGGCGGCATCTGGCCACCTTCCTGGGCGCCGACCCGGACGGCACGGCGCTGGTGGGCAACGCCACCACGGGCGTGGCCGTGGTGCTCCAGTCGCTCGGCCTCCGCCCCGGCGACGAGGTGGTGACCACCGACCACGGGTACGGGGCGGTCGCCTTCTCGGTGGCGCGGGAGTGCCGGCGGACCGGGGCGGTGTCCCGGACCCTGCCTGTGCCGCTGACCGCCTCCGACGAGGAGGTGGTGGAGATCATCCGGGCCGGGCTGCGCCCCGGGCGGACGAAGCTGCTGATCGTCGACCAGATCACCTCGCCCACCGCCCGGCTCTTCCCGACGGCGGCGATCGTCGGGGTGGCCCGGGAGCACGGGGTGCCGGTGCTGGTCGACGCGGCGCACGCTCCGGGCATGCTGCCGATCAGCGTGGCCTCGATCGGCGCCGACTTCTGGGTGGGCAACCTGCACAAGTGGGCGTACGCGCCGCGGGGCACCGCCGCGCTGGTGGTGGCCAAGGCGTGGCGGGAGCGGATCCAACCGTTGGTCGTCTCCTGGGAGCAGGACAGCGGCTTTCCCACTCGCGTGGAGTGGCAGGCGACGTTGGACTACACCGCCTGGCTGGCCGCCCCGGCGGGCCTGTTCACCCTGCGCACCCTGGGCCTGGACCGGGTACGCGCGCACAACGCCGCGCTGGCCGCGTACGGGCAACGGGTGGTCGGGGACGCGCTCGGGGTGGCGCCGGCCGACCTGCTGGAGCCCGGCGGACCGGCGGTCGCCATGCGGCTCGTCCCGCTGCCGCCGGGCGCCGCCCCGACGATCGACGCGGCTCGGGAGCTGCGCGCCCGGATCGCGGAACGGCTCGCCGCCGAGGTGTCGGTGGCTTCATGGCACGGTCAGGGCTGGCTGCGTCTGTGCGGCCAGGTCTACAACACCCCCGAGGAGTACGACCGGCTGGCCGCGCGTCTCCCCGCCCTCCTGGCCTAGGGTCTGCCGCCGAACGGCAGCAGCCGGACCGGGCCGAGCCCGAGCAGGACCAGCGGGTCGAGGTAGTCCTCGCTCCGGCGCAGCCCCCAGTGCAGGCATGCCGCGGCCGGGCAGTCGGGGTGGCCGGCGCGCAGGCTGACCAATTTGATTAGGAATCGTCAGTGATCATAGATTGATCGTGTGGAACTTCTTCGGCTCTCAAAGGCCGTGAAGCGTTCGGTGTTCATCCCGTGATGTTTCGTCTTTGGGTTGACTCGGGGTGGATTCTGGTGGCGTGGGTCGGTCGTGAGCACCGGTCTTCCTCGATGGCTGTCGAGGCGGCGAGCCGGTGAGCCGAAGGCTGCCGCTCGCTACGGGCGAGGCCTCCCGGACCGCGTGTGCCCGCGCGTTGCTACGGACGGGGGTGGACGAGGAGACCGGTGAGGTCCTGTCCCAGGCGGTGCTTGCGCAACGCGTCGGCTGGTGTGCCGATCTGGTGGCGGGGATGGTCTCCGCGTTGTTGGCGGAGCGCTGGACCGCGGGCGATGTGGAGGTGCTCGCCTCCGGCGTGGACGCCGGTGGCCGGAAGCTTCCGTCGAACGCGTGGATGGCGCTGCGGCGTCTGGGCTGGACGGTCGCCGCGCCTGGGGGTGTGAAGGTCAATGACCGGATCGTGCGCATGGCCCAGGAGCAGGCCGGACGGGCACTTCGCTCAGCGCGGTGGCGTGCTGACCTGACCGCCGGGGTCCTGGCGACCTGGCCGGCCGATCCGCGTCAGCGCACCGCGCAGGAGTGGGAGCAGGTACGCAAGGCGGTTCCTGGCGGGGAGCATCTGCCGTCCAGCATTATTAGGTCCCGCACCCGGCAGGCCGCGAAGTTCCTTGCCGTCAATGGCCGGCTGCCGGTGGACGTGTTCGAGCTCGAAGGCGTCCCAATGGTCGCGCGGATGCTGCTGCTGGCCGCGTGTGACCGGCAGCAGGCCACCATCGAACGCAGCGACACCGACCCCAGGAGGGTGTTGCTGCGCTTGCAGTTGCCCACCCGGCCCGATCCGCGGGCGTATGGGGATTGGACGTGGGTGGCCTGTCCGATCAGCCTGCCGCCCACGGTTCCCGCGGGTGCGGTGGTGCACCTGCCCACCTTCCGGGTCACCGGCCGACAGGTGTGCGTCGATGTCGCGTACACCCATCCGGTGCCGAAGGCCCAGCGCACCGGTCACACGGTCGCGGTCGGGGTGGACTGGGGCCTCAACACTCTCCTCAGCGCGGGAGCCCTGCGACTGCACGGGGATGGGCGGATCATCGCGTTGGGGGCGGGTGGTCAGTTCCGGGCCGCCGGGATCCTCGCCAAGCAGCACCGCCTGCGCCGGCACAGTGAGCGGCTGCACGCCAAAGCCGACCAGTACGAGCGGCTGATCAACGGCCGCCCCGACGCCCACCTGAGCGCGAAACATGAGGTGCTGGGCGCCGAGATCCGCCACGTGTCCCAGCGCCGCTCCAATCTGAACGCCGCGCTCGCGTGGGCCGCCGCCCGCTGGGCCGTGGACCACGCGATCGCCTCCCGCGCGACCGTCATCTACGTCGAAGACCTGCGATCGTTGGAAGCCAAGGGCATGGGCGCCACCCTCAACACCCGCCTGTCCCAGCAGGTCCGCGGGCAGATCATCGACCGAATGCGGCACCTCGCCGCCGAGACCGGTATCGCCCTGGTCACCACGCCTGCCCGCAACACCTCCAAGCACTGCCCGCAATGCTTGACCCCGCTACGGCATCGCAAGGCCCCCGACAAGCCCACGGTGGCGGGCTGGAAGTGGGCCCTGTGTCCCCACCAGTCCTGCCGCTGGCAAGGCGACCGCGACCACGGGGCATGGCGGCGCATCGCCGCCCGCGGCCTGACCCAT
>NZ_JBUEGB010000007.1:0-239431 GCF_054963695.1 Micromonospora sp. RTBAU3-60 | reverse complement strand
TATTCGTCCCCTAGGTGCAGCCCCGGTGGTCAGTCGTCCAGCCAGTCGAGGCGGCGGCCGCCGCGCTCCTGCGGGCCGTCGGGTCGACCCCGGCCGGCCTGGGCCGGGTCGCCGTAGTAGCCGCCCTGGTCGTAGCCCTGGTTGTCGTAGCCACCGGTCCGCTGCTGAGGCGGCTGCTCCTGGCCGTAGCCGCCCTGCTGCGGCTGGCCGTAACCGTCGCCGCCGCCGTAGCCGCCGCCGCGCTGGTCGTAGCCGTCGTAGCCGCGCTGCGAGCCGCCGCCACGCTGCTCGTAGCCCTGCTGGCCGCCGTCGTAGCCGCCGGACGGCCCGTTGTCATAGCCACCCGAGGGGCCGTTGTCGTAGCCGCCCGAGGGGCCGCCGTAGCCGCCGCCCGCACTGTAGCCGTTGCCCGGCTCCGACCCTCGGCCGTACTGGCCCTGGCCCGGCTGGTCGTAGCCCCGCCCCTGGTCCGGCTGGTAGGTGCTGGTCGGGTAGGGGTCGGCCGGCGGCGCGTACTGCGTGCTGTCGCCGGTGTAGCGGCCGGTCGGCTCGTCGTACCGCTCGCCGCCGTAGCCGCCGCCCTGGGCGGGCGGGTAGCCACCAGCCCCGTAGTCCCGGCTGCCGTAGCCGCCACCCGAGGAGGGCGCGTTGCCGTAGCCGCCACCCGAGGACGGGGCGTTGCCGTAGCCGCCACCCGAGGAGGGCGCATTGCCGTAGCCGTTGTTGCCGTAGGCGCCCTGGCCGGGCGCCTCGTCGCCGTAGCCGGTGCCGCCCCAGCCGTCCTGCCCGCCGCCGGCGCCGTAGCCAGGGCCGGGCGGGGCGCCGTACGGGTCCGGCGGGACGTCGTCCACGACCGGGCGGTGCATCATGGTCGGCGCGTCGCTGAGCGAGGTGCCGCCGACCATCGTCGGCGCCGCTCCGGCGCCCATGCCGTTGACCACCCGGGTCTGGTCGTCGGCGCCCCGGTAGGCGCCCCGGGCGCCCGGCACGGCGCCCGCCGCCCCCGCCGGGCCACCCGGACCCACCGGGCCACCCAGGCCGTCACCGTCGGTGTCGTCGCCCTCGTTCTTGCGCTTCATGTAGAGCAGCACGATGGTGCCGACGCCCACGGCCACGAAGAGACCGCCGAGCAGGATCAGCAGCCAGTTGCCGAAGCCGCCGGAGTCCTGCTGGGCGGCGGGCTGCTGGCCCTGGGCCGCCGCGTCGGTCGGCGTGTCGGTGGCCTCGTCGGTCGCGTCGTCGGTCGGCAGGGGCTCCTCGCTGGCGGACGGCGTCGGGCTCGGGCTCTTCTCGACCTTGATCGGCACGCTGATCCGCACGCCGGTCACGGCCTGGCCGGCCGCCGCGTCGATCGACTTGTAGCCGTTGGTGCCGTCCTTGCTGGCCCCCAGGTCGAGCCGTCCGGGCGCGATCGGCTCCGAGGCCGTGCCGGTGAACCGGAAGTTACCGCTGCTGTCCGTGTTGGTCTGGCGCGTGCCCCGGCTGTCACGGAGCATGACCACGGCACCCGCGATCGGCTCGCTGTTGTCCGCGATCACCACCTTGCCGGAGATCGACTTGACCGTCTGCGGCTGCTCCTGCGTCGGGGGCGCCGCCGCCTTGACGGTGACTCTGAGGGAACCGGAGTCCGACCCCCCGTTACCGTTGCCCTCGACCCGAATCGTCGCTCGGGTTCCGTCGGCAGCAGGTGCGTTGGCTGCCGCTGACAGAGTCAGGGTCACCGACTGCGGGGCCGGGATGCCCCCGGGGAAGTCGATCTTCTTCCCGCATCCCGCGCAGGTGACTCCGTTGGGTAGACCCGTGATGTCGATCGTCGCTGAGTTCTCGCCAGCTTCCGGTGTGACGGTGACGCTGACCGAGCTGCTTTTGCCGGCATCAATCGTCACCGAGTCGTCGGCTGAGGTGATCCTGGCGGCGGAGGCGGGTATGGCGGGGACGGCGAGCAGTGCGCCGACGACCAGCGCCACGACCACACCGGCCCGCTGCTTCCAGGCACGTCGGTGTGTTGACACGTCCACCGCCTTCCGGGTCTGATCTCTCCCCGCCGGCCGGCGCCGGGCCGGGGACGATCACTCACGGTACGAATACGCCGTCGGCAACTATGCCTTGTCTTACCGGATCATCTCTACCCAGGGCCAGCGTCGACCGCGGTGCCGTCGAATCGTATCGTCCCGTCGTGTCCTCTCCGCATACCAAGTCCGCCGCGGTCGCCGCCGCGTTGACGGCGCTGGATGAGGGGCGTACGCCCGAACGACCGGTGTTCCGGGAGGCGGTGCGTGCTCTCCTGGCCGCCCTCACGGAGCGCGCCCCCGGCCGATCGGTGGAGGTGCGCGTTCCACCATACGGTGCCGTGCAGTGCGTGGCCGGGCCGCGACACACCAGAGGAACGCCCCCAAACGTGGTGGAAATGGACCCGGAGACCTGGCTCGCGCTGGCCACCGGCCGCCTCGCCTGGGCGGAGGCGATCACCGAGGGTCGCGTACGGGTCAGCGGGATCCGCGCCGACCTCTCCGCGTACCTCCCGCTCTAGCTGGGCGTACCCTCCGCTCGTCGTCACAGTGGGCGGGCGAATGGTGACTGTCAGTGTCGACTGCTGTTCGCGTACACTGTCAGGCGACGACGGCCCCGGCCGATCGCGCGGAGTTGCCCCCGCCTCCGCCGGGCCGGTCCAGACCAGCATGAGGGAGCGGCAGGTGCCCCGAGGCGATGGCCGGCTGAGCCACGACCTTGACCCCCAACGACCCGGCCCCCAGGACGCGTGCGGCGTCTTCGGCGTCTGGGCCCCTGGGGAGGAGGTCGCCAACCTGACCTACTTCGGGCTGTACGCCCTGCAGCACCGTGGCCAGGAGGCTGCGGGCATCGCGGTGAGCGACGGCTCGGGGGTGGTGGTCTACAAGGATCTCGGCCTGGTGGCCCAGGTGTTCGACGAGCCGACCCTGGCCAGCCTGCGCGGGCACGTCGCGATCGGCCACGCCCGCTACTCGACCACGGGCGGTTCGACCTGGGAGAACGCCCAGCCGACCATCCGGGCGACCACTGCCGGCACCACGATCGCGCTGGCCCACAACGGCAACCTGGTCAACACCGCCGAACTCCAGCGCGAGGCGGCCGCGCGCGGCATGGACTCCGACGGCTCGACCAACGACACCTCGCTGGTGACCATGCTGCTGGCCAGCCGGCCGGATCTCTCGGTCGAGGCGGCCGCGCTGGAGGTGCTGCCCCAGCTGCGCGGCGCGTTCAGCTTCGTCTTCATGGACGAGTCGACCCTCTACGCGGCCCGCGACCCGCACGGGGTGCGTCCCTTGGTGCTCGGCCGGCTGGAGCGCGGCTGGGTGGTCGCCAGCGAGACCGCCGCGCTGGACATCGTCGGCGCGAGCGTGGTCCGCGAGGTCGAGCCCGGCGAGTTGATCGCGATCGACGAGGACGGGCTGCGGTCCACCCGGTTCGCCGCGCCGGAGCCGAAGGGCTGCCTCTTCGAGTACGTGTACATCGCCCGCCCGGACGCCACCATCGCCGGGCGCAACGTGCACTCGGCCCGGGTGCAGATCGGCCGCCAGCTCGCCCGGGAGCACCCGGTCGAGGCCGACCTGGTGATCCCGGTGCCGGAGTCCGGCACCCCGGCCGCCATCGGCTACGCCGAGGAGTCCGGGATCACCTACGGCCAGGGCCTGATGAAGAACCCGTACGTCGGGCGCACCTTCATCCAGCCGTCGCAGACGCTGCGCCAGCTCGGCATCCGGCTCAAGCTGAACCCGCTCCGGGAGAACGTCCGGGGCAAGCGCCTGGTCGTGGTGGACGACTCGATCGTCCGCGGCAACACCCAGCGGGCCATCGTGCGGATGCTGCGCGAGGCGGGCGCCCTGGAGGTCCACGTGCGGATCTCCTCCCCGCCGGTGAGCTGGCCCTGCTTCTACGGCATCGACTTCGCCACCCGCGCCGAGCTGCTGGCAAACGGGCTGGACAACGAGGGCATCCGGCGGTCGATCGGGGCGGACACGCTGGGTTACGTCTCGCTGGCCGGCCTCATCGCCGCGACCGAGCAGCCGAAGACACGGCTCTGCCGGGCATGCTTCGATGGGGAGTACCCGATCGAACTGCCGGCCGGGCACCTGATCGGCAAGCACGTGCTCGAAGGCGTGGGCCGGCGGGTCGCCGCCGAGGCCACCGCCGAACTCAGCGACAACTTCAGCTCGGCGCGTCTGGAGGCGCGCCCCGACCTGAAGCCGTCGGCCGCTACCCACCAGCCATAGCACCTCCGACGCGGGTCGCTCACCGCAACGGCGGCCCGCGAGAACCACAAAGGGGAGAACCCGTGACGCACGTGTCCGAGCGCAGCGGCGCAGGAACCAGCCCGTCGGGCGCCGGCGGCGACCGCCAGCCCTGGACGGCCGGCACCAGCCGCACGACGCGCAAACGCTCGGTCTCCTACGCCGACGCCGGGGTGTCGATCGAGGCGGGCGACCGCGCGGTCGAGCTGCTGAAGTCCAAGGTCAAGCAGACCCGGCGCCCGGAGGTCCTGGGTGACCTGGGCGGCTTCGCCGGCCTGTTCCGGCTGGACACCAAGAAATACAAGAACCCGATCCTCGCCTCCTCGACGGACGGGGTCGGCACCAAGCTGGTGATCGCCCAGCAGCTCGATATCCACGACACGGTCGGCATCGACCTGGTCGCCATGGTGGTCGACGACCTGGTCGCCTGCGGCGCCGAGCCGCTGTTCCTGCTCGACTACATCGCCACCGGCGAGGTCGTGCCGGACAAGGTCGCCGAGATCGGCGCGGGCATCGCCGACGGCTGCCGGTACGCGGGCTGCGCCCTGCTCGGCGGCGAGACGGCGGAGCACCCGGGTGTGCTGCGTCCCGACGAGTACGACATCTCCGCCACCGGTGTCGGCGTGGTGGAGGAGAGCGAGATCCTCAGCCCCGAGCGGGTCGAGGTGGGCGACGTCGTGATCGCGATGCGCTCCTCCGGCCTGCACTCCAACGGCTACTCGCTGGTCCGGCACGTGCTGCTCGGCGCCGGCCGGATGCGGCTGGACGTGGTGATCGAGGACTTCGGCCGGCAGCGGACCCTCGGCGAGGAGCTGCTCACCCCCACCAAGATCTACGCCCAGGACTGCCTCAAGCTGATCGCCGAGGCCGAGGTGCGGTCGCTGGCCCACGTCACTGGTGGCGGCATCCCGGGCAACCTGGTCCGGATCCTGCCGGAGCACGTCGACGCGGTGGTCAACCGCTCCACCTGGAAGCCGCAGCCGATCTTCGACCTGATTCAGTCGAAGGGTCGGATCGAGGACCCGGAGATGGAGGCGACGTTCAACATGGGCGTCGGCATGTTCGCCATCGTCTCCGCCGAGGACGCCGACCGCGCGCTGGCCACCCTGACCGGCCGTGGGGTCGACGCCTGGCAGGCCGGCGAGATCATCGAGGGCTCCGGCAACGTGCAGATGATCGGGCACCACACCCGCGGGTGATCACGTTCCGGTGATCATCCGGGCACCTGATCGGGGGTTCACCCGAGTAGCCAGCGCCGCCTAGCCTGAAGGGCACTTCGGGCTGACGGGGGAGGGTTGATGGCTGCTCGTACGCACCCGGGGATGCGCGGCATCGCCGCCGTCCCCTCGTACGTGGTGATGCAGCCGACCACGCTCTGCAATCTCGACTGCGCCTACTGCTACCTGCCGATGCGGGCGGTGGACCGGCGGATGCCGGTCGCGGTCGCCGAGGCGGTGGCGGCTTCGGTGAACCCGTGGGCGGCCGCGGGGCGGTTCTCCGTGGTCTGGCACGGCGGGGAGCCCCTGGCGGCCGGACGGGAGCACCTGGCTGCCCTGCTGGCCCCCTTCGGCCCCGAGGTGGAACACCACGTCCAGACCAACGCCACGCTGATCGACGACGCCTGGTGCGCGTTCTTCGCCGAGCACGACATCCGGGTCAGCGTGAGCGTGGACGGGCCGCGGGAGCGCAACGGTGAGCGGGTCACCCGGGGCGGCCGCCCGGCGTACGACCGGATCCTGGCCGGGGTCGCGGCGCTGCGCCGGCACGGGCTACCCTTCTCGGCCCTCGCCGTGGTGTCCCGGCCCGCCCCTGGCCTGGCCACCGAGCTGTACGACTACTTCCTCGACCTCGGCTGCGACGTGCTCGGCGTCAACATCGAGGAGACCGAGGGGGTCAACACCCGGAGCAACGCCCGGGAGGCCGCCGCGGTGACCGGATTCTGGGCGGAGCTGGTGGGCGCGTGGCGTCGCGATCCCCGGATCCACCTGCGCGAGGTCGAATGGTCGCTGCGGTACGCCGGAGCGGTCCTGGCCGGCACGGCCGACGACCTGCTGCCCCGCCAGCTCGACCCGATCCCCACCGTCGCCCATGACGGCTCGGTGGTGGTGCTCTCCCCGGAGCTGGCCGGCTTCACCGATCCCCGGTACGGGGACTTCAGCAGCGGCAACGTGCTGACCACCCCGCTGGCCGAGATCCTCGCCGGTGCGGGGCGTACGCCCTGGGTGGGTGAGTTCCTGGCCGGCGTCGAGGGGTGCCGGTCGTCCTGCCCCTATTTCGGCTTCTGCGGCGGCGGGCACGCCGCCAACCGTTACTTCGAGCTGGGGCGTTTCGACGGTACGGAGACCGAGCACTGCCGCAACAGCAAGATCCGCCTACTGGAGGGAGTGTTGGAGCATGCCCGAGACCACGAGTCGCCGGCAGCCTGAGCGTGTCGGAGAAGCCGCACCGGACCCGGTGGCGGACCGAGTGCGGGAAGCCGCCGTGGGGTTGACCGCTCTGCTCCACGAGGCCGAGGCCGCGCGCCTGCTGCGGGCGGAGGTGTCGGGCGGAGACGGGGCCAGCGCGGTGTGCGCGTGGAACCACTTCGAGAACATCCCGACGTTCTACAACTGGAACAACCGGCCGCGCTGACGCCGAGCGTCCGCGATCAAGGACCTGCCGGTGCGCCCGGGCGCGGCCCGGTGCGGCAGGTCCTTGATCGTCGGTCGGTACGCCGGCTTCCGCTGAGCACATGCGTGAGCACGCGGGGGCTACCGCGTGCTCAGATGTGACCGGAGGTCAGCGGGTCGGACGGGCCCAGGTGTCCGGGTCGTCGTCCGCGTGGTCCTCGTCATCGTCGTCGACATACTCTTTGTAGTCGTCGTCGAAGTCGTGGTCCGACTTGCCGCTGCCGCCGAGTTCTCGCTGCAAGGCGGCGAGGTCGGTGTTCGGGGAGTGGTACTTCAACTCCCGGGCCACCTTTGTCTGCTTGGCCTTAGCACGGCCGCGCCCCATGGCTCGACCCCCTCGCACAGAATGCGGGGCAGCCCGAAGGCGGGCCCCGATGACGTCAGGCATCTCTCGTGGCTCTTACGGTACATGGGTATGCCATCGTTCGGCACCTCGGGTTACCGTCAGCCGGCCCTGCGCGTCGCAGTGATCCGGCCGTCACAAAGTCTACCTGGTAAGGAGCGGGTGCCGTGACTGGCCGTGACACCGGACAAACCATCGCGAAGCGCTCTAATTTCCAGCTTAACGCCGGCATGCCGCGCTGCGCGAGCCGGGGGCGGAACGGTGCCCCGCCCCCGGCGTGACGTTCACCGCAGGTGGATCGTCCGCAGCCGGCCGACCTCGGCCATCCGCCGCTCGGCGAGCCGGTCCGCGGCCACCGCCGGCGGCACGCCCTCGGCGTCGGCGAGTCGCAGGATCTCCCGGGTGGTGTCGTAGATCCGGGTCGCCCGCAGCTTCGCCCGCTCGAAGTTGAAGCCCTCGATCTCGTCGGCGACCTGGATCACGCCGCCGGCGTTCACCACGTAGTCGGGGGTGTAGAGGATGCCCCGGTCGGCGAGGACCTTCTCGATGCCCGGGTGGGCGAGCTGGTTGTTCGCCGCGCCGGCGACCACCTTGGCCCGCAGTACCGGCACCGTGTCGTCGTTGAGGGCGCCGCCGAGCGCGCACGGGGCGTACACGTCGATGTCGGAGGCGATCAGGGCGGCGCTGTCGTCGACCAGCTCGACCTGCGGGTGGGTGGCGCGCACCCACTCCAGCGCCTTCGGGTTGACGTCGGTCGCCACGACCTCGGCCCCGTCCCCGAGCAGGTGCCCGGTCAGGTACTTGCCGACCTTGCCCAGGCCGGCCACGCCGACCCGCCGGCCGGACAGCGTCGGGCTGCCCCAGACGTGCTCGGCGGCGGCCCGCATGCCCTGGAAGACGCCCCAGGCGGTCAGGATCGAGGAGTCGCCGGCGCCGCCGTGCTCCACGCTGCGTCCGGTGACGTAGCGGGTCTCCCGGGCGATCACGTCCATGTCGGCGACGTAGGTGCCGACGTCGCAGGCGGTGTAGTAGCGCCCGCCCAGGGACTCCACGAAACGGCCGTACGCGCGCAGCAGCGCCTCGCTCTTGATCTGCTCCGGGTCGCCCCAGATGACGGCCTTGCCGCCGCCGAGGTCGAGGCCGGCGAGAGCGTTCTTGTACGCCATGCCCCGGGACAGGTCGAGCACGTCGGCGAGGGCCTCCTCCTCGCTGGCGTACGGGTAGAACCGGGTGCCGCCGAGCGCGGGGCCCAGCGCGGTGGAGTAGATCCCGATGATCGCCTTGAGGCCGGACTGCGTGTCCTGGCAGAACACGACCTGTTCGTGACCGGTGGATCCCGGGTCTTCGGTGCTGGCGAATACGCCCATTGCTGACTCCTGTGTCGGTGTGCGTCCTTGTGGGGCGCGGACCTGGTGGCGTGCCGGCGGGATGGTGCCGGCGCTGGTGAGCCTAATATCGGCCGGAACCGTACTGTCGTGCACGTCACGGCCCCCCGTCACGCCGGGGACGCAGGGGTCCCGTCTCGTGGGAGGATCGCCCCGTGCCGTCGCTCTTCGCTTCTTACCTGCGGGTGTACGAGCCGCTGACCGCCTTCGACCGTGACCGCCAGTCGTTCTGGCGCCGGTACGTCAACGAGGGCCGGGCGGTCGCCCCGCTGGAGGGTCCCGTCCGACAGCGCACCGCGGTGATCGAGGCGCTCGGCGCGGGCTGGACCCGGCTGCCCGACCTGCCGGACGAGGCGTACGTGCTGGAGACCGACGACACGCTGCTGGTCTGCCCGTGGAACCTGCGGATCCGGGTGGCGGAGGCGGCGCTGAGCGCCCGGGACGGGGTGCCGTCGGTGCTGGCCGACGCGTTCGTTCCGCCGACCCTGGCCGGGCAGGCCAAGGCGGTGGTGGACGACTGGCGCAGCGGAGCGCGGGTGCTGGAGCACGGGGTGCCCCGGGTGCACGAGCAGATCGCCACCTGGGGGGTGCCGCTGCGCTGGTTCGTGCTCTTCGACCGGCAGGAGCGGCAGTTGGTGACCGAGCCGGACCGGCGCGCGCTGCGCTACCGGACGGAGATCTCCAAGGCGCGTCGCCGGTCGTCCCGGGCGCTGTCGGTGCTGCGCAAGTCGGTCGGGGACGCCCCGATCACCGAGGCGGTCGAGGAGGCCGCCCGCTGGCTGGAGGAGTTCCACCCGCGCTCGGTGGTGGAGCTGGACTACGGCGGCCTGGTGCAGTTGCTGCCGGACGAGACGCTGGCCGCCGACGACTCGACCGAGCTGGTCGCGACGGGGCTGGCCGGGCTTTCCCGCGGCGAGGCCGAGGAGGCGTCGGCGGCGTACGACAAGCTCGTCGCCCGGTGGCGGGCGGTGCAGTTGCTGGAACGCTGCAACTAGCCCGAATTGTCCGATAGAGGCCTCTCGATGCGAGAGTGTCTCGTAGTTGACGCATCACGAACCGTGATCATGAGTCCCAATAAGGTACTTTCTGCGGCGTAAAAGTCGTAAAAATCGGGCATGGTTCATCCGTCCGTCTAGGGACCTTCAGCCGTTCGGCCCATGTCGGACATCGGGGACTAGCCGGACCATGGGAGACGCGTCGGCCGGCGGGACCCCGGCCGATGTCTATACATGTGGAGGAGTGACCCCGATGGCATCGCGAACGCACGAACCAGAGCCGCTACTCACACCGGCCGAGGTGGCGTCGATGTTCCGTGTCGACCCGAAGACGGTGACCCGGTGGGCCAAGGCTGGCAAGCTCAGCGCCATCCGGACCCTGGGCGGCCACCGCCGTTACCGCGAGTCGGAGGTTCGAGCCCTGTTGCA
This sequence comes from Micromonospora sp. RTBAU3-60, assembly GCF_054963695.1. Classification (NCBI taxonomy): domain Bacteria; kingdom Bacillati; phylum Actinomycetota; class Actinomycetes; order Micromonosporales; family Micromonosporaceae; genus Micromonospora; species Micromonospora sp. RTBAU3-60. The sequence continues at coordinate 229,342 of NZ_JBUEGB010000007.1, read as the reverse complement.
GGGGCAGATCCCCCAGCAGCGTCAGGGCGACTGACCACCGGACGCTTTTCAGGCGTTCCGATCAGGGGCGGCCGGACGTACGCGCGAGCGTCGATCCGCCGCCCTTAATCGTGTCCGGGGTTCGTCAGTCCAGCAGGACGCGCAGCCCCACCGTGCCCCGCTCGCCGCGGCGCAGCCGGCTGCCCAGCAGGCTGAGGCGGCCGATCATGCGGTACTTGTGCTTCAACAGCCCGCGGATCCGTCGGGTCTCGACCAGGTCGCAGATCGTCGCGTGCCCCGGCATCGCCGCGCCGCGCGGCCGCCCGCGGACGTCGCACGGGGCCACCGTCACCTGGCCGTTGCGCCGGATCCGCTTGACCTTGCCGGAGTCCGACGCCGTCCACACCGCCAGCGCGTCGCCGTCCCGCACCGCCCAGACCGGCGTCGCCACTCCCCGACCGTCCTTGCGGAAGGTGGTGAGCAGCACGTACTTCTCCGCCGCCAGGCGGTCCAGGTCGGTCACGCCGCTCAGGATACGGCCGCGACAGCCCGGCCGAGCCCAGATAGCGTGATCGCCGTGAGCGCGAGGAGCGAGCCGGGTCTGCGAGCCCCGCAGTCGCGAACAGAGACAGCGCCCGTGACCGGGGAACCCACGATCGGCGACGTGTTCGGCGAGATGATCCGCGACGCGTACGCGGTGGCGACCGGGGTCGGACCCCGGCCACTGGCCGGCGGGCGCCTGCCCCGGCCGGTGATCGAGATCATCGAGCGGGACGACGGCCTGGTCAACGGCGCCCCCGCCCAGCACTACCTGGACCCACCCGAGGCGTGGCAGCCGCACGACCACCGGGCCGTGGACCGGGTGCGCGGCCACGTGCTGGACGTCGGGGTCGGTGCCGGCCGGATCGCCCTGCACCTGCAGCAGCGCGGGGTCCCGGCGACTGGGCTGGACACCTCGGCCGGCGCGCTGCGGGTCTGCCGCGCCCGGGGCGTACGGGACCTCGTGCACGGCACGGTCGACCAGCACGTCGCCGACGGCCACCGGTACGACACATTCCTGCTGCTCGGCAACAACCTCGGGCTGATCGAGGGACGGGAGCGGGCACCCGGGTTCCTGGCCGCGCTCGCCGCTCTGGCCCGTCCCGGCGCCGAGGTCATCGCGCACGGCACCGACCCGTACGGCACCACCGACCCGGTGCACACCGGCTACCACGAGCGCAACCGGCGGCGAGGCCGGCTGGGCGGCCAGCTCCGGCTGCGGCTGCGCTACCGGCTGCTCGGCACCGAGTGGTTCGACTATCTGGTGTGCTCGGTCGACGAACTGGCCGAGCTGGTCCACGGCTCGCCATGGCGACTGGTCGACGTGGACGACCGGGACCGCCCGTACTACCTGGCCACGCTGAAGCTGGCCTGAGCGCGGGGGTAAGGACGGGCCCCGGCAATCGCGCGCCGACGACAAGGGCCCGTCCGCACGCCTCACACCTGGACGGTCGGGGAGTGGTGCTCCGGCGGGAGGCCGCCGTCGCCGTCGACCACCTCGTCCGGGGTGCCGTCCTCGTCGATGTCCACCATGGTGATGTCCACCTTGCCGTCACCGTCGGTGTCGAACTGGAACAGGTCGGCCGTCCCGTCGCCGTCGGTGTCCGCCACCCACACGTCCGTCCGCCCGTCCTGGTTGGTGTCCGCGCGGAGCAGGTCCACCCGCTCGTCGCCGCGGGTCTCCACGGTCTCGGTGCTCTCCGCGCTCTCCGGTGCCTGGCTCATCTCGGTCCTTCCCTGTCGGCTTCGACGGCCGTCGTACCCGATCCGGCGCGCCCCCACGCACGCCGCCCGGGCCGGCCCTGCATAGGGTCGCACCCAGGAACGAGCGGAGTGTGCGGGCCGGCGCGGCGGAGACCCCGCGCGCCGCCCGCAGCGAGGGGACGTCATGAGTGGTCGTTTTGTGGTCGTCGGGGCCGGCACCATGGGCCTCGGCATCGCGTACGTGGCGGCCGGCGCCGGTTACGCGGTGGAGTTGGTCGAGGTGGATGCGGCCCGCGGCGCCGCCGCCGTGCAGCGCCTCGGCGAGCTGTGGGAGCGCGGGGTGCAGCGCGGCAAGCTGACCGCCGAGGAGGCGACGGCGAACCGGGCGCGGGTCACCCTGCGGGCCGGGCTCGGCGAGGTCGCCGAGGGGCCCGACGTGATCGTCGAGGCGGTCCCGGAGCGGCTCGACCTCAAGCGCTCGGTGCTGCGGGAGGCCGAGGCGCGGCGGCCCGCCCTGCTCGGCAGCAACACGTCCAGCATCCCGATCGTCGAGCTGGCCGAGGGGCTGGACCGGCCGGCCGACTTCCTCGGGTTGCACTTCTTCAACCCGGTCTGGGCCATGGCGCTGCTCGAGATCGTGGTGGGCCCGGCCACCGCGCCGGGGACCACCGAGGCGGCCGTCGCGCTCGCCGGCCGGCTGGGCAAGGACCCCGTCGTCGTACGCGACCTGCCCGGCTTCGCCACCTCCCGGCTCGGCGTCACCCTCGGGCTGGAGGCGATCCGCATGGTGGCCGACGGGGTGGCCAGCCCCGCCGACATCGACAAGGCGATGGTGCTCGGCTACCGGCACCCGGTCGGCCCGCTGGAGCTGACCGACCTGGTCGGGCTGGACGTCCGCCTCGACATCGCCCGCACCCTCCAGGCCGCGTATGGGGACCGGTTCGCGCCACCGCCGCTGCTGGTGGAGATGGTGGCCGCCGGGAAGCTGGGCAAGAAGTCCGGCCAGGGCTTCTACACGTGGGAAGGCGGGGTGAAGCGGTGAGCGCGAGGAGTGAGCTCGCGAGCCCCGCAGCCGCGACAGGAAAGGCTGGCACCGTGAGCGCGAGGAGTGAGCTCGCGAGCCCCGCAGTCGCGAACGAAAGGCCAGCACAGTGAGCGGCCTGCGGATCGAGGAGCTGCCGGACCGGCTGGTGGTGACGCTGGACCGGCCGGAGAAGCGCAACGCCATCGACGCCGACCTGATCGCCGAGCTGCACGCGGTCTGCGCCGAGCTAGAGGCGCGGCCCCGGCTGCTCCTGCTCACCGGCGGAACGGAGGGCATCTTCGCCGGCGGGGCGGACATCGGCCAGCTCCGCGAACGCGGCCGGCTGGACGCCCTGGCCGCCATCAACCAGGCCGCCTTCGCCCGGATCCGGGCGCTCCCGATGCCGACCGTGGCCGCCGTGGACGGCCCGGCGCTGGGCGGGGGCGCCGAGCTGGCGTACGCCTGCGACCTGCGGGTGTGCACGGCGCGCGCGGTGTTCGGCCAGCCCGAGGTGCGATTGGGGATCCTCGCGGGCGCCGGCGCGACCTACCGGCTGCCGGCGTTGATCGGGGAGGCCCGGGCCAAGGAACTGCTCTTCACCGGCCGCCGGGTGGACGCCGACGAGGCCCTGCGGATCGGGCTGGTCAACCGGGTGGTGGCCGAGCCGGCGGAGCTGCTGCCCGCCGCGCACGGCCTGCTGGACGAGATGGCGAAGGGTTCGGCGCTGGCGCTCCGGCTGACCAAGCTGGCCGTGGACGCCCCGGCCGCCGCCCACCCGCAGCTCGACCTGCTCAGCCAGGCGGTGCTCTTCGAGGACGAGGAGAAGCACCGCCGGATGACCGAGTTCCTGGAGCGGCGCCGGTCCCGCTGATCGGGCCCGAGACAGGACGAGGGCCGCACCGGTACGCCCGGTGCGGCCCTCGTCGTGCGCTCAGTGCTGGAGCTGCACCCCGGCGTCGTCCAGCGCGGTGATCACCTTCAGCGACTCGCCGAAGCCGATGATCAGCACGGCGTCCGCCCCGTCGTCCTTGACCTGCTTGGCCACGGCGGAGAAGTCCACGGGCGGCGCCTGCGCGTCGGCCGGCAGCTCGTACGAGAGCAGCTTCACCCGGTCGCCGCCCAGGCCGGCCCGCTCCAGTTCGGCGCGGACGTTCTCCTGGAGGCCCTCACCGTAGGAGTCCTTCCGGGCCACGATGGCGACCTTGTGCGGGCCGTCCCGCATGATCACGTCGGCCAGGGCCCGGCCCTGGAGGATGTCCGACGGGGCGGTGCGGAAGTAGAGGCCCTTGTCGTCGATCGTGGTCAGCCCGGCATCGGTGTTCGACGGGGAGAAGAGCACCCGGCCGGCGGCCACCACGTCGGGCAGCACGGCCCGGGAGATGCCGGACGCGGCCGCACCGATGATGACGTGGACGCCCTTCTGCACGTGCGAGGCCACGGTCGCCTTGGCGATCGCCGGGTTGGTGCCGTCGTCACCGTCGATCCAGGTCACCGGCTTGCCGAGCACACCGCCGGCGGCGTTGACGTCCTGGAGCGCGAGCGCCACGCCCGCCGCGATCGGCGGGTACGCCAGAGCCAGGTCACCGGTCTTCGGCAGCAGGCCGCCGAGGACCAGCGGCCCGGCCGGCTTGCCCTCGCGCTGCTTCCGGCCCGGCGGTGGGGTCTTGGTGCTCGCCCCCGACTCGTCGCCGGCGCCGACGAACTCGGTCTTGCCGTCGTTGATCCGCTCGTGATCGAAGTGCAGGGTGGCGTAGCTGGCGGTGGCCGGCTCGCCGGCGTCGGTGAACCCGGCCCGGGTCAGCGTCACCCCGCGGTACTCGATGTCCTGGCCCGTGCGGGCGAGCCGCAGGCAGGTCGCCGCGTCCTCGCAGCGCTGGCCCCCGTTGGTCACCCCGACGATCTGCTTGGCGATCTCGGTCGGCTGGGTGGTGCCGGCGAGTTGGGCGGCCAGCGAGCTGATCACCACCGCGTCGTACGACTCGGCGGAGTAGAGGTAGTCGGTCAGCTTCGGGTCTACGGTGCGTAGCCGTTCCTTGAAGCTTTCCGGCAGTTGCACGAGCGGGATCGTGCCCTTCATGCCGTTCAGAAGGTCCGCGCGGCCCTTCAGTTCGGCCGCGTACGAGTTCTGCATGTTGCCGTCGGTGCCGTAGAGGCGCACCTGGGTGTCGGTGGTCGCCTCCTCGGGCTGGTCGCTCCCGCAGGCGCTGGTGGCGAGCAGGAGCGCCGCGCAGGCCATCGAGATGGCCGCGCGCGACGCGCGTGATACGGGCATTGTCGTCCTTCCTCCGGCGAAGGTCCGCTGCGCACATTAGCGTGCCGGCGCGGCCCTTGGGACCGTGGAGGCGGCTCCGTCGGCAGCCCGACTGCCGATATCACGCACCGTGATGGCCGGGCCGATCCCGGGTCACCGCTTGACCCTCGGTCCTACTGTTCGGCAGGTGACCGACGAAGCACAGCAGACGCTGGACGATGCGACCGCCGTGCTCCGCTCGGCGCTGGCCGGTGACGGCGACGCGGTGGTGGGCACCTTCGACGCCGTGGTGGATCGCTCCGGGCTGGCCGGGGCGTACGGGGTGGCGTGGTGCCTGGCGGCCACGATGGTCGGTGACGACGCCCCGGCGGGCGGCTGCGCGCTCGACTTCCCCGGGATCGACCAGGCCGACTACGACACCCGGTGGGTGGCCCGGTTCGTCAGCGCGTACGCCAACCACGATGCCGACACCGGCGAGGCGCTCTTCGGCGCCGCGGCCGCCGACGGGCTGCTACCGGACTGCCTGCTCACCCTCGCCGGGTCGACGATCGCCACGCTGCGCAGCCGGGCGGCCTGACCGGGCCCGGCGGGCCGCCGCCCGGGCTGGGCCGGCGCGCCGCGACCGTCGCGCCCGACCGGTCCGCCACTGTGATAGCTCTGGGGCATGTCCGAGGCGATGCTGAGCAAGGTCCGCAAGTTGCTCGCCCAGGCCGAGGACCCGGCCTGCACGCCGCTCGCTGCTGGTGCAGGCCGCACACGGGCTGGCCGGTGCCGCCGTACCGGACGGGGAGCATCCGGCCGCGTTCCGGCGTACCTGGCTGGCCGGCTTCGCCCACGTGGTGGCGGATCGGCTGCGCGCGGCCGAGGCCGGCGCGGTGGCCGAGTCCGGCACGCCCACGACGGCGCTGGTGCTGGCCGACCGCTCCGACCGGGTCCAGCGCCGGCTCGCCGAGGTCTACCCGCGACTGCGTACGGCGCCGCCCCGCCGGCTCGCCGGCACCGGGTTCGGTCCGGGTGCGGCGGCGGGTCGCCGGGCCGACCTGGGCGGCACCGGCGTGACCGGCCGGGGCGCCGTGGCCCGGGGCATCGGGCGGTGAGCCCGGTCCGCCCGAGTCCGCGGTGACTCTGGTCCGCCGGCCCGAGGCGAGGGCGGCGGTCAGGCCGTGGTGCGGGCGACCGTGGCCAGGTAGCGGCAGAGCAGCTCGTGCCAGCCGGCGGTGAGCGCCTCGCGGTAACCCTCGGCGGCCGGACCGTGCCGGTCGAAGTAGCGGTGCTCGACGTCGACCTGGGTCCGCTCCGGGCCCGCCGGCTGGAAGAGCACCTCGACCTCGCTCGCCCGCGCCGGGTCCGGCACCGCCACCCGGTCCGGTCCGATCTGCCAGGTGAAGACGAGCCGTCGGGGCGGGTCCCAGGTCAGCACCCGGCCCCAGTCGCTGCGGAAGCCGTACGGGCCGATCTCGTAGAGCATGCCGCCGGCCCGGGGTTCCATCCCCAGGTCGGCCAGGGCCTCCGGCCCGGACCAGGTGTATTCGCGTACCCACCAGTCGGCCAGCGACCCGGTGAAGACCGCGAAGGCCAGCTCGGCGGACGCTGGGGCGAGGAGGCGGCTGCGGAGACTGAACCGGTCGAATTCCTGACGAACCTCATCCGGATCGGCCATCTCCTGTCCCATAGGCCCGGACCATACCGGCTGATGCCCGGGTGTGCAGCTTCGCGAGCGCCCGCTTCCCGACACCAGGAGAGGGGTTTCCTGACAGTGCTGAAAGCGGGGGTCGCCGGTCGATGGGGCGTGGCCAGGGCACAGGCGGGACAGCGGGGGCAGGACGGGTGCCCGGCCGGAAACCGGGTATCCGCGGCTGATCCGGCCCGACGGACCGGGCCAGCGGGGAGCGGGGAGCATGAGCAAGAGCGGAGCGACCGAGCGGGAGCCGGACCCGAGCGAGCGGCGCAACCATCGGGCTGAATCGTCGGAGCAGGACGTGCTGCTCGACATCCCGGAGGTCACGGTCGACCAGCTCCGGCTGGCGGCGGACGGGCTCGACGCGGACCTGTCGCTGCGCGCCCGGCTGGCGAACCTGCTGGAACTCGACGCCGGGGTCCGCGTACGCCTGACCGGGGTGGAGCTGGATGTCACCGGCGTGAGCGCGGAAGCGCTGCTCAAGGTACGCCTGGAGCGGCTGGTGCGGATCCTGGACCGGGCGCTGGCCACCATCGACGGGAACCCGCAGCTGATCGACGCGCTGGCCCGGACGGTGGGCGCCGGCATGGCGGACGTGAACCGGGCGGCCGGGCAGCTCACCGGCCGCGAGGGCGCGCCCGTGGTCGACGAGGGCGGGCAGCGGACCGGAACGGTCGGCGTGGAGGCCCGCCGGACACCACGCGAGCGGGTCGCCAAGCCCGCGCCCCCGCCGTCCGCCGCCGGGACCCGGCACCCCGAGCCGCCGATCGGCCCCGGCGGCCAGCAACCCCCGGGACCGTCGGCCGAGGCCGTGTGGCCGGAGGCGGCCGGTGCCCCGCCGTCCGGGGAGCGGGGCGGCCAGCCAGGCCGAAAGGCGGGCGGCCAGCCGTCCCGGGCGGCGGGACCGGAGCAGCAGGTATCCGGCGGCGGACCGGGCGGACGGCCGGCGGGGCCGTTCGGGGCGGCCCACCTCGCGGGCCAGGCCGGGGAGACGCTGCGCCAGGCCGGCCGGAGCGTCTGGGAGGCGATCCAGGGCGGCATGGGCCAGCACGGCCCGCAGCCACCGGAGCGGTAGCCGAGGGTCCAGCCGGCCCGAACCCCACGCCCCGCCCCGCGCGGCCGCCGGTATCAGTGAGGTGACCCGGTGACGAGTCCCGGAGATGACCGGGGCCAGGCGGAGACGGCTTCACCCGTTCTCGACGTTCCAGAGGCGCCACGAGGGCCGGAGGCCATCACGGGTGGACGGAGTTGCCGAATGGTCCGTACGGGGCCGCTGAGGCCCCAGGAAGGGGAGGGGTGGAGGTGGTGGGAGGTGAGGGGGCGAGTTGGAGCGGAGCTGCAGAAGCGGGGGTTCAGGTCACGCTGTGCGCTGGCGCACGCCGCGGGCGACTCGGACAGCGAGCCAGATGCCGCCGGCCAGGAGACTCAGACCGAACAAGGCGATGCCAACCTCATAGATCCGATCAGCATCGCCGAGAGGCGGCCCATCCGGCGACAGACCGTCCCAGGCGTTCCAAGAGCCGTAGACAAACAGCACACCGAAGACCGCCGACGCGAGCGCCACAAGCAGAGCCGCGGCCCGCCCGATCCACATCAACATCGCAGCAGTATCCCAGCAAAAGCTGCCTCCGTGGGGGGCCAGACGGCAGGCCCAGACGCCAAACGGTCCCCACCGACGTTTCCGAAGGTGAGGACCGTTGTAGCCCGGCGAAAGGCTATGTGGCCAGGGGCGGGGTCGAACCGCCGACCTTCCGATTTTCAGGCGGACGCAGGTCCTTGCAGCGGGCGGGGTTGTCATCGATGCAGCGTCCAGGCCTCGGGTCCTGCTTCTGCGGCCCGACGGCATCGTGTACCACGCTGAGCGTGGCGATCAGGGTGTTGTCGGCAACGTTCGCCGACTTCACCGGCCAGGCGGCGAGGGCGGTTACCGCCACCATCACCAGCAACGCCCAACCGGCCGTGGTCATCGCGTTGCTCATGTCCGACTGACGTGAGCGCCAGAGCAGGTAGAGGCCGACCACGCAGAGCGTGATGATGCCGAAGACGCTGAACACCTTCTGGTAGACGGCCTTCGTGGCCTGCTCCACCAGCGGATCCGCCCAGCCCCACATCGAGCGCGGGTCCCAGGCCCGTTCGCGCAGGGCGTTCGAGGCCCCGATTATCGCTGTGGCGAACATGAATTCGCCGTTCGCCACTGTCGTGGTGAACTTGTAGTCAGGATGGAGAACAGTTGACGCGCAGCCACCGTCTACGTCGTAGGTGGTGTAGTTGTAACCGGCGTACCCGTAAAGGCTGTACTGGCCCGTCACTCCGTTGGCAGACTTTGGCGGAGCGCTGGCAAACCAGCCGGCCAGGCCCGAATCAGGGGCTCCGGGGGTAGGGGGCTCAAGACATTCCGCCCGCTCCGACGCCACCTTGTCGAGCTTCGCCACGCAGGCGCGGAAGTCGGCCTGCCACTCCTTGGTGCTGCACAGCTCGGCCCGAGCCTGAGCGACCGGGGTGGCGTACGCGGGTGTGGCTCCGACCACCGGCCAGGCGATCGTGGCCACGGCGAGTACGCCGAGCGCGAGGAGGAGCGCCGCGATCCGTGCCCGCGCCATGTCACGCCTCCAGATCAGCCAGGACGGTCGGCAGCTGCCCGGCCGCCTGGGCGGCCGCGGCGGGGGTGGTGTCCAGGTGTTCCAGCAGCCCGTCGACGTACGAAACGTCGACCCGGACCTTCTGCACCCGCCCGTCGACGTCGCGCATCACGAACTCGCGGAAGCCGAGCCGGGAGGCCGATCCGGAGTCCGCCTGGGAGAGCGAGGCCAGGGTGGCTTCGTAGCCGTCGTCGACCGGCACCCGCAGCAGCCGCAGCGCCTCGGAGGCGATCTCGGTGTCCTCGGCGATCCGGCCGACGAAGACGGTGGAGACCAGGTTCTGCACGTCGAGGCCGAGGATGTCCTTGGGGTTCTGCGAGGCGACCAGGGCGGCGAGGTTCCACTTGCGGGAGTCGCGGGCGAGGCGGACCAGGAACGACCGCCCGGAACGCCATCCCTCCATGAAATGTGCCTCGTCCAGGCCGACCAGCTTTCGGGAGGACATCGAGCCGCCGTAGCAGCGGCGGACGGCGAGCCGGTGCGCGGTGTGCAGCATCGGCAGGGCGAGGGCCTCCTCGGCCGACCAGTACTCCCGCTCGATCTTGAGGTCGGGCAGTCGCAGCCCGGCCATGGTGATCACGGTGAGCGCGGCGTCCGCGCCGAGCAGCCCCTCCGGCGGCCGGCCGAAGAAGAGCATGGCCAGTGGCATCTCGGCGGTGTCCAGCAGCAGGTTCGCCAGCTCCCGGCCGGCGTCGTCGTCCAACCCCTGCAGGCAGGCGACCACGTCGTCCAGGGTGGAGGTCTCCTCGGCCGGCACCTGGCGTACGGCGTGCCGGAACAGGGTGGCGGTGGACGCCTCCCGGGCCACCTGGGGCGGCACCAGCATCATGCAGATGTCCTGCACCAGCATGCGGCGTTCGGCGCGGGCGTTGGAGACCGCGATCTCGAACTCCCGGTCGCCCGCCGACCCGGCGCTGAACTCGCTGCGCAGCGGCGTCGGGATCAGCGCGTACGGGGCGAGGGTGCCCTGCTCGGAGCCGGTCAGGTTGAGCACCCGCGCGTACGGCGCCAGCTCCGGCATCGCGCACAGCCGGGCCAGCGGGCCGGACGGGTCGAGCAGGGTCACCTGGACGCCGCGCCGGGCGGCCAGATAGCCGAGCGCGCCGAGCAGGGTGGACTTGCCGCCGCCCGGTTCGGCGACGAACACGGCGAGTCCGGACCGCTCGCGGACCTCCATGGGGAAGTGCAGGTCGAGGAAGACCGGGCGGCGGCAGGTGCCGGCGGTCCGGCCGATCAGGTCGCCGCGCCGGTCGCCGACGGTGGAGGCGGCCTGTGGCAGCGCGGCGGCGAGCAGGTTGACCGGCATCCGGCGGACGTAGCCGGTGTTGGCGATCGGCTCGCCGGGGATGAACTCGCGGGCCAGCCAGTCCTGGTTCTTCGGGTGCTGGAGCGAGATCCGCAGCTCGCGGGAGTAGAGCTGGATGAGCCGCCGGGCCCGCTCCAGGCACTCCTCGCGGGTCCGGCCGCCGACCGCGATCCGGTGCCAGCCGTGCGCGCGGGCCGAGTCGACCGGCAGGCCGGTGGTCATCTCGTCGCCGATCACCAGGGCCCGCTTGGCGAGCCGTTCCAGCTCCGGCGGGGCGTCGATGCCGTGCTCGGCGTAGTCGAGCTGCTGGGAGCGGATCATTCGGAGCCGGTGCTCCAGGTTTCGGAAGGAGTCGCCGGGGCCGAGGATGTCCACCCGGGTGGAGAGCTCCATCGGCCACGGCAGCCGCTCGTGGAAATGCAGCCAGGGCTCGTGCCGCTCGGGGATCTCCAGCGGCTCCATCCGGCCGACCGCGAGCACGGCCACGTGCCGCTCCTCGCCGGTCATCCGGTTGACCAGCTTCACCGTCGAGCCGTACGGGGTGCGGTAGCGCTCGACCTGCTCGGTGAGGGCGAGCAGGTCACCGCGTTCCCACCGCCCGTTGGTCACCGGGGACAGCGCGCCGGGCGGCGCCATGCACAGCGCGACGGAGCGGTAGAGCAGCCATTCCAGCTCCTGCGCGGTGACCCGACGGCCCCGCATGCCGAACGCGCCGAGCACCTCGTCGAACTGCTCGACCGTGCGGCCCAGCCGGCGGCGCTCGCCGTCGGCGGTGCCCCGGCCGAAGGTGCGCAGCAGCCGTTCGGTGAGCGAGTCGCCCAGCGATCGGCGGGCGAAGGTGACCCCGAGGTAGGTCTGACCCTCGGCGTGGTTGACCGCCATCAGGTGCCGCTGTGCCGCGACCAGGTGGTCGGCCCAGCCGGGCGTGCCGGGCACGTCGGGCAGCGGCGCGGCGGTGTGCGCGTCGATGGTGCGGGCCCACTCGTCGGCCGGGAAGGGCCGGGTGGTGCGGCGCAGGTGCAGCCGGAAGCCGGCCAGGCCGGCGTACTGCTCGGAGATGGCCGAGAGCAGCGCCTCGCGCTCGGCGTCGGGGCGGAACGCCCAGCGCACCTCGGGCAGCCAGTACCAGGCGGTGACCGTGTTCGGGGTGAAGGTGAGGTGACCGGCGATCTCGGTGATCGCCAGCTCCACCGACGGGTCCCGATCGCCGAACTTGATCTTCGGGGGGCGGACCTGGACCGGCTTCACGGGCTTGCCGCTCCGCGCCGCGGACCGCTGCCGCGGCGGGGTCACCTCCCGGCTCGGCGCGGTGGCGACCTCGCGGCCGCTCGACCGGCCCCCCGCCTCCGCCCGCCGGTCGCCCCGGCGGGCCGGGCGGGCCGGGGCCTCCGGCTCGGCCAGTTCCGGCTCCGTCGTCGCGCGGAGCGCGGGCAGCCGGTCGCCGGCCTGGTGGGGGACCCGGGAACGGGTGGGCGCCGGGTCGAGGGCGGCCGGCCGACCGGCGAGCCGCTCCGCCGGCTCGGCGGGGTACGACGGCAGGTGGCTGGCCTCGGGGGCCTCCCGGGGGCGCCCCACCGGCCGTACGCCCGGGGCGGTCTCCCGGAGCCGGACGCTCGGCGGCTCCTCCTCCGGCGCGCCACCCTGGTCGGTCATCGAGGGGGGCGGCTCGGTCGGGGCGGCGGGCTGGTGCGGGATGGGCAGCGCCTCCCGCCCGACCCCGCGGCGGGGCGGCGCCACCACCGGCGTCGGCTCCGCCCCAGTGGGCAGGCCGGCCGGGGGGCTCGCGGGCCGGGCCGGGCGCCGGCCGCCGGGCTGCGCGCCGCCGAACAGGTCGAGGAACGGTGAGTCGATGTCGCCGCTGTCGCCGGGCGCCGGCCGCTGTTCGGGGCCCGGCGTGCGGGTCGTCGCCGGGCGGGGCGGTTGGAAGACCCCGACCCGACCGTGCCCGGGGCTGGTGACCAGAGCCGGGTCGAGAGCGACCTCGTCCAGTTCCTCGTCCTGCGGGTGATCGAACGATCGCGCTCGGTTACCGTGCGGCCCGGCCGGACGTCCGGCCGGGGAACCCGGCGTGGAAGAGCGACTCATGCGACCGCCTCACCCGCGTCGTCCGTCCGCCCCGTCGGGGTACGCCCGGTCATGCCAGTTCCTCCCGGATCCTGATCCGGCTCGCCACCAGCCGCGGATCGCGCAGCTCGGCGGCCGGCTCCCGGGTGCGTCGCCAGTCCGTCAGCGCGGTCCGGATGACCATTCGCGCCGGTCGGTCCGGGTCGACGTACCGGAAGATGAACGAGGTGGTCACGATGGCGAGCGAGATCTCCCACGCGGGGAAGAGCTCGACCTGCAACGTGAACAACCAGTGGATGAACATGTAGAGGGGCACGAGCAGCATGAACAAGCCGTACTGGGCGTACGGCAGGTGGACGGGAAGGGTGTATCCGGGCGGCCCGAGATAGACGAGACGAGCCCGGTAGATGTCGTCGTCGGTGCGCAGCCGCATGGTTGCCCGCGCCTATTCGAAGATCAGGTTGATCAGGTAATCGCCGACGAAGAAGAGTGTGGCGGCGCCGGCGATGAAGGCCAGGCCGATGATGGCGATGGCCGAGCTGGTCAGCACCTTCGAGATCTCGCCCCGGCTGGCGCGCCCGATGAAGATGACGCCGAGCACGGCGAGCAGGATCGGCGCGATCTTGCTGGCGAAGAAGCTGACGACACTGTTGGTGTCGATGCCCTTGGGGGCCGGCTCGGCGAGTGGAGTCGACGCCAGGGTGTGGAGCGCGTGGTCGACGGCTGCGCTCGCCGCCCCCATGAGCTCGGTGGCGATCACTGGAAACCTCCCCATGTCGCGGCCGGCGGCGCCGCGGCGGTGCAGTAGGCAAGCCTGGCGGGATGGTGCTCATTCGACACAGCGTGCGCGACGCTGCGTTCGTCACCCACCACGGAGAGTGGTGAGCTTTGGGGGGATTCTTCCCGCTTCGGCCCTCCCTCCAGGCTTCGCCATCTCGATGCTGGGCAATTCCAAAGCGTACGGGCCGGCCCTCTTTGCGACAACCCGCGAAGAGTCGACCCGGAGCGACCCGGACGACCGATCGTACACCTGTTCCAATTCCCATGTCAGGACCGTCGTGGAGGGTTGCCGCCCGGGCCGCCGGAAGCCCTGCTGGCGACCGGTACTGTCGGGTCGTGACCGATCTGGTGCGGGCGCAGGCCCCGGTGGTGATGGGCGTCCTCAACGTCACGCCCGACTCCTTCTCCGACGGCGGCAGATACGCCGATCTCGACGCGGCCGTCGGACACGGAGTGCGACTGCACGCGGAGGGCGCGGACCTGGTCGACGTGGGCGGCGAGTCCACCCGGCCGGGCGCCGAGCGGGTCGACGCGGAGACCGAGATCGCCCGGGTGCTGCCGGTCATCCGCGAGCTGCACGCCGCCGGCATCCCGGTCAGCATCGACACCAGCCGCGCCCGGGTGGCGGAGGCCGCCCTCGCCGCCGGTGCGGACGTGGTCAACGACGTCTCCGGCGGCCTCGCCGACCCGGACATGGCCCGGGTGGTCCGGGACGCCGGCTGCCCCTGGGTGCTCATGCACTGGCGGGGGCACTCGCGCCAGATGCGCGACCTGGCCAGCTACGGCGACGTGGTGGCCGACGTCCGGACCGAGCTGAGCCAGCGGGTCGATGAGGCGCTCGCCGCCGGAATCGCCGCCGAGCGGATCATCATCGATCCCGGGCTGGGCTTCGCGAAGACCGCCGCGCACAACTGGGAGCTCAGCGCCCGGCTGCCCGAGCTGGTCGACCTCGGCTTCCCGGTGCTGTTCGGATCGAGCCGGAAGTCGTACCTGGGCCGGCTGCTCGCCGCTGCCGACGGCACGCCCCGGCCCACCTCGGGACGCGAGGCGGCCACCGTCGCCACCAGCGTGCTCGCGGTGGCGGCCGGGGCCTGGGGGGTACGGGTGCACGACGTCCGGGGCACCGCCGACGCGCTCGCCGTCTGGCGGGCCACCGGCCGCCCGTGCCTGGTGACCACGATGTCCGAGGGGGACCGGTGAGCGCGAGGAGTGAGCCGGTTTTGCGAGCCCCGCAGTCGCGAACGAAGGGGGCACGGTGACGGACCGGATCGAGCTGACCGGCCTGCGCGCCCACGGCCGGCACGGGGTGTACGACTTCGAGCGCGCCCAGGGGCAGGAGTTCGTGGTCGACGCGGTGCTCGAACTCGACCTCGGCCCGGCCGCGCGCTCGGACGAGGTGACCGACACCGTGCACTACGGTGAGCTGGCCGAGAAGCTGGTCGCCGTGATCACCGGGGAGCCGGTCAACCTGATCGAGACGCTCGCCGACCGGCTGCTCGCGGTCTGCCTGGCCGAGCCGCTGGTCGCCGCCGCCACGGTCACCGTCCACAAGCCCGAGGCCCCCATCCCGCACGCCTTCCGGGACGTGGCCGTGACGATGCGGCGTACCCGATGAGCCGGGCCGTGCTGTCGATCGGCAGCAACCTTGGCGACCGGCTCGCCCACCTCCGTGCGGCGGTGGCCGCTTTCGACGACGCCGTGCTGGCGGTCTCCGGCGTCTACGAGACTCCACCATGGGGGGACGCTGAGCAGCCCGCGTACCTGAACGCGGCGGTGCTGGTCGCGGATCCGGCGGCGACCCCGGGCGACTGGCTGGCCCGGGCCCGGGCCGCCGAGCGGGCGGCCGGGCGGACCCGGGACCCGGAGCGCCGGTACGGGCCGCGCACCCTCGACGTCGACGTCATCGCGGTCTGGGACGACGCCGGTGCGCCCGTGCTGAGCGACGATCCGGAGCTGACCCTGCCGCACCCCCGCGCCCACCTGCGGGCCTTCGTGCTGCGGCCGTGGATCGATATCGAACCGCACGGCCGGCTGCCCGGACACGGCTGGCTGACCGACCTGCTCAACGCCGAGCCGCTGGCCGGGGACGCCCTGGAACTCAGCCCTCGACCGGATCTGGCGATACAGTCGGACACATGACCCAGTGGAGCCGGACGGCATGAGTCAGGCGCAGTTCCCGCGCGATCCCGAACGATGGCGGATGGGCCCCACCCGGATCTCCACACTGGTGGTGGCCGGCCTCGCCGCCGCCGCGGTGGCCTGGCTGCTGATCAGCAGCTTCTACTACCCCAGCGCGCCGAGGCTGCCGTGGCTGCCGGTGGTCACGCTGGCCGCCCTCGCGGTGCTCGAGGGGTACGCGGCGATCAACACCCGTGGCCGGATCGAGCGCCGACCCGGGCGGGACCCGGTGAATCCGCTGCTGGTCGCCCGGTTCGTGGTGCTGGCCAAGGCGTCCGCGCTGGCCGGGGCGATCTTCACCGGCTTCTACGCCGGGCTGACCGGCTGGCTCTTCGTCGAGCGCACCGCCGCCGCCGTCGGCGACCGGCCGGCCGCCGGCGCCGGGCTGCTCGCCTCGCTCGCCCTGGTCGCGGCGGCGCTCTGGCTGGAGCGGTCCTGCCGGGTGCCGGAGCAGGAGGACGACGAGGACCGCGACCCGGGTGATCGGGAGACTCCGCGCGGCCGCCTCTGATCAGGGGTTCCCACCACCCGCGCCCGCAGGTACCGTGCCTGGCGACCGGAGAGCAACGGCCGCCGCCGGTCCGCCCGCGCGTCGGACGGCACGGCCGGGCGACGTGGGAGGCGCGGGTCATGGGGTACGACCAAACGGCCCAGGGTGAGTCCGTGCCCGCCGCCGTGCTGGAGAACGTCTTCGACGACCCCGCGCACGGCGAACCCGGCCGCGACCGGATCGCCGTCCATGTGGTCTGGGAGTTCCTGCTGCTGGCCGGGCTGGCCGCGCTGACCTGGCTGCTCTGGCGGGACGACGCGGACGCGCTGCGCGGCACCGGCCTGCAGACCCTCCTGGTCAACGTGGCCGGGCTCGGGCTGCTCACCCTGGCCGCCGGGCTGAGCCTGCGCGCCGCCGTGGCCAACCTGGCGGTCGGCCCGGTCGCGGTGGCCGCCGCCCTGCACTTCGCCGAGCAGAGCGACCGGGGCGTCCGGGAGGCGCTGCTCCCCGCGCTGGTGGTGGCGGCGCTCGGCGGGCTGGCGCTGGCCCTGGCGGTGGTGGTGCTGCACGTGCCCGGCTGGGCGGCGAGCCTGGCCGGCGCGGCCGGCGTGGTCGTCTACATCGAGCGGCGTACCGCCCCGGTCGTGCTCCAGGGCGGGTACGACTTCCGGCGTACCGCCCTCTACCTGTTCATCGGCTTCGCCGCGGTGGCCGTGCTCGGTGGGCTCTTCGGCGCGATGCGGCCGGTCCGCCGGCTGGTCGGGCGGTTCCGGCCGGTCGCCGACCCGGCCCGACGCCGGGGTGGCGTCGCTGCCACGGTGGCCGCGCTGGCCCTGATCGGTTCCACCGTGCTGGCCACGCTCGGTGGGGTGTTGATCGTCGCGAACGGGAACGGACCGGTGGCGCCGAGGTCCGGGCTGGACTGGTCGGTGCTGGCGATCGGCACGGCGATGTTCGCCGGCACCAGCGCGTACGGCCGGCGCGGTGGGATCTTCGGCACGCTGTTCGCGGTCAGCCTGGTGGAGGTCTTCCTGGTCTGGGCGGCGGCCCAGGGCTGGACGATCAGCCGGTGGGCCGTCGGCGGGGCCACCCTCGGCATCGGGCTGCTGGTCACCCGGCTGGTCGAGGCGTTCGGCCGGCCGCGGCAGGCCTTCGTGCCGGCCGAGGTGGGGCCGTCCGGCGACGGCACGATCAGCACCGGCTGGGCGCTGACCCGGCCGCCGGAGCCGGCCGACGCCTGGCCCTCGGTGCTGCCGGTCCGGACCGACACCACGGTCGACGCGTGGGACGCGCCGCGCTGGGAGAGCGAGCCGCGGCGCTGGGACGCCGACGACCGCTGACCGCACCCGGATCGCCGGCCGGCGACGCCCACGCGATGACGGGCCGAACCTGATCTCGGCGGCTAGGCTCGGCGCATGAGCGAGCGTCAGCGAGCGAATCATCAGCACAGCGCGGTGGTGTCTCATGTCGTCGCCGAGCGGAGCGAGGTGGCGGCATGAGCGAGACTCCCGGCGCCGGCGGCCGTACCTTCGACGAGCTCGACAAGCTCTCCACCGAGGAGCTGCGCGAGCGGGCGTTCGCCCTGGCCCGGGAGCGTCGCGACGTCGGGTTCTTCTGGTCGGTGCTGCGGCACCTGCCCAACTCGGACGAGGCCGCCGCCCTGGACGGCGCCCCCAACTCCGTCGGGCCGACCATCGACGAGGCCAACGCGCTGTGGCGGGAGCTCACCGGCCACGGCTACGAGGAATCGGCGCCGCTGCTGCGGGCCGCCTTCATCGACTACCTGTTGAAGCACTGAGGGATGTCCACCCGCCGTCCCAGGGCGGTGGCGCGCAGGTTTGCCCGGCGGGGTGGGCCGGGCACTGGCCGCCCCATGGCCCTCACCAATCGCGCCCGGGCCGTCAGCGGCTACGGCACGGCCGCCGGCACCGGCACCCTCGCCGTGCTCCTCCTCGTCGGAGTGTGCGGCAGCCCGATGTACGTGGGCTGGGTCCAGGACCACACCGACCCGAACGGGGCCGGCGGCTGGTTCCTGCGGCTGCTCGCCTGGCCGGCCTGGCGGCTGCACGCCGACGACCCGTCCCAGGGGGTGCTCGCCGCCGACCTGCGGGCGATCCTGCTGGTGATCCTGGCCGCCGCCCTCCTCTACCTGCTGCCCGCCGCGCAGGTGGCCCGGGTGCAGGGCTCGGCCAGCCAGTTCTTCTCCGGCTGGGCGGCGTACGCCCTGGCCGGCGGCTGCACCGGGCTGCTGGCCACCCTCCTCGGGCCGGACGGGTCGCTCCTCGCCGCCTTCCAGGCGGCCAGCACCGGGGCCGGCTACGGCTTCTTCGCCGGCTGGATCATCGGCCTGGCCAGCCTCGGCGGCCGCGCCTGAGGCAGCTCAGGCCCCCGCGCCCGCCCCCGGCCGAGAGGTCCCGCGCCCGCCGCACCGTCCCGCTCCCGCGTGCCCGGCGCGCGGTCCCGCGCCCGCCGCACGGTCCCGCCGCCGCTCAGTCCGCCACGGCGCCCAGTTCCAGCAGCCGGGACCGGCTGAGGAGCCCCACCGGCCGCCCGTCCTCGGTGACCACGGCGCGCTCGGCGGCCGAGCTGAGCAGTGCGCCCAGCGCGTCGTACGCCGAGCCGCCCAGCGGTAGCGCCGGCAGGTCCGACCCGTCGCCGGTCGGGAGCGGCTCCAGCACCTCCCGGGTGACCGGGGTCACCGCGAGCCGGCGGATGCCCCGGTCGGCGCCGACGAACTCGCGTACGAACGGCGAGGCGGGCGAGCCGAGCAGGGCGGCCGGGGTGTCGTACTGCTCCAGCCGGCCGCCCTCGGAGAGCACCGCGATCCGGTCGCCCAGCCGCACCGCCTCGTCGAGGTCGTGGGTGACCAGCACGATGGTCTTGCGGACCTCGGCCTGCAGCCGCAGGAACTCCTCCTGCAGCCGGGTCCGGACGATCGGGTCGACCGCCGAGAAGGGCTCGTCCATGAGCAGCACCACCGGGTCGGCGGCGAGCGCCCGGGCCACCCCCACCCGCTGCCGCTGGCCGCCGGAGAGCTCGTGCGGGTAGCGGCGACCGAACTGTGCCGGATCGAGGCCGACCAGCTCCAGCAGCTCGTTCACCCGGTCCCGGGTCCGCCCGCGCGGCCAGCCGAGCAGCCCCGGCACGGTCGCCACGTTGGCGGCCACCGTCTGGTGCGGGAAGAGGCCGACGTTCTGGATCACGTACCCGATGCGGCGGCGCAGCGCCACCGGGTCGACCCGGGTGACGTCGTCGTCGCCGAGCAGGATCCGGCCGTCGGTCGGCTCGATCAGCCGGTTGATCATGCGAAGCACCGTGGACTTGCCGCAGCCGGACGGGCCGATCAGCACCACCAGCTCGCCGGCCTTCACCTCCAGGCTCAGCTCCCGGACCGCCTCGGTGCCGTCCGGGTAGCGCTTGCGGATGCGCTCGAGGGTGATCGATGCCGCGCTGGGTCCACCGGCGGATCCCGGGGTAACGTCCACGTGTGTCCCTCCACCTCAGCTACCGGGCCGCGCCGGGTAACCCGTGGTTCTCCTGGCAGTACGTGCGGGACAACTCTGACACGATCCTCGCCGCGCTGCGCGAGCACGCCTGGCTCACCGGCCGGGCGGTGCTGATCGCCGCGTTGGTGGCGCTGCCGCTGGCGGTGGCCGCGTACTGGTTCCGGTCGCTGTCGGGGCCGATCCTGGCGCTGGCCGGGGCGCTGTACACGATCCCGTCGCTGGCCCTGTTCGCCTTCCTCGCGCCCTACCTCGGCATCGGCGCGATCACCGTGCTCAGCGTGGTGGCGCTGTACGCGCTGCTGGTCATCGTGCGCAACGCCCTGGCCGGGCTGAACCAGGTGCCGCCCGAGGTCCGGGAGGCCGCCGAGGGGATGGGGTACGGCCGCTGGGGCCGGCTGTTCCGGATCGAGCTGCCGCTGGCCCTGCCCGGCATCCTCACCGGCGTACGGCTGGCCACCGTCTCCACGGTGGCGTTGGTCACGGTTGGCGTGGTGGTCGGCCGGGGCGGCCTCGGCCAGCTCATCTTCGCCGGCTTCCAGAACAACTTCTACAAGGCGGAGATCATGACCGGCACGGTGCTCTGCGTCCTGCTGGCGCTGGTGCTGGACCTGCTCCTCGCCGGCGTCGGTCGGCTGCTCACCCCCTGGCTCCGCCGGCGGGCATCGTGAGCGCGAGGAGTGCAGCGCAGCGGAGCCCCGCAGTCGCGAACGGAAGGCTGCCCGCATGAACCCCGTCGAGCAGGCCGTGGTCTGGCTGAACGACCCGCTGAACTGGACGAATCCGGGCGGCATCCTGGACCGGCTCGGCGAACACCTGACCATCTCCGCGCTGGCGGTGCTGCTGGGCTGCCTGGTGGCCTGGCCGGTCGGGCTCTGGCTCGGGCACAGCGGCCGGGGCGGCGGGGCGGTGCTGCTGGTGTCCAACGTCACGCTGGCCGTGCCGACGCTGGCGCTGCTGACCATCCTGCCGCTGACCTTCCTCGGCTTCGGCCGGCCGGCCGTGGTGGTCGCGCTCGCCGTGTTCGCGGTGCCGCCGCTGCTGGCCAACGCGTACACCGGGGTGCGGCAGGCCGACCCGGAGGCCCGGGACGCGGCCCGTGGCATGGGGCTCTCCGGCGGGCAGCTGCTGCGCCGGGTGGAGTTGCCGCTCGCGGTGCCGTACCTGGCCGCCGGGTTCCGTACCGCCGCGGTGCAGGTGGTCGCCACCGCGGCGCTGGCCTCCTTCGTCAACGGCGGCGGGCTGGGGCAGATCATCCGGGCCGGCTTCGGGCTGGACATCGCGGCCGGCGGCGGGCAGATCATCGCCGGCGGGGTGCTGGTCGCCGGGCTGGCGCTGCTGGTCGAGGGGGTCCTCGCGTTGGTGGAGCGGGGCGTCACGCCGCGCCCGCTGCGGCGGGCCCGGGGCGCGGCGAATCGGCGCGCGGCCGACGCCACGGCAGGCAGCTGAACCGGGCCAAACCGCGCGCCCGGTGACGATCCAGTCACGAAATCGGCTCGGAGTTTGTCGGTCCGACCCGGAGGATATTGGCTGGACTCGCGGGCGGCCGACCGGATCGCCCGTCGGACACGCGGCCGGCCCGAAACGGGTCGCGCCGGGACACGGAAGGCGGGCACACATGCGCGCACGTACACGCCTGGCCGTCGGGGCGCTCGGCGCCCTCACCGCGGCGGGCCTGCTCACCGGCTGCGGTGACGCCGGTTCCTCGGGCACCGACGCCCCCCAGCAGGGTGCCTCCGGGGCCGGCTGCGCCCCGGTCGCGGGCGACCAGCTGACGGTCCTCACCGACGACAAGAAGCTGCAGAACACCGACAACGTCCTCCCCGCGATCAACGCGAAGGCCGCCACCCCGCAGTTGGTGGCCGCGCTGGACCAGGTATCCGCGAAGCTCGACACCCCCAAGCTGATCCAGCTGAACCGGGCGGTCGACGTCGACCGCAAGACCCCACAGGTCGCGGCGAAGGAGTTCGCCGACGCCAACGGCGTCACCCAGGGCGTGGCGAAGGGCCCGGGCGGCCAGGTCACGGTCGGCGCGGGCAACTTCAGCGAGAGCCAGACCGTCGCCGAGCTCTACAAGATCGCCCTCACCGCGGCCGGCTACCAGGTCAAGGTGCAGACCATCGGCAACCGTGAGCTCTACGAGCCGGCGCTGGAGAAGGGCGAGATCCAGGTCGTCCCCGAGTACGCGGCCACTATGGCCGAGTTCCTCAACACCAAGGCCAACGGCAAGGACGCCGCGCCGGTCTCCTCGCCGGAGCTGGACAAGACGGTCAGCGCGTTGAAGGCCGCGGGCGACAAGGTCGGCATCACCTTCGGCCAGCCGTCCCAGGCCCAGGACCAGAACGCCTTCGCGGTCACCAAGGCCTTCGCCGACAAGTACCAGGTCGCCACGCTCTCCGACCTGGCGAGCAAGTGCTCCGGCCAGGCGACGGTGCTGGCCGGCCCGCCGGAGTGCCCGCAGCGGCCGAAGTGCCAGGCCGGCCTCGTCCAGGTCTACGACTTCAAGGCCGGCTCGTTCAGCTCGCTGGACGCGGGCGGCCCGCAGACCAAGAACGCGCTGAAGACCGGGGCGGCCAGCGTCGGCCTGGTCTTCTCCTCCGACGCCGCGCTCGCGGCGAGCTGACCGCACCGACCGTTCCGGCGTGCCACGCCGCGACCCGGAACGGTCGCCGGTCGCCGACGGACCAGCCCGATCCGTCGGCGACCGGGACCGGCCCGGCGGCCCGCCAGGGAAAGCCTGGTCACCGCCGTTACAGTCGGTGCTTTCGGCCCGTTCCCTAGCGGGGCAACTCTCGGTAGTCTGCACAGCCATGCCCGCCCCGGTCGCCCCCGCCGAAAAGCGCAGTCCATCGCTGCTGACCGTCCTGTTCTGGATCGGGGTGGGGCTCGCGCCCCTTGCGGCGCTGACCCTGCTGGTCGCCGGTGGCGACGGGTCGCTGCGGGTCGGCGCGGTGCTGGCGATCCTCGCCGTGGTGCTGATCGGTCTCTCCATCGCACTGCGCCCCGACAACAGCGGCGACGTCGCCGGCAGCGAGTCGATGCGCGAGGAGATCGAGCAGCTCCGCCGCGAGCTGCGCAGCGAGATCGTGGCCGCCGCGCAGCGCGGCAACCAGGCGCTCGATCAGGCGCACCGGACCCAGGAGACGGTCATCGCGCTGCGGCGCCGGCTGGACGCCACGGCGGCCGCCGCCGCGGGGATCAGCGCGGCGGCCGCGGAGGAACCCGCCGGTGGCCGCGCCCGGGTGCCGTCCGGCGAGACGTACGACGATGGCCGGGCCCGCTACGCCACCCCGGAGCAGCCGGGCTGGGGGCAGCCCGCCGGCCGGGACGAGGACGAGCCGGCGGGCCGCCCGCAGTCCGGCACCCGCGCGGAACGCCCCGCCCCACCGGCCGATCGTCCGCAGCCCGGCGTCTACGGCGCTCCGCGTACCCAGGAGCCGGACGCCCGCCCGGAACCGCGGCCGGTCGGGGTGGTGCATCACACCGAGACCGTGCACGTCACCACCCGGCACACCATCGTGGACGGTGCGGCGGATCCGGTCGCGGGCGGCCGCTACGGCGGCTACGCCGGCCGCTGGTCCCCGGCACCGGAGGAGCGGCCGTGGAGCGGCGCGGAGCCGGAGGAGCGCCCCCGGTCCGGCCACCGGGAGGTGGCGGACGACCGCGCCTGGTCGTCCGGCGACCGCTGGGGCGGCCACGGCGAGGGACGGGACGGCGCCGCCTGGTCCGGGCCGGGCGGGCCGCGGGATGGCGGCGCCTGGTCCGGGCCGGGCGGTGAGCGGAACCACGGGGAGGCCCCGTCCTGGGAGGACGGCTCCTGGTCCGGCACGCCGGCGTCGGAGCAGCGGTGGGCGGCCCGGGCCGGCGGTGCGGGCGCGTCCGCTGACGACCGCGGGTGGCCGGCCGGCGGCGACGACCGAACCGGGTCCACCGAACCGGCCGGGCCGGGTGACCAGCGGTCCTGGCCGGCTTCTCAGGCGGGCCCGCCGGACCAGCGGTCCTGGTCGGCGGGCCGGGACGGCGACGACCGGTCCTGGGCGACCGGCCGCGAGGGGGGCCGTGCCGAGCAGTCCTGGTCCGCGCCGCAGGACGAGCGCTACTGGGCGGGCCCGGCGGTGGGCCCGGCGGTGGGCCGGCCGTCGCCGGACGGCCGTGCCGGGGCCCCGCCCGCGCCGTCCGGCCGGGCCGCCGTCTCTGACGATCCGGACGGCGAGTACTGGTCCGAGCTGCGCGCCGGGAACCGCTGGGCGTCGGTCCGCGACGACGAGCACGGCCGGGAGGTCCGGGTCGGGGAGCGGCACGCCGCGGTGCACGCCGACGGCGCCGGCAGCGAGTACCGGGTCGAGGACCGCTGGGCGTCCGTCCGCGAGCCGCACCGGGGTCAGGCGGCCGGCGCGGGAGCCGGCTGGGCGGAGGAGAACCGGCCGGCCCTGCCGGTCGGCGGGGTACCCGTACCCGACGAGTGGCGCCCCCCGACGCAGCGCAGCGGGCAGCCCGAGTGGCGCCAGGCCGAGCCGGAGCCGGCCCGGTACGGCTACCCGCCGCGCGACGAGACGCCCCACGCCGGCAACCCCCACGCCGGCAACCCCCGCTCCGCCGACCGCTGGCGCTGACGCCGCCGGCCGTGTGACGGGCTACTTGTCGATGTCGCCGACCACGAAGAACATCGAGCCGAGGATGGCGATCAGGTCCGGCACCAGGCAGCCGGGCAGCAGCGTCGCCAACGCCTGCACGTTCGCGTACGAGGCGGTGCGCAGCTTGAGCCGCCACGGCGTCTTCTCGCCCCGGGACACCAGGTAGTAGCCGTTGATGCCGAGCGGGTTCTCGGTCCACGCGTAGGTGTGCCCCTCCGGGGCCTTGACCACCTTGGGCAGCCGGGTGTTCACCGGCCCGGTGAGCCGGTCCACCCGTTCCAGACACTGCTCGGCGAGGTCCAGCGACGCGTACACCTGATCGAGCAGCACCTCGAAGCGGGCGTGGCAGTCGCCGGCGGTCTTGGTCACCACCGGCACGTCGAGCTGGTCGTACGCCAGGTAGGGCTCGTCCCGCCGGAGGTCCAGGTCCAGGCCGGAGGCCCGGGCGACCGGCCCGGACGCGCCGAACGCGGCGGCGTCCGCCGCGGACAGCACGCCCACCCCGACGGTCCGGGCCAGGAAGATCTCGTTGCGCCGGATCAGGTGGTCGAGGTCCGGCATCCGCCGGCGCACCTCGCCAATGGCCGCCCGGGCCCGGCCCGTCCAGCCGGCCGGCACCTCCTCCTTCAGGCCGCCGACTCGGTTGAACATGTAGTGGATCCGGCCGCCGGAGACCTCCTCCATCACCGTTTGGAGGGTCTCCCGCTCGCGGAACGCGTAGAACACGGGGGTGATCGCGCCGATCTCCAGCGGGTACGAGCCGAGGAACATCAGGTGGTTGAGCACCCGGTTCAGCTCGGCCAGGGCCATCCGCAGCCAGACCGCGCGCTCGGGCACCTCCATGCCCATCAGCCGCTCCACCGCCAGCACCACGCCCAGCTCGTTGGCGAAGGCCGAGAGCCAGTCGTGCCGGTTGGCCAGCACGATGATCTGCCGGTAGTCGCGTACCTCGAAGAGCTTCTCCGCGCCCCGGTGCATGTAGCCGACGATCGGCTCGGCCGAGACCACCCGCTCGCCGTCGAGCACCAGCCGCAGCCGCAGCACGCCGTGGGTGGAGGGGTGCTGGGGGCCGATGTTGAGCACCATGTCGGTGCCGAGCTGCTCCCCGCCGGCGCCGGTGCCGACGGTCAGTTCGCGGAGATCGCCGGCGTCCGTGGTCATGCCCGTCATCGTGCCATGAAGGGAGCCAGCGCGACGTCGACCGGTTGCAGCAGCCACCAGTGCCCGCCCAGGCCGGCCGGGTCGGTCAGCTCGGCCACCGCCGACGCGGCGGCGAGCGCCCGGACGTACCCGGCGGGGTCGCGGGAGGCCAGGCTCAGCGGCGGTCGCCCGCCGTCGGCCCCGAGCGCCCGCAGCGCCTCCCGCTGCGAGACCAGGGCGTACGCACACCGGGCGACCCGCTCACCGGCGGAGGCGACCGCGTCCATGGCGACGTGCGCGGTGACGTCACACGTCCCGTCCGGCACCGGCGGCACCTGCCGCCCACCCCGATACCCGGTCAACGTCCCGTCCACCGGCCGCTCGCCCTTCAGGTGCCCGTAGTCCACGGCCAGCGCTAGCCCTCGCTCTATCTTTCGGACTGCCTCAGCCCACGCCTCTTCCCTGGGCCTGCCGATCTCGGCTCTCGCGCCGGTGGGGGGTTCCCGGCGGCCCGACCGGCTCCGGGCGGTCAGGCTTGATCCCTCCGCCGGTCGGGACGCCCGGAACCCCGACTCGGTTCGGCTGGTCTCGTCGCTTCCGGTCAGCGGCCACCACCGGTCCAGCCAGTCGGCATCCTCGGCGTCGACGGGGTCACCCACCGACTCCTCACCCGTCGTCGGGTCCACCAGCAGACACCGCCAGCCCTCGGGCGTGTGCAGAGCCAGGTCCAGCGGCACGTTGTCCAGCCACTCGGTGGCCACGAGCAGTCCGGTGATCCCCGCAGGAATCTCGTCCAGCCAGGCGATCTCAGCCGGGAGGTCCTCGGGGCGGGATGCCTTCTCGACCGCGGTGAGGCGTACCCGATCGGCGAGCGGAAGCGGGGCGGTGGGCGACGGCCCGGCGGAGAGCGACCCGAGCCCGGAGGGCGACGGGCGGACGGCGGCCGCGGTGGTCAGGGTTTCCGGGGAGCCCGCCCGCGGAGGGATCAAGCCTGACCGCCCGGAGCCGGCGGGCTCCCCGGAGACCCCCACGGAAGCGAGCAGCGAACGCAGCAGCTCCCCGCGACCAGCCCCGACGTCCACGACGGAGAGGACCGGTGGGTGACCGAGAGCCTCGTCAAGAGAGTGCAGCAGCCGTAGCAGGCACGCGGAAAACACCGGGGAGGCGTGCACGCTGGTGCGGAAATGGGCGGCCGGCCCCGCCCCGGAGACGAAGAAGCCGTCCGGCCCGTAGAGGGCCGACTCCATCGCCTGCCGCCAGGGCAGCGGCTGCTCGCGGAAGGTCACCCGATGACGGTACGACCGCCGGCTGCCACGAGCCGGACGAGGCCGACACCGTGCCCAGAATTCCTCGTTCCACACGCTCCGTGAAGGTTTTCACACATGCTTGTTCAGCGTCCGTGGCCCCGGCGCATACTTGCGATCGACCGGTACCCCCGTCGAGGACTGGATCGATTGTCATGAGCGCACCGCTGCGCCCGCGCCCGGCCGCCCCGCGCGGGCCCGCCGTACCGTCGGGTGGCGCCCCGTCCGGCGCCCCGCTCGTCTTTCCGCGCACCCTCACCGTCGGCGTGCTCGGCGCCGGCCGGGTCGGTGCCGTGCTCGGCGCGGCCCTCGCCGCCGCCGGCCACCGGGTGGTCGCCGCCTCCGGCGCCTCCGGGGCCGCGAAGGCCCGGCTGGCGCTGCTGCTGCCGCAGACCCCGAACCGGTCCGCGGCCGCGGTCGCCCGCGCCGCCACCGACCTGCTGATCGTGGCGGTGCCCGACGACGCCCTGGCCGGCGTGGTCGCCGGGCTGGCCGAGGCCGGCGCGCTGCGCCCCGGCCAGGTGGTCGCGCACACGTCCGGCGCGCACGGGCTGGGCGTCCTCGCCCCGGCCGCCGCGGTCGGCGCCCGGCCGCTCGCGCTGCACCCGGCGATGACCTTCACCGGTACGCCGGATGACCTGACCCGCTTGCCCGGCATCTCGTACGGGGTGACCGCCCCGGCGGAGCTGCGCCCGCTCGCCGCCCGGCTGGTCGCCGACCTCGGTGGGGTGCCGGAGTGGGTGGCGGAGGACGACCGCCCGCTCTACCATGCGGCGCTGGCGCACGGCGCCAACCACCTGGTGACCCTGGTCAACGAGGCGGTCGACCGGCTGCGCGACGCCGGGGTGGACCGGCCGGAGAAGGTGCTCGCCCCGCCGCTGCGGGCCGCCCTGGAGAACGCCCTGCGGCTCGGCGACGACGCGCTCACCGGCCCGGTCTCCCGGGGCGACGCGGGCACCGTACGCCGGCACCTGGAGCGGTTGGCGGCGACCGCGCCGGAATCCGTGGCCCCCTACCTGGCGTTGGCCCGACGGACGGCGGACCGCGCCATCGCGGCCGGCCGGCTGCGCCCGGCGGACGCGGAGTCGCTGCTGGACGTGCTGACGGGGATCTACGGGGAGGTGGCCGCATGACCGAGCTGGTGCACACGCGCAAGGAGTTGGCGGCGGCGCGGGACGCGCTGACCGGCACCGTCGGCGTGGTGATGACCATGGGTGCGCTGCACTCCGGGCACGAGACGCTGCTGCGGGCCGCCCGCGAGCGGGCCGACCACGTCCTCGTCACGATCTTCGTGAACCCGCTCCAGTTCGGCCCGAACGAGGACTTCGACCGCTACCCGCGCACCCTCGACGCCGACCTGGAGATCTGCCGGCGGGCCGGCGCGGACGTGGTCTTCGCCCCGGCGGTGGCCGACATGTACCCGGACGGCCAGCCGACGGTCCGGCTGAACCCGGGCCCGCTCGGGGAGGACCTGGAGGGGCTGAGCCGCCCCGGCTTCTTCCACGGGGTGCTCACCGTGGTCATGAAGCTGCTCCAGCTCACCCGCCCCGACCTGGCCTTCTTCGGCGAGAAGGACTACCAGCAGCTCACCCTGGTCCGGCGGATGGTCCGCGACCTGGACGTGCCGACCGAGATCGTCGGCGTGCCGACCGTACGCGAGCCGGACGGCCTGGCCCTGTCCAGCCGCAACCGCTACCTCTCGTCGGAGGAGCGGGCGTCGGCGCTGAGCCTGTCGGCCGCGCTGCGGGCCGGCGTCGAGGCCGCCGAGCAGGGCGCGGACGCGGGCGCGGTGCTGGCCGCCGCCCACCGCGCCTTCGACTCCGGTACGTCCGGCGCCCGCCTCGACTACCTGGTGCTCACCGACGCCGACCTGGAGCCGGGACCGGTCGCCGGCCCGGCGCGGCTGCTGATCGCCGCCTGGGTCGGCGCCACCCGCCTGATCGACAACACGGCGCTCCGGCTCGCGCCGCGCTCCTGACCCCACCACCACATTCCGCGGAAAGGCACCCGATGCTCCGGACCATGCTCAAGTCGAAGATCCACCGGGCCACGGTGACCCAGGCCGACCTGCACTACGTCGGTTCGGTGACCGTGGACGAGGAGCTGCTCGACGCGGCCGACCTGCTCCCCGGCGAGCAGGTGGCAATCGTGGACATCACCAACGGGGCCCGGCTGGAGACGTACGTGATCCCGGGGCGGCGGGGCAGCGGCGTGATCGGCATCAACGGCGCCGCCGCGCACCTGGTGCACCCCGGTGACCTGGTGATCCTCATCTCGTACGGGCAGATGGACGACGCCGAGGCGCGGACCTACCAGCCGCGGGTGGTGCACGTCGACGCGGACAACCGGGTGGTCGACCTGACCGCCGACCCGACCACCGCCGTCCCCGGCACCGCCGGCGACCCCGTCCCCAACCCCTTGGCCGCCAGCCTGCGCTGATCCGGCCCACCCGCACGGCCTGTCACCGGAAGGTCATTTCCGGCTACCCTGGGCGGACCGTCGGGTTGACGGTCGTCGGTCGGGGGAGGCCGCGATGCGCCGTGCGATGACGAGCCTGGTCGCCGCGTTGGTCGCGGGGGCCGCCCTGGCGGGCTGCGCCGGAGCCGGCGGGCTGGACGGCGACCTCGCGGACGACTGGGCGGCGCTGCCGCCGGCCCGGGCGTTCACCCCGGCGGCCGGGGTGTGCCAGGTCGCCGACTTCACCGCCACGGTCAGCCTGTCCGCGTACGACCCGGTGGGCTGCGACCTGCCGCACCGGGTGGAGACGGTGCACGTGGGCGCCTTCCCCGGCGACCGGGCCACCCCGCCGCCCCTCGGCTCACCGGAGCTGCGTACGGCCTTCGCCGACTGCGACACCCGGGCCAGCGGGTACGTCGGCGACAACTGGCGGGCCGGGCGGTTGCGGCTGGCCGTGGCCCTGCCCACCGGGCCCGGCTGGGCGGCCGGCTCCCGGTGGTACCGCTGCGACCTGACCGAGCTGACCACGGTCGAGGCGGCGGCGCAGGTGGTGACCCGGACGGGCAGCCTGCGGGACGCGCTGAAGGGGCCGGCCGCGCTCCGGCTCGGCTGCCAGCGCACCGGCGGCGATGCCCGCCGGGTGCAGACGTTGACCCCGGTGGACTGTGGCACCGCGCACGACGCCGAGTTCGTGGGGGTGTGGCCGGCGCCGGACCGCCCGTACCCGACGAAGGACGCCGACTGGGCCCCGCTCTACGCCGGCTGCAACAGCGTCCTCGCCCGCTACGTCGGCGTGCCCGACGACGCGACCCTGCGCTTCCGCAGCGGCGTGGTGGTACGCCCGCCCGCCGCCGGCCGGTGGGCCGTCGGTGACCGGGGCGTCCGCTGCTATCTGTGGCTCAGCGACCGGACGGTGACCGCCTCCCTCAAGGGCGCCGGGCCAGCCGGCCTGCCGGTGCGGACGAGGTAGCCGAAACCACTCGTCCCGCCCCCGCCGCCCGGGGCGAGGGACGTTCGGGTTGACTGTGCTCATGGACCTTCCGACCGTCGACCTGCCGGCCCTGCCCAGGCTGCTGGCCGCGCCCGCACCCGGCTGGGTGGAGACCACCGACGTGCTCGTGGTGGGCTCCGGGGTCGCCGGCCTGACCGCCGCGCTGCACCTGCGCGAGGCGGGGCTGCACGTCACCGTGGTCACCAAGGTCAACATGGACGAGGGCTCGACGCGCTGGGCACAGGGCGGCATCGCCGCGGTGCTCGATCCGACCGACACCCCGGCCGCGCACGCGTACGACACCGAGGTGGCCGGGGTCGGGCTGTGCGATCCGGCGGCGGTCCGGGTGCTGGTGGAGGAGGGCCCGACCCGGCTGCGCGAGCTGATGCGGATCGGGGCCGAGTTCGACCGGAACCCGGACGGCTCGCTGATGCTCACCCGGGAGGGCGGCCACCGGGCCGACCGGATCGTGCACGCCGGCGGCGACGCCACCGGGGCCGAGGTGCAGCGAGCGCTGCACGCGGCGGTCCATCGTGACCCGTGGATCCGGCTGGTCGAGCACGCCCTGGTGCTGGATCTGCTGCGCGCCCCCGGTGACGGCCCGGACGGGCTCGGCCCGGCCTGCGGGATCACCCTGCACGTGCTCGGCGAGGGCAGTGAGGACGGCGTCGGGGCCATCCTCGCCCGGGCGGTGGTGCTGGCCACCGGCGGCATGGGCCAGATCTTCGCGGCCACCACCAACCCGGCGGTCTCCACCGGCGACGGCGTGGCGCTCGCCCTGCGGGCCGGCGCGGCGGTCACCGACGTGGAGTTCGTCCAGTTCCACCCGACCGCGCTGATCGTGCCGGCCGGCGCGTCCGGCGCCGCCCGGGCCCAGCAGCCGCTGGTCTCCGAGGCGCTGCGCGGCGAGGGCGCCCACCTGGTCGACGGCGACGGCAAGCGGTTCATGGTCGGCCAGCACGAGCTGGCCGAGCTGGCCCCCCGGGACGTGGTCGCCAAGGGCATCCACCGGGTGCTGCTGGCCACCGGCGCGGACCACGTCTTTCTGGACGCCCGCCACCTCGGCGGGGACTTCCTGGCCCGGCGCTTCCCGACCATCGTCGCGTCCTGCCTGGCCATCGGGGTGGACCCGGCGACCGATCTGATCCCGGTCGCCCCGGCCGCCCACTACGCCTCCGGCGGTGTCCGTACCGACCTGCACGGCCGCACCTCGATCCCCGGCCTGTACGCCTGCGGCGAGGTGGCCTGCACCGGGGTGCACGGCGCCAACCGGCTGGCCAGCAACTCGCTGCTGGAGGGGCTGGTCTTCTCCCGCCGGATCGCCGAGGACGTCGCCACCGGGCTGCCCGAGCAGGCGAAGCCGGCCGAGACCGGCGCCTGGGTGGGCGGCCAGGGCTGGGTGGTGCCGGCCGCGACCACGCCGGCCCTGCAGCGGGCGATGACCCGGGGCGCGGGGGTGCTCCGCTCGGCGGAGAGCCTGGCCGGGACGGCCGGTGCCCTCACCGACCTGGGTCTGGGCCGCGGCGCGCCGCGCACCGCCGACTGGGAGGCGACGAACCTGGTCACCGTGGCGTCGGCGCTGGTCGCCGCCGCGTACACCCGCCGGGAGACCCGGGGCTGCCACTGGCGGGAGGACTTCCCGACGGCCGACGACCGGTGGCTGGGCCACCTCGTCGCGGGGGTCGGGACCGAGGGACGGTTGACCGCGCGGTGGGAGGAACTGCCATGAGGGAGTCGACGGAGCGGGCCCTGCGGGCCGGTGGCCTGGACCCGGAGCGGGTACGGCGGGTGATCGTCGACGCGCTCACCGAGGACCTGGGTCCGGACTTCCTCGACGTCACGAGCGTCGCCACCATCCCGGCCGCGCAGGCCGACACCGGTGACCTGGTCGCCCGGGCCAACGGGGTGGTGGCCGGGCTGGCCGTGGCCGCGGCCGTGTTCGAGCTGGTGGGCGAGGTGACCGGCGCCGGCCGTACGGTCGAGGTGTCGCTGGTGGCGCAGGACGGGCAGCGGGTGGCGCGCGGCGACGTGCTGGCCACGGTGACCGGCCCGACCCGGCTGCTGCTCACCGCCGAGCGGACCGCGCTCAACCTGCTCTGCCGGATGTCCGGGGTGGCCACCCACACCCGGGCCTGGGCCGACGCCCTGGCCGGCACCAAGGCGATGGTGCTGGACACCCGCAAGACCACCCCCGGCCTGCGTGCCCTGGAGAAGTACGCGGTCCGCGCCGGCGGCGGCACCAACAAGCGGATGGGCCTGCACGACGTCGCCATGATCAAGGACAACCACAAGGTCGCCGCGGGCGGGATCGCCGCCGCCTACCGCCGGGTTCGGGAGGCGTTCCCGGACGTGCCGGTGCAGGTGGAGGTGGACACCCTGGCCGAGGCGGTGGAGGCGGTCGAGGCCGGCGCCGACTTCCTGCTGCTGGACAACATGACCCCGGCGCAGCTGCGCGAGGTGGTCGCGGCGGTGGGCGACCGGGCCGAGTTGGAGGCGACCGGCGGGCTGACCCTGCTGGTGGCGGCCGAGTACGGCGCGACCGGGGTGGACTTCCTCTCGGTGGGCGCGCTCACCCACTCCTCGCCGATCCTGGACATCGCCCTGGATCTGCGCGAGGAATGAGCTGAGCTGGTCTTCGTTCGCGACTGCGGGGCTCGCAAACCGGCTCACTCCTCGCGCTCACCCGGCGCGACCGCCGTCTAGGCTGCCAGCGTGCTGCTCTGCATCGACATCGGAAACACCAACACCGTGCTGGCGACCTTCGACGGCGACAAGCTGGTGCACTCCTGGCGGATCAAGACCGACGCCCGTTCCACCGCGGACGAGCTGGGGCTGATGTTCCGGGGGCTGCTGGCCGGTGACGCCGTGGAGATCACCGGGGTGGCCGCCTGCTCGACCGTGCCGGCCGCGCTGCGCTCGCTGCGTACCATGCTGGCCCGCTACTACGCGGACCTGCCGAGCGTGATCGTCGAGCCCGGGGTACGCACCGGGGTGCAGCTCGCCATCGACAACCCCAAGGAGGTCGGCGCGGACCGGGTGGTCAACACCCTCGCCGCGTACACCCTCTACGGCGGGCCGTCGATCGTGGTGGACTTCGGCACGACCACCAACTTCGACGTGATCAGCGGCCGGGGCGAGTTCCTCGGCGGCGCCTTCGCGCCGGGCATCGAGATCTCCTTCGACGCGCTGGCCGCCCGCGCCGCCCAGTTGCGCAAGGTGGAGGCGACGAAGCCCCGCTCGGTGATCGGCAAGAACACCGTGGAGTGCCTGCAGGCCGGCCTCTATTTCGGCTTCGCCGGCCAGGTCGACCGGATCGTCGAGCGGATGACCGAGGAGCTGGGCGAGGTGAAGGCGGTGATCGCCACGGGCGGCCTGGCCTCGCTGGTGCTCCACGAGTGCCGCACGATCACCCACCACGAGCCGATGATCACCCTCATCGGCCTGCGCATGGTCTACGAGCGCAACCTCTGATCGTTCGTGGGTTTCCGGGGAGCCCAACCGTCTCCGGTCGGTCCGGCTTGATCCCTCCGCCGGTCGGGCTGCCCGGAAACCCCTCCTGGTTCAGCGCCGTCGGGAGCGGAAGACGAACGTGCGGTAGGGCAGCTCGACGGTTTCCCGGCCGGCCAGGTCGGGGTGGGTGGCGAAGAGTTCCCGAAGCTTCCGGTCGACCCGCTCCTGCTCGTCCGGACCGGCCGTGAGCCAGTACGAGCGGGTGTGCAGCATGCCGATCACCTCGTCCGGGGTGAGCGTGGTGGTGTGGGCGAACTCGCCCAGCTCGACCGGCTCGAAGGCGGGGCCGAAGTCGCCGTACTTCTCGGTCACGTCGCCGGCGGTGTCGCCGAGGTGGGCGACCCGGCCCAACTCCGCCACCCAGCCGACCCGATCGTCGCGGGTGTTCCAGATCGGGGCGAAGGTGCCGCCCGGCCGGAGCACCCGGGCGATCTCCGCGTGCGCCGGCTCCTTGTCGAACCAGTGGTAGGCCTGCCCGGCCAGCACGGCGTCCGCCGACCCGTCCGGCAGCGGCACCGCCTCGGCCGTGCCCGCCAGCGGCGTCGTGCCCGGGGTCGCGACCGCCAGTTGCGCCCGCATCCCCGGATCCGGCTCCACGGGTACGACGTCGTGGCCGAGCGCGAGCACCCCGCGGGTGAGGATGCCGGTGCCCGCGCCCAGATCCACCACCCGCGCGGGCGTGGCCAGCCCGTCCAGCGCCCAGCGCAGAGCCTCCTCCGGATAGCGGGGGCGGAACCGGTCGTACGCCGCGGCGGCGACGCCGAAGGAGAGCGCCTGAGTGGGGTCCGTCATGAGCGGCAGGTTATCCCGTAACGCCCACCCAGGGCCTTGAGTACGCTCGGAGCCTGACCCCGCCGATAACTCCTTTCCTGAGGAAGCGTGCCGTGAGCGAGCAGAACGCCCTGCCAGTCGACCCCGCCGACGACCTTCCGGAGCAGATGAAGGTCCGCCGGGAGAAGCGGGACCGGATGCTCGCCGAGGGCGTCGAGCCGTACCCGGTCGGATACCTCCGGACCAGCACGCTGGCCCGGATCCGGGCGCAGTACGCCGACCTGCCCACCGACACCGCCACCGGCGACCGGGTCTCGGTCACCGGCCGGGTGATCTTCGTACGCAACACCGGCAAGCTCTGCTTCGCCACCCTGCGGGACGGCGACGGCACCGAACTCCAGGCGATGCTCTCGCTGGACCGGGTCGGCGCGGAGCGGCTGGAGGACTGGAAGCGCCTGGTCGACCTCGGTGACCACGTCGGGGTCACCGGCGAGGTGATCACCAGCCGGCGCGGCGAGCTGTCGGTGCTGGTCGAGGAGTGGGCGGTCACGGCCAAGGCGCTGCGCCCGCTGCCGGTGGCGCACAAGCCGCTCAGCGAGGAGGCCCGGGTCCGCCAGCGCTACGTGGATCTGGTCGTCCGGCCGCAGGCGCGGCAGATGGTACGCACCCGGGCCGCGGCGGTGCGCAGCCTCCGCGACACCCTGCACGCGCAGGAGTTCGTCGAGGTGGAGACCCCGATGCTCCAGTTGCTGCACGGTGGCGCGGCGGCCCGCCCATTCGTGACCCACAGCAATGCGCTCAACACCGATCTGTATCTGCGAATCGCGCCGGAACTGTTTCTCAAGCGCGCCGTGGTCGGCGGTGTGGACCGGGTCTTCGAGATCAACCGCAACTTCCGTAATGAGGGCATCGACTCCTCGCACTCGCCGGAGTTCGCGATGCTCGAGGCCTACCAGGCGTACGGCGACTACAACACGATGGCCGAGCTGACCCGTAATCTCGTGCAGCAGGCGGCGCTCGCGGTCGCCGGCTCGACGGTGGTCACCCACGCCGACGGCCGCGAGTTCGATCTGGGCGGCGAGTGGCGGTCGGTGACGCTGTTCGGTGTGCTTTCCGAAGCGCTCGGTGAGGAGGTCACCGTGCGCACCGAAAGGCCGCGCCTGGTCGAGTACGCGGAGAAGGTCGGGCTCTCCGTCGACCCCAAGTGGGGTCCGGGCAAGCTGGCCGAGGAGCTGTTCGAGGAGCTGGTCGTCCCGTCGCTGCAGGCGCCCACCTTCGTGCGCGACTACCCGGAGGAGACCAGCCCGCTGACCCGGGCGCACCGCACCGAGCCGGGCCTGGCCGAGAAGTGGGACCTCTACGTGCTCGGCTTCGAGCTGGGCACCGCGTACTCCGAGCTGGTCGACCCGGTGGTGCAGCGGGAGCGGCTGGTGGCCCAGGCGCAGCTCGCCGCCCGCGGCGACGACGAGGCCATGCGACTGGACGAGGACTTTCTCCGGGCGATGGAGTACGGAATGCCGCCGGCCGGCGGTATGGGAATGGGAATCGACCGGCTGTTGATGGCGCTGACCGGCCTGGGAATTCGGGAAACCATCCTGTTCCCGTTGGTCCGCCCCGAGTAGCCGCGAGGCAGCGCCGCGTCGTTACCGGATCCTATTGACGCGGCAAGCATCGAGGGGGTTATTGTGCTCCTGTATAAACAGGAGCACCACCCTGCTCGAAAGGAATGTGGGGATGGCCAAGCAGATCATTCACAAGCTGGTCGATGACCTGGACGGCGGGGACGCTGACGAGACCGTCAAGTTCGCGCTCGACGGCGTGCAGTACGAGATCGACCTGTCGGCTCCCAATGCCGAGAAATTGCGCGACGTATTCGCTCAGTACATCGCGCACGGCACGAAGGTCGGGCGCGGCGGGGTGGTCGTCGGTGGCCGGGCCGCGCGTGGCCGCGGCGGCGCGACCGCCGACCGCGAGCAGAACAAGGCCATCCGGGCCTGGGCGAAGAAGGCCGGCAAGGACATCTCGGACCGGGGCCGCATCCCGCAGGAGATCGTGGACGAGTACCACGCGAAGGCGGGCCACTGAGCCGACGAGCCGCAGCGGGCGACACCGACGCCGGACCGGAGTGCCACTCCGGGCCGGCGTCGCCGTTTCCGCCCCGCCGCGCCGTCTGTCCGGTCCGCCCCCGCCGGTGGCGTGCCGGGCGGGTGCCCACGAAACTTCGGCTGGGACCGGGGAAGAAAACCGTGCCGGGGGCAGTTGTCCACAGGCAGTGGAGAACCTGTCCACAGGTTGTGGATGACCGGCGGTCGGCAGCGACGCCGCCCGCCCCGCCCCGGACACCTCCGGGGAGCCCCCCGATCGGGCTTTTCCACCGACGATCGAATTTCGCTCTGCGCGTACAGGCAGGGGTACCGGAACACCTCCTGAGCGTGGACGGTTGTCAGAAACGACGCGTGAACCGGCATTCGCGGGGTCGCACGACCTCAGCGGAGTCGGTCCGCGGCGATAGAGTAAGGAGGCACGGACGCCCGTCCCGGACGTCCGCGCACCGGCCCCGCCAAGATCTAGACCATCAAGGCGCACGGCACGTGAGGAGCACGAGGGCATGTTCGAGCGGTTCACCGACCGAGCGCGACGGGTTGTCGTCCTGGCCCAGGAAGAGGCCCGGATGCTCAACCACAACTACATCGGTACGGAGCACATCCTGCTGGGCCTGATCCACGAGGGTGAGGGTGTCGCGGCAAAGGCCCTGGAGAGCCTCGGCATCTCCCTCGAGGGCGTCCGTCAGCAGGTCGAGGAGATCATCGGCCAGGGCCAGCAGGCGCCGAGCGGGCACATCCCGTTCACGCCGCGGGCCAAGAAGGTGCTGGAGCTGTCGCTGCGTGAGGCGCTGCAGCTCGGCCACAACTACATCGGCACGGAGCACATCCTGCTCGGTCTGATCCGCGAGGGTGAGGGCGTCGCCGCCCAGGTGCTGGTCAAGCTCGGCGCGGACCTCAACCGGGTCCGCCAGCAGGTGATCCAGCTGCTCTCCGGCTACCAGGGCAAGGAGCCGGCCGCGGCGGGCGCCGCGCCGGGTGAGGCCGCGCCGTCGACCAGCCTCGTGCTGGACCAGTTCGGCCGCAACCTGACCCAGGCCGCCCGCGAGGGCAAGCTGGACCCGGTCATCGGGCGCGAGAAGGAAATCGAGCGGGTCATGCAGGTGCTCTCCCGCCGTACCAAGAACAACCCGGTCCTGATCGGTGAGCCCGGCGTCGGCAAGACCGCCGTGGTGGAGGGGCTGTCCCAGAAGATCATCAAGGGCGAGGTGCCCGAGACGCTGAAGGACAAGCAGCTCTACACGCTGGACCTCGGCGCCCTGGTGGCCGGCTCGCGCTACCGCGGTGACTTCGAGGAGCGCCTGAAGAAGGTGCTCAAGGAGATCCGCACCCGCGGCGACATCATCCTGTTCATCGACGAGATCCACACCCTGGTGGGTGCGGGTGCCGCCGAGGGCGCGATCGACGCCGCCAGCATCCTCAAGCCGATGCTGGCCCGTGGCGAGCTGCAGACCATCGGCGCCACCACCCTCGACGAATACCGCAAGCACCTGGAGAAGGACGCCGCTCTCGAGCGCCGCTTCCAGCCGATCCAGGTGGGTGAGCCCTCGCTGGCCCACACCATCGAGATCCTCAAGGGCCTGCGCGACCGCTACGAGGCGCACCACCGGGTGAGCATCACCGACGCCGCCCTGGTGGCCGCCGCCACCCTGGCCGACCGGTACATCTCCGACCGCTTCCTGCCGGACAAGGCGATCGACCTGATCGACGAGGCCGGTGCCCGGATGCGGATCCGCCGGATGACCGCGCCGCCAGACCTGCGCGACTTCGACGAGCGCATCGCCCAGGTGCGCCGCGACAAGGAGTCCGCGATCGACGCGCAGGACTTCGAGCGGGCCGCTCAGCTCCGCGACAAGGAGAAGCAGCTGCTCGGCCAGAAGGCCCAGCGGGAGAAGGAGTGGAAGGCCGGCGACCTGGACGTCGTCAGCGAGGTCGACGACGAGCAGATCGCCGAGGTGCTCGGCAACTGGACCGGCATCCCGGTCTACAAGCTGACCGAGGAGGAGACCTCGCGCCTGCTGCGCATGGAGGACGAGCTGCACAAGCGCGTCATCGGCCAGGAGGACGCGGTCAAGGCGGTCTCGAAGGCGATCCGGCGTACCCGGGCCGGCCTGAAG
Source organism: Micromonospora sp. RTBAU3-60 (assembly GCF_054963695.1). Taxonomy (NCBI): domain Bacteria; kingdom Bacillati; phylum Actinomycetota; class Actinomycetes; order Micromonosporales; family Micromonosporaceae; genus Micromonospora; species Micromonospora sp. RTBAU3-60. Next base: position 190,681 of record NZ_JBUEGB010000007.1, on the reverse strand, counting down.
GACCCGAAGCGCCCGTCCGGCTCGTTCATCTTCGCCGGCCCGTCCGGTGTGGGTAAGACCGAGCTGTCCAAGGCGCTCGCCGAGTTCCTGTTCGGCAGCGAGGACGCCCTCATCCAGCTGGACATGTCCGAGTTCCACGACCGGTACACGGTGTCCCGGCTGGTGGGTGCCCCTCCCGGCTACGTCGGCTACGACGAGGGCGGGCAGCTGACCGAGAAGGTGCGTCGTCGGCCGTTCTCGGTGGTCCTGTTCGACGAGATCGAGAAGGCCCACCCGGACGTGTTCAACACGCTCCTCCAGATCCTGGAGGACGGGCGGCTCACCGACGGCCAGGGTCGGATCGTGGACTTCAAGAACACGGTCATCATCCTGACCACCAACCTCGGTACGCGGGACGTCGCCAAGGCGGTCTCGATGGGCTTCCAGGCCTCTGAGGACTCCGAGTCGAACTACGACCGGATGAAGCAGAAGGTCAACGACGAGCTCAAGCAGCACTTCCGGCCCGAGTTCCTGAACCGGATCGACGACACCATCGTCTTCCACCAGCTGCGCGAGCAGGAGATCCTCTCGATCGTGGACATCATGATCCAGCGGATCGAGACCCAGCTGCGGAACAAGGACATGGGTCTGGAGCTGACCGACAACGCCAAGAAGTACCTGGCGAAGAAGGGCTTCGACCCGGTGCTGGGCGCGCGGCCGCTGCGTCGCACGATCCAGCGCGACATCGAGGACAACCTCTCCGAGCGGATCCTCTTCAACGAGCTGACCCCGGGTCAGATCGTGGTGGTGGACTGCGAGGGCGACCCGAGCAACATCGACAAGTCGAAGCTCGTCTTCCGGGGCGCCGACCGGCCGGTGGCCGTGCCGGACGCCGTCCCGGCGGACCTCGGTGGCGCCGCCACCGCGGGTGCGGACGAGTAAGACCCAGCGACAGGGCGACGGCCCCGGCAGGCGAAAGCCGCCGGGGCCGTCGCTTTTTCGCGCCCCGCCCCGCCGCGCCGGCCTGGCCCGCCGGCCAGGCGCGGCGCCGGTCCGGCCCCGCCCGCCCCGCCCTCGCGCTTGATCGGCTCCGGGTCGGCGATGTGGTGGTGTCGACGGCGGCACGATGCCGCCAGGTTGGCGATGTGGTGCTGTCGAGGGAGGTGTGATGCCGCCAGGTCGGCGAGCTGGCGCTCGGCCCCGCCAGGTGGGCGGCCTGGCATCGCCACGAAGCCTGCCCGGCATGATGCCGCCAGGTGGGCGACCTGGCGTTCGCCCCCGCCGGGTCGGCGATGTGGTGGTGTGGAGGGGGAATGATGCCGCCAGGTCGGCGACCCGGCGCTCGGCCCCGCCGGGTGGGCGATGTGGTGGTGTGGACGGGGAATGATGCCGCCAGGTCGGCGACCCGGGGCTCGCGCCGCCATGTCGGCGATGTGGTGGTGTCGAGGGCGGCATGATGCCGCCAGGTCGGCGACCTGGCATCGCCACGAAGCCTGTCCAGCGTGGGATCAGGGGTGGCGGAGGGGGATCGGGGGGCCGTCGCCGATCAGGCGGAAGGACTCCTCGCCGACGGGTTCGACCAGCCCGTCGGTGACCAGCCCGGCCAGGGCCCGGGCCCGCTGTACGTCGTCGTGCCAGACCTGGTCGAGCCGCTGGTGCGGCACCGGGCCGGTCGCCTCGCGGAGCACCGCGAGCAGCAGGCCGCGCACCTGCCGGTCGGTGCCGGCGTACCGCTGGGGGCGGCGGGTCGGGCCGGCCGGGGCCTCCTGGCCGGCGGCGCGCCAGGCGCAGACGGACTCGACCGGGCACGCCGTGCAGTGGGGGGTGCGGGCGGTGCAGACGATGGCCCCGAGTTCCATGAACGCCGCGCTGGCCAGGGCCGCCGCGGCGGGCTCCGCCGGCAGCAGTTCCTCGGTGGCCACCAGGTCGGCGGGGCGGGTGGCGGGGCCAGCGTCCGGCTCCCCGGCGATCGCCCGACAGACCACCCGTCGCACGTTGGTGTCCACCACCGGGTGCCGCTGCCCGTACGCGAACGCCGCGACCGCCCGAGCCGTGTACGTCCCGACGCCCGGCAGGGCCAGCAACTGGTCCAGCCGGTCCGGCACCTCGCCGCCGTGCCGCTCCACGATCGCCACGGCGCAGTCCCGCAGCCGTACCGCCCGGCGGGGGTAGCCGAGCCGACCCCACATCCGGATCGCCTCGGCCGGGGTGTCCTCGGCCAGTGCGAGCGGCACCGGCCACCGGGACAGCCATGCCTCCCAGGCGGGCAGCACCCGGACCACCGGAGTCTGCTGGAGCATGACCTCGCTGACCAGGATGGCCCAGGCACCGACGCCCGGCTTGCGCCACGGCAGGTCGCGGGCGTTCCGCTCGTACCACCGGCTGACCAGGGTGGCGAAGGTGGGCTCAGACATCGCGCTGCCGATCATGTCACGGACGGCTTTCCCGCAGGATGGGCGGGCTGGCCGGGCCCACGCGGCCGACCAGGGCCGACGGGGCAGAATGTCCGGATGAACGAGCTCGCGATCACCGTCATCGGCCGGGACCGGCCGGGCATCGTGGCCGACGTCGCCGAGGCCCTCGCGCGGCTCGGCGCGAACCTCACCGACTCCACGATGACCCGGTTGCGGGGGCACTTCGCGATGACTCTGATCTGCGTGGGCCCGGCCGCCGCCGAGGTCGAGGCCGCGCTGGCCCCGCTCGCCGCGGACGGCCAACTGCTGGCCACCGTACGCGCGGTCACCCCCGACGGGCGGACCGCGCCGGCCGGTGAGCCGTACGTGATGGCGGTGCACGGCGCGGACCGGATGGGCATCGTGGCGGCGATGACCCGGGTGCTGGCCGACGCGGGCGGCAACGTCACCGACCTGAGCACCCGGCTGACCGGGTCCCTCTACGTGGTGGTCGCCGAGGTGGAGTTGCCGCCGGGCAGCTCCGACGAGGTGGCCGGCCGGCTCGCCCGTACCGCTGCCGAGCTGGGCGTGGGCGTCAGCCTCCGGCCGGCGGACCCGGACCTGCTGTGACGGCCGAGTACGTCGGCCTGGGCGGCTGGACCCCCGAGGCGTTGGGCGTGCCCGGCGAGGTACGCCGAGTGGTCGCCGCGCCCGACCCGGTGCTCAGCCGCCCCGGGCCGGAGGTCGACCCGGCCTCGGCCGAGGTGGTCCGTCTCGCCGCCGACCTGGTCGCCACCATGCGGGTCTCCCCGGGGTGTGTGGGTCTCGCCGCGCCGCAGGTCGGGGTGAGTGCCCAGGTGTTCGCGGTGGACATCACCGGCCACCCGAAGGCGGTCACGGTGCACGGTACCTTCGTGCTCTGCAACGCGAAGGTGGTGGAGGCGTCCCGCTGGAAGGCCGGGCGCGAAGGCTGCATGTCGGTGCCCGACCTGACCGGTGACGTGAAGCGGGCCAGCCGGCTCGTGGTCGAGGGGGTGCTGCCGGGCAGCGGCGCGCCGGTGCGGCTGGTGACGGACGGCTTCGAGGCGCGGGCGCTCCAGCACGAGATCGACCACTGCGCCGGGCTGCTGTTCCTTGACCGGGTCGCCGGGGCGCACGCCGTCTACCAGCGCAAGGTCTATCTCTGAGCCCTGCTGGCCGGCGTCGCTCATCACCTCGCTCAGCCGGTCGCTGGCCGCGTCCGCCTGCCAGTCGGCGTGGCGCTGCGCGCCCGCCCGGAGCCGCTCGGTGACCGGTGGATGTCGACTGTGGAGGGCCTGCTCGGCCCGGTCTGTCCGCACCGGCGCGTCGCACCCCGCCGCGCGCGGTACGCCGCTACGGTGAACGCATTATGCGTATGACGGTCGGCCCCCTGCCACCCGCCGTGTACTGGCGGCGTCGCGCCGTCGTCTTCGGAGCGGGGCTTCTCTTCCTGATTGTCCTGCTCTACTCCTGCACCAGTCCGGACCCGAAGAAGACCAACGCGACGGGTGTCGATCCCTCGTCGAAGGCGTCCGCCCCGGCCGCGCAGCCGACCGGGTCGGTGCTGACGCCGACGTCCGACAGCCCGTCCCCGACCCCGGGCGACGCTGGCGGCGGCTCGGACGCCGGGCAGAGCGTCGGCGGGTCGAACGATGTGCCGGCCGCCCCGGTGGTCGATGACGGGACCTGCGCCGACTCCGAGATCAAGGTCACCCCGGTGGCGGTGCCGGCCACTGCCCAGCAGCAGACGGTGGTCACCCTCCGGCTCAAGATCAAGAACGTGTCGACCCGTACCTGCAGCCGGGACGTCGGTGCCGACCTGCAGGAGTTGTTCGTCAAGGCCGGCGCGGAGAAGGTCTGGTCCTCGGACACGTGTGGCACCGGCAAGGGCTCGGACGTGCAGTCGTTCACGCCGAACTTCGAGCGCTTCTACGAGCTGGGCTGGAACAGCCGGTACAGCACGAAGTGCGCGAACGGCCTGGCCGACGGCCCCTACGCGCAGCCCGGCACCTACCAGGTCTTCGCCCGGGTGGGCACCAAGCTCAGCGATCCGGTGAAGCTGACCATCACCGGTTGACCGGCGGCCAGCTGACTGGCCGACCGGGGTCGGCTCAGACGTACCGCTCCAGGATGGACGCCTCGGCGAGCCGGGACAGCCCCTCGCGGACGCCCCGGGCGCGGGCGTCGCCCACCCCCTCGACCGCCTGCAGGTCCTCCACCGTGGCGCCGAGCAGCCGCTGCAGGCTGCCGAAGTGCACCACCAGCCGGTCGACCACGGCCGCGGGGAGCCGGGGCACCTTGGCCAGCAGCCGGAAGCCGCGCGGGCTCACCGCCGCGTCGAGAGCGTCGGAGGCGGACGGGTAGCCGATCGCCTTGGCCACCGAGACCAGGTCGATCAGCTCGGTGGCGCCGAGCAGGTCCAGCTCGACCAGCGCCTCGTCCAGGGTGCGCGACTTGCGGCCGATCGGGAGGTAGTCCCGGATGACCAGGGTGCGGTCGGCGTCCACGCCGGCCATCAGCTCGTCGAGCTGAAGGGCGAGCAGCCGGCCGTCGGTGCCCAGCTCCACCACGTATCCGGCGATCTCGTCGGCGATCCGGCGAACCATCTCCAGCCGCTGCACCACGGCCACCGCGTCGCGTACGGTCACCAGGTCTTCGATCTCCAGGGCGGAGAGGGTGCCGGACACCTCGTCGAGGCGGAGCTTGTAGCGCTCCAGGGTGGCCAGGGCCTGGTTGGCGCGGGACAGGATGGCCGCCGAGTCGTCCAGCACGTGCCGCTGACCGTTGACGTAGAGGCTGATGATCCGCATGGACTGGCTCACCGAGATGACCGGGTAGCCGGTCTGCCGGGCCACCCGCTCCGCCGTGCGGTGCCGGGTGCCGGACTCCTCGGTGGGGATGGACGGGTCGGGCATCAGGTGCACGGCGGCCCGGACGATGCGGGTGCCGTCGCTGGAGAGCACCACGGCGCCGTCCATCTTGCACAGCTCCCGGACCCGGGTGGCGGAGAACTCCACGTCCAGCGGGAAGCCGCCGGTGCAGATCTGCTCGACGATCTTGTCGTAACCGAGGACGATGAGCGCGCCGGTGCGGCCGCGCAGGATGCGTTCGAGCCCGTCGCGCAGCGCGGTGCCGGGCGCCATCAGGGCGAGGTTGGCGCGCAGCGGATCCCCGCCGGCGCCGACGCCTCCGGTGACGGTCACGTTGATCGGACGGGCGGGGGAGCCCACCGCGCCGGTGCGGGCGTGCGGCGTCGCCGCGGCGGGCTTGGTGGCATCGCGGTCGATCGGCACGGGCACAGTCTACGGACTGCCCTGCGGTGGGTGCTCTCGTGGTTACTGTGATGTGTCACGATGTCCTGCTTCGGTGATCGACGACCGGATGCGCGCGCTGTCCGAAATCGCCCAGCCGGTGCCGCCCCCGCCGCCCCACGGTTCACTCGGCGGACGCACGGGCGGCCGCCTGGAGCGCGGCGCGCACGTCCGTGACCTCGATCACGGTCATGTTGTCCGGGGCCACCCCGCTGCTGGTCGGACCGCAGCCCGGTGGCACCAGGGCCAGCCGGAAACCGAGCCGGGCCGCCTCGGCCAGCCGGCGGGGGACCGCGCCGACCCGGCGTACCTCGCCGGTGAGCCCGACCTCGCCGATCGCCACCAGATGCGGGGCGATGGCCAGGTTGAGGCCGCCGGACGCGACCGCGAGGGCCACGGCCAGGTCGGCCGCCGGCTCGACCACCCGGATGCCGCCGACCGTGGCGGCGAAGACCTCCCGGTCGTGCAGGGTCAGCCGCTCGGTCCGCCGCTGGAGCACCGCCAGCACCATCGCCAGCCGGGCCCCGTCCAGCCCGGAGACCGTGCGCCGGGGCGAGCCGGCGACGGTGGCCCCGATCAGTGCCTGCACCTCGGTCACCAGGGCCCGGCGCCCCTCCATCGCCACGGTGACGCAGGTGCCCGGCACCGGCTCGGCGTAGCGGGTCAGGAAGAGCCCGGACGGGTCGGCCAGGCTGCTGATGCCCCCCTCGTGCATCTCGAAGCAGCCCACCTCGTCCGCCGCGCCGAACCGGTTCTTCACCCCCCGGACCATGCGCAGCGACGAGTGCTTGTCGCCCTCGAAGTGCAGCACCACGTCGACCAGGTGCTCCAGCACCCGGGGGCCGGCGACCTGACCGTCCTTCGTCACGTGGCCGACCAGCACGGTGGCGATGCCGCGCTCCTTCGCGACCGCCACCAGGGCCGCGGTGACCGCCCGGACCTGGGTCACCCCGCCCGGCACGCCCTCCGCACCGGTGGTCGAGACGGTCTGCACCGAGTCGAGCACCAGCAGCCCCGGCTTGACCGCGTCGAGATGGCCCAGCACCGCCGACAGGTCGCTCTCGGCGGCCAGGTAGAGCTGCTCGTGCAGGGTGCCCATCCGCTCGGCGCGCAGCCGCACCTGGCTGACCGACTCCTCGCCGCTGACCACCAGGGACGGGCTGCCGGCGTTGGCCGCCCACTGCTGGGCGACGTCGAGCAGCAGCGTCGACTTGCCCACCCCCGGCTCGCCGGCGAGCAGCACCACCGCGCCGGGCACGAGGCCACCACCGAGCACCCGGTCGAGCTCGCTGACCCCGGTCGGCCGGGCCCGGGCCGGCGCGGCGCTGATGGTGGCGATCGGGCGGGCCGGCTCGGCGGGCATCCGGGAGCTGACCACCCGGCCGGAGACCAGCGGGCCGGTGACGGTGCACTCGACCACCGAGCCCCACTCGCCGCACTCCGGGCAGCGCCCGACCCACTTGGGCGGCTGGTGGCCGCAGGCGTCGCACTCGTACGCCGGGCGCGGCTCACGGCCAGCGCCCCGGCTTCGGCCGGCGGCGGTGGTGGAGGTGCGGGACGACGTCGATCGGGAGGTGCTCACGTCAGGACGCTAACCGGGCGGTACGACGAAAGCCCACCCGGAAACGACGACACCGCCGGCGTGGCGCTGGCCACACCGGCGGTGTCGTCGACGAATGGGTCGGTCAGCTGTGGGTGACGCCCGTGGCGCCGCCCTCCTCCAGGCCTCCGGGGTGGCCCGCGCCGCCCTCCTCACGGGGCTGGACGACCGGCGAGGGGCGCGCGGCCGGGGTCAGCGGGACGCCGACCGGGGCGGCGGTCTTGATGGTCTTGCCATTGCCGAAGTCGAAGGTCAGGACGACCTGCTGGCCGGAGAGCAGCTTGTCGTTCAGGCCGACGAGCTGGAGGAACCGCCCGTTGCTGCTGTTGAGCTGGGCGTAGCCGAGCGCCGGGATCTCGATCCGGGCCGGCTCGGTGGGCGTGGCCGACTCGCTCGGCGAGGCCGACGGGCTGGCCGACTCGGCGGCGCTGGCGGAGGCCGACGGCTCGGTCGGGCTGGGCGACGCCGACATGGGCTCGGTGGCCGACTCGCTCGGGCTCGCCTGGGCGCCGCTCGGGGTGCCGCCGTTCAGCACGACGTCGCGGGCGCTCTCGGTGGTGACGGTAACGGTGACCGCGGACCGGCTGTCGTTGTAGATCACCATGTTGAGCGCCGCGTTGCCGCCCGCCGGGTAGCCTTCGACGCCCGGGAACTGCACGTACAGGCCGCGCACCGCGTAGAGGTTGTCGGGGGTCTGGACGGCGACGCCCTGCACCGACGGGATCTTCTTGGCGGTCTCGGCCACCTGGCCGGCGCCACACCCGGACAGCAGCAGGCTCGTCGCCGCCGCCGTACCAGCCAGCAACAGGGCCGCCCGCCGGGAACCCCTGATCGAGCGCGTCACGTCGGTCCTCCTCGTCACGATCCCCACCCGGCCGTACGCCGGACACGGGGTGGCCATACCCGCGCAGACCGCGCTCCAGGGTAGTTGTAGCTGATCGAGGCCCGCACGCCGACCCGGACATGCCACCTTCCCGGTGACCCGTCAGACCACCCGACCGTTCGCCACCAGCAGGACCACATCGATGAGCGCCACCAGCATCACCGCCCGGAAGGCGGCCACCGGCCGGCCCCCGGGCCGGGTCGCGACCCGTCCGCCGTACCAGCCGAGGGCCGGCACCAGGACGGCGGCGGCGACCGCCGACAGGCCCGCCCACGACGGACGCCCGGGCGGGCCGACGACCAGGACGACGGTGGCCGCGAGGAGCAGCCCGGCGGCGGCCGACCGGCTGCCCGCCGGGCCGAGCCGGTGCGGCAGCCCGCGCACCCCGGTGCGGGCGTCGTCGGCCAGGTCAGGCAGGACGTTGGCGAAGTGGGCCCCGGCGCCCAGGCAGGCGGCGGCGGCCACCAGCCAGACCGGGGGCGTGGGCGCGCCCGGCAGGGCCAGCACCACGAACGCGGGCAGTGAGCCGAAGGAGACCGCGTACGGCAGCACCGAGACGGGGGTCGACTTCAGCGGCCAGTTGTAGAGCAGCCCGGACACCAGCCCGAGCGTCACGCAGAGCGCCGCCACACCGCCCGTGAGCAGCGCCACCACCGGGGTGGCGACGGCGGCCGCGACGGCGGCGCGGGCGAGAGTACGCCGCCCGACCAGTCCGCTGGCCACCGGCTTGTCGGTACGTCCCACCGTGGCGTCCCGGTCGGCGTCGATCAGGTCGTTGCTCCAGCCGACGGCGAGCTGGCTGGCCAGCACGGTGAGCACCACGGCGGCGATCCCGGCCGGCCGGTGCCCGACGCCCCAGGCCAGCAGCCCGGCCACCACGGTGACCGCGGCGGCCGGCTCTGGATGGCTCGCCCTGATCAGCCCTAACACCGACGACGACATAAGAGAAGTCTGGTCGTTACCGGGGAGTCGTGCCACGCTCTGTCCATGCGAGACGCACCCGCGGTGTCCACCTCGCCCCGGGTGCTGCCGCCCAACGATCCCCGCCAGTACGACGACCTGGCCGGCGAGTGGTGGCGCCCGGACGGCGCGTTCGCGATGCTGCACTGGCTGGCCCGGGCCCGGGCCGACCTGGTGCCCCCGGCGTCCAGGAGGGACGCCGTCCTGGTCGACCTCGGCTGCGGTGCCGGACTGCTCGCCCCGCACCTGGTCGGCAAGGGCTACCGGCACATCGGGGTGGACCTCACCCGCTCCGCCCTCGACCAGGCTGCCACGCACGGGGTGACCGCGGTCCGGGCCGACGCCACCGCGGTCCCGCTCGCGGCCGGCTGCGCCGACGTGGTGTCCGCCGGCGAGCTGCTGGAGCACGTGCCGGACTGGCGACGTGCGGTGGCCGAGGCGTGCCGCCTGCTGCGGCCGGGCGGCCTGCTGGTGCTGGACACCCTCAACGACACCGTGCTGGCCCGGCTGGTCGCCGTGGAGATCGGCGAACGGCTGCCCACCGTGCCGCGCGGCATCCACGATCCACGGTTGTTCGTGGACGCCCGCGCGCTGGTCGCCGAGTGCGCCCGACACGGCGTGGCGCTGCGCTTGCGCGGGATCCGTCCCGAGCTGGGTGGGACGCTGGCCTGGCTGCTGCGCCGGATGCGGAGCGGCGCCACCGACCGTCCGGCCGGGCGGACGCCCCGGATCGTGCCGACCTGGTCCAGAGCCGTGCTCTACCAGGGCCAGGGGGTCCGGCACGGATAGCCGGGGCCGGCCGGGGTAGAGGGACGCCGAGAAGGGGGCGACATGACTGTGCACGCGCTGGAGGCGGCCCGCCGGTTGGCGCCGCGACTGGCCGCCCGCGCGGCGGACCACGACCGGGACGGCTCCTTTCCGGTCGACGACTTCGCCGACCTGCGGGAGGCCGGGCTGTTCGGGCTGATGGTGCCCCGGGAGCTGGGCGGCGCGGGCGCCAGCTTCGCCGGGTACGCCGCCGTCGCCACCGAGCTGGCCCGGGGCAACGGCGCCACCGCGCTGGTGTTCAACATGCACGCCTCGGTCACCGGGGCGCTCGGCGCGGTCACCGAGGAGTTGGCCGAGGCGCTCGGCGTACCGGACGAGGCGCTGGCCGCCCGGGACCGGCTGCTCCGCGCGGCGGCCGAGGGGGCCTGGTACGCGGTGGCGATGAGTGAGCGCGGCGCCGGTGCCCGACTGTCCCAGCTCAGCACGGTGTACGAGCCGGTCGACGGGGGTTGGCACATCAAGGGCAGCAAGACCTTCTGCTCCGGTGCCGGGCACCCGGACGGCTACCTGGTGGCCGCCCGCAGCGCCGCCGACCAGGGGGTGGTCTCCCAGTTCCTCGTCCCGGCCGGCGCGGGGATCACCGTCGAGCCCACCTGGGACTCGCTCGGCATGCGCGCCACCTCCTCGCACGACCTGCACCTGGACGTCACCGTGCCCGCCGACCGGCTGCTCGGTGGGGTGGAGGGGCTGGCCCTGGTGGTCGCCCAGCTCATGCCGCACTGGTTGGTGGCCAGCTACGCCGCCGTGTACGTGGGGGTGGCCCGGGCGGCGATCGAGGCCGCCGCCGAGCACCTGAACGCCCGTAACCTCGCCGGTCTGCCGGCGGTCCGGGCCCGGCTGGGCCGGGCGGACGCGGCGGTCGCGGCGGCGGAGCTGGTGGTGGCCGAGGCGGCCCGCCGGGTCGACGAGGCGCCCGGCGACGCGGAGACCAACCGCTGGGTGTGGCGGGCCAAGCTGCTCGCCGGCACCACCGCCGCCGACGTGGCGGCGTCCATGCTGGAGGCCGCCGGCACCTCGGCCACCCGCCGGGGTCACCCGCTGGAGCGGCTCTACCGGGACGCCCGGTGCGGCTCGCTGCATCCGGCGACCTCCGACGTCTGCGCCGACTGGCTCGGCATCGCCGCGCTCGGCGGCGACCCGGACCGTGACGGCTCGACGCCCCGCTGGTGAGCGTCGACGGCCGCCCACCGGGGTCGCCGATGAGCGCGGCGAGCCGGCCGCGCAGTCGCGAGCGGGACATGGTCGTTGGTGAGCGCGAGGAGTGAGCCGGTTTTGCGTGCCCCGCAGTCGCGAACGGGAGATGGTCGTTGGTGAAGCGTGGGATCGGGAACGAGAGGTGGGCGACATGGCCGTGCCGGTGATCGCGGGGGTGGGTACGGCGTTGCCGCCGGCCACCGGGCAGGACGAGCTCTGGGACGGCTTCTTCGCGAAACACTTCTCCGGGACCACCCACGCCCTGGCCGAACGCATCTTCGCCAACTCCGGGGTGTCCCGCCGGCAGGCGGCGGTGAACCCGCTGCTGGAAGACGTCTCCGAGTGGCCCACCGAGCGCCGGATGCGGCGCTACCAGGTCGAGGCGTTGCCGCTCGGCAAGGAGGCGGTGGGCCGGGCGCTCACCGCCGCCGGCCTGGACGCCGGTGACATCGGGCTGTTCCTGGTCTGCTCCTGCACCGGGTACGCCACCCCGGGGCTGGACATCCTGCTCGCCCGGGATCTGGGCATGGCCCCGGACACCCAGCGCATGTTCGTCGGCCACATGGGCTGCTACGCGGCCCTGCCGGGGCTCGGCGCGGCCAGCGACTTCGTCACCGCCCGGCGCCGCCCGGCGCTGCTGCTCTGCGCCGAGCTGACCAGCCTGCACATCCAGCCCGCCGGGGTCCGGGTGGACACCCAGCAGATCGTCTCGCACGCGCTCTTCTCGGACGCCGCGGTCGCCGCCGTGCTCGTCCCCGGCGGCCGGGGGTACGCGCTGCGGGAAGTTGCCTCGGTCACCGACACCTCGACCGCCGACCACATGACCTGGGACGTCACCGACACCGGCTTCCGGATGGGGCTGTCGCCGAAGGTCCCGCAGGTGCTCTCGCGCCACGTCCGGCGGCTGGTCGACGAGCTGCTGGCCCGGCACGGGCGGACGGTCTCCGAGGTGGACGGCTGGGCGGTGCACCCGGGCGGCCCGCGCATCCTCAACGTGGTGGACCGCGAGCTGGCTCTGCCGCCGGACGCCCTCGCGGCGTCCCGGACCACGCTGGACCAGCACGGCAACTGCTCGTCCCCCACGGTGCTGCTGATCCTGGACCGGCTCCGCCGGGCCCAGACCCCGCCGGAACGGATCGTGATGCTCGCGTTCGGACCGGGCCTGACCCTGTACGCCGCCCTGCTCGACCGCACCGGATGACCGGCCGGTCCCACGGGACGGTGCCGGCCGGGTCGCGCGGCTACCCTGACCGGATGGGCGCCGACGACCGGGTACGGGGTGCGCTGCTGGCCGGGCTGACGGTGGCCGCGCTGGCCGCCGGTGGCTGGTGGTGGCAGCGGTCGGCGCCGGCCCTCGGCGAGACGGGCGCCTCACCCAGCCCGTCGGCGGGTGCCTTCCTCGAGCCCGGGGTGCGGCTGGCCGACCCGGACACCAGGCGGGTGACCGCCGACCCGGATGCGAGGCGGGTGACCGTCGACCCGGAGACCGGGCAGGTGCTCCCGGGGCCGGAGGCCGATCCGGACGCGGGCCTGGTCGTGCACCAGGAGCCGGGCGCCGCCGCGGAGATGCTGAGCTCGCACGCCATCTGGGCGGAGCGGTCCCAGCTCGCCCCGGGAGACGATCCACTGGTCCGGCAGGCCAACCCCTCGGCCGGCGAGCGCCACCTGCTCACGGTGTCCTGCAGCGGCCCGGGGACGCTGACGGTGGCCTACTCCGGCTCGGACCAGGACGGCACGCCACTGACCACGACCTGTGCGGAGACGCCGCTCGCCCGCCGGATCGACGCCGCCGGCGGCCCGTTGCTGGTGCGGTTCACCGTCGCCGGCGGCGCGGTCGACCTGGACGCCCGGCTCGTGGCCCTGTTCTGAACGCCCGATCAGCCGGCGATGCGAGCCAGGTCGTCGCGGTACTGCTCGACCGCGCCCAGCTCGGGGACGATCCGCACCAGGGTGCCGTCCCGGTCCACCAGCAGCGCGGGGGCCGTACCTGGGCGGGCGGCGAGGTGGGCGTAGGCGCGCAGCCCGCCGGCCGGGTCGGCGAGCGCGCGTACCCCGGGTGCGGTGGCGGGCTCGACCCGGCGGCCCTCGGTGACGGTGACCACGGTGACGCTCGGGGGTGCGGCGGCCGCCGCCTGGGTGACCTGTTCCGCGCAGGCGCAGGCGTCCACCAGGACGATCATCGCCGGCAGCAGGCTGCGTAGCGGCACCGGGGACTCCCCGGCGCCGACCAGGTCGAGCGCGGGGAGTGGCCCGACCGCGACCGGGGTGGCCGTCGGGTACGGGAGGACGGTCGGGCTGCCGCCGGAGCGTGACGAGCGGGGCCAGGTGACCGCCGCCAGCCCGGTGAGGGTGATCAACACGGACACCAGCAGCACCAGGACCGGCAGCCCGAGCGGCGGGCGGCCGTCCGGCCGGGGGGTGAGGCCGAGCCGGCGGCGCCAGCCCACTCGCCGGCGGAGGCGGCGCAGTTCGCGGCAGACCTGCCGGGCCTCGTGGGCGAGCGCCGAGGCGTCATCGGGGATGACCACCCGCCCCCACTCCGGGGGCAGGTCGGGCAGCCCGTCCGGTGGCCCTTGGCCTTCAGCGTCAGGCATGCCCATCGGACCCCCAGGAACCGTCTCGGTGAGCGGACGTCGCGTCCACCTCCAGCCTCCCGCACCGCTCGGCGTACCGCCACACCTGGGCGCACTCCGGATTCCGGGGCTACCATGGGAGGAGCGCATCGCCCTAGACATCCACGCTTCCGTCACCCGCACCGGGTTGTCATCCGCTGGTCACGGAGCGTGTCGAAAGCGTCGGTTTGACCGCCTGTCAAGCTGAAGAAATACCTCTCACAGGGCCCCTGAGCTGCGCCAACGGTCAGGACAGCGGTGAGACATCGGTGCCTGAGCGTGTTACCCTAGACACAGCGAAAGGGGTTTCGAACCTATGGTTTTCAGTGTCGGCGAGACCGTTGTTTACCCCCACCACGGGGCCGCACTCATCGAGGCAATCGAGACTCGGGTCATCAAGGGCGAGCCCAAGCAGTACCTCGTCCTGAGGGTCGCGCAGGGTGACCTTACGGTCCGGGTGCCCGCTGAGAACGCCGAGATCGTGGGTGTGCGTGAGGTGGTCGGCGAAGAGGGCCTGGGCAAGGTCTTCGACGTGCTCCGCGCACCGCACACCGAGGAGCCGACCAACTGGTCGCGGCGTTACAAGGCGAATCTGGAGAAGCTGGCCTCCGGCAACCCGCTGAAGGTCGCCGAGGTCGTCCGCGACCTGTGGCGCCGGGAGCGGGAGCGGGGTCTGTCCGCGGGTGAGAAGCGCATGCTCGCCAAGGCCCGCGACATTCTCGTCGGCGAGGTCGCGCTGGCCGAGAAGAGCACCAAGGACGAGGCGGAGACGCTGCTCGACAAGGTGCTGACCGAGGCCTGAGTTCCACAGCATCGTCGTACCCACCCCGTAGCAAAGAAATCCGAGGACCGCGACGTGACCGCGCAGCTCAATCCGCGCGGTGACGTCGCGGTCCTTGTTCCTGCGGCCGGTGCCGGCGTACGCCTCGGCCCCGGCGCCCCCAAGGCGCTCCGGCCGCTCGCCGGCGAGCCGCTGCTGGTGCACGCGGTACGCCGGATCGCGGCGGCGCCCTCGGTGCACACCGTCGTGGTGGCCGCCCCGGCCGCCGACGTCGAGCCGGTCCGGGCGATGCTCGCGCCGGTCGCCCCGGTGATCGTGGTGCCCGGCGGCGCGGACCGCCAGGCGTCCGTGGCCGCCGCGCTGGCTGCCGTCCCCACCGGGCCGGAGATCGTCCTGGTGCACGACGCGGCCCGCGCGCTGACCCCGCCGGCACTGATCGAGTCGGTCGCCGCGGCCGTCCGCTCCGGGCACGACGCGGTGATCCCGGTGCTCCCCGTGGTCGACACGATCAAGGAGGTCGGCACCGGCGAACTCGTCCTCGGCACGGTCGACCGGTCCGCACTGCGGGCCGTGCAGACCCCGCAGGGCTTCCGCCGGACGGTGCTGGCCGCCGCCCACGCGGCGACCAGCGACCCGCTCACCGACGACGCCGGCCTGGTGGAGAAGCAGGGCGTGCCGGTGATCTGCGTCCCCGGCTCGGAGTACGCCCTCAAGGTCACCCGGCCGTTCGACCTGGCCCTCGCCGAGTACCTGCTCTCAGCCGGTCAGGCGGGTTAGCGCCAGCTTCGCGATGTCCACGGCGAGACCCTTCAGGTCACCGCCGCGGAGTCGGACGCCCCCAGCATCACCTCCAGCGCGCCGGCTGCCCAGCGGCTACCACGTGCTGGGCGAGCACGCCGCGCTTCCGCTGAAGTGGGGCGACGACCTGGCCGGCCGTGCGTACCCGGTTCCAGGCCGGTGTCGTGGCGGCCCGGTCCGGCTGGCTGGACTGATCCGGGCGTACCCTCGGCGCATGATCGTTCCTCGGGTGGCCATCGGCACCGACGTGCACGCCTTCGCGCCGGGGCGGCCGTGCTGGGTGGCCGGCCTGCACTGGCCGGACCAGGACGGCCTGGCCGGTCACTCGGACGCCGACGTGGCGGCGCACGCCGCCTGCAACGCGCTGCTCTCCGCCGCCGGCCTCGGCGACCTGGGGGCGAACTTCGGCGTCGACCAGCCGGAGTGGGCGGGTGCCTCCGGCGTAGCCCTGCTCACCGAGAGCTCCCGGCGGGTCCGGGCGGCCGGATTCCGGATCGGCAACGTGTCCGTCCAGGTGATCGGCAACCGGCCGAAGATCGGTCCGCGCCGGGAAGAGGCGCAGCGGGTGCTCTCCGCGGCGGTGGGCGCCCCGGTCACCGTCTCCGCCGCCACCACCGACGGCCTCGGCTTTACCGGCCGTGGCGAGGGGCTGACCGGCATCGCGGTCGCCCTGGTGTACGAGGCTCCGGCGGAGTAGGTCGGCGGGGCGGGACGCGGGCGGCTACGCTCGCCGGGATGCCGAGTGACGCCGCCCCTGACCAGTCCGCCGCCGACGGCTACCTCCAGCGCGCGCAGCTCCTCGCCGAGCTGGGCCGGTACGACGAGGCCGCCGGGGAACTCAGCGGGGCGCTCGCGGCAGACCCGGGCAACGCCGAGGCGCTCACCATGCTGGCCCAGGTGCACCTCGCCGCCGACCGGGCCGGCGAGGCGCTCGACGCCGCCGAGGCGGCCGTGGCCGCCGCCCCGGGGGCCGTACCGCCGCTGGTGGCGTGCGGGATGGCCCTGGTCGACCTGGAACGGTGGAAGGCCGCCGCGAGCACCGCGGACCAGATCCTGGCGCTCGGCCCGACCGACCCGTACGCGCAGCGCAGCGCCGCCGCGATCCTGGCCGGCTCACGCAATGGGCAGCAGGCGCTCAACGCCGCCTGGCGCGGCGTGGAGCTGGCCCCCGAGGCCCCGCAGGCGCACCTGGTGCTCGGCCTGGTCTCCGTGCGGCTGGAGCTGTACGACCTGGCCGAGCGGGCCTACCGGGAGGCGCTGCGGCTCGACCCGCAGCTGGCCGAGGCGCGGCACGACATGGGCGTGATCCGGCTGGAACAGCGCCGCTACGCGGAGGCGCTGGAGCACCTGACGGAGGCGGCGGCGATGGATCCGGCGCGCGTGGACGCCGGTCGGACGATCTCCGCGGGCCTGCGCCGGCTGGTGCTCTACGGCGCCGGCTGGTCCCTGGTCGCCACCGTGGTGGTGACCTTCCTGGCCCCGGGCGCGCCGGGTCTCTCCCGGCTGCTCGCGGTGCTGGCCGCGCTCGGCGGGGCGCTGGTGGTCTGGCGGTACGCGGCCCGGATTCCGGGCCTGCTGCACACGATCCTGCCCGGGCTGCTGCGCGCCGACCGCGCCCTCGCCCTGGCGGTCTACGCGGTCGCCGCCGCGCCCCTGCTGCTGGTCCTCTACGCGCTGGTCGGCGGTCCCTGGCCGCTGGTCGCCGCCATCACCGTGGCGATGCTCGCCGAATTCGCCGCCCTCACCCGCACCCCCAGGTAACCGACGCAAGGCAGCGCCCCGACAGGCTCACTCAACGCAAGGTAGCGCCCCGACAGGTCACTCAACGCTGGGCAGTACCGCGAAGGGTGACCAGCGTGACTAGCTGCACCACGTCAGGTTTCGCCGGAGCCCGACCCACGGAGGGATCAAGCCTGACCGCCCGGAGTGGGTCGGGCTCCGGCGAAACCCAAGGAGCGCTCAGACCCGACGCGCCCAGGTCCAGGCGTACCCCGAGTCCTCACACCCCGACGCCGCGTCGCAGAGGTCCAGCGGGCGGAACGTGTCCACCATGACCGCCAGCTCGTCGAAGAAGTCCACCCCGATCGAGCGCTCGGCCGCGCCCGGCTGTGGCCCGTGGGTGAAGCCGGACGGGTGCAGCGAGATTGAGCCCTGCTCGATGCCGGAGCCGCGCCGGGCCTCGTAGTTGCCGCCGGTGTAGAAGAGCATCTCGTCCGAGTCGACGTTGTGGTGGTTGTACGGCACCGGGATGGCGTCCGGGTGGTAGTCCACCTTGCGCGGCACGAACGAGCAGATCACGAAGTTCGGGCCCTGGAAGGTCTGGTGCACGGGCGGTGGCTGGTGCACCCGGCCGGTGATCGGCTCGAAGTCGTGGATGGAGAACGCCCACGGGTACAGGTGTCCGTCCCAGCCGACCACGTCGAACGGGTGGTGGGCGTAGCCGTACTTCGTCCAGCCCCGACGGTGCCGGACCAGCACCTCGACGTCCTCGTCGTCCACCAGCAGCGGCGCGTCCGGCCCCCGGACGTCCCGCTCGCAGTACGGCGAGTGCTCCAGGAACTGTCCGCGTACGGAGAGGTAGCGCTTGGGCGGGCCGATGTGGCCGGCCGCTTCGATGGCGAGCAGCCGGGTCGGCTCGTCGCCGGTGGGCACGAGCCGGTGGATGGTCGAGGTGGGGATGATGACGTAGTCGCCGGCCACCGCGTCCAGCACACCGAACGGCGACTCGACCCGCATCGACCCGGACTCCAGGTAGAGGCAGTGGTCGCCGGTGGCGTCCCGGAACAGCGGGGACGGCCGGTCGGCGAGCACGTACGCGATCCGTACGTCGTCGTTGGCGAGCAGGTACTGCCGGCCGAGCACCGGGTCGGCCCCGGTCCCGTCGAGCTTGTGGGTACGCAGGTGGCGCGGTTTGAGCGGCAGGTTGGGCACCCGGGTGACGGCGGGCGGGGTGAACTCCTCGGCGGCGACGATCGCG
The DNA here is from genome assembly GCF_054963695.1 of Micromonospora sp. RTBAU3-60. Lineage (NCBI taxonomy): Bacteria > Bacillati > Actinomycetota > Actinomycetes > Micromonosporales > Micromonosporaceae > Micromonospora > Micromonospora sp. RTBAU3-60. Next base: position 172,344 of record NZ_JBUEGB010000007.1, on the reverse strand, counting down.
GTCGGCGCGTGCCGGTGGTAGAGCAGCGACGAGTCGGAGGAGAAGCCCTCCTGGCCGACCAGCTCCTCCGCGTAGAGGCTGCCGTCGGGCTGACGGAACTGGGTGTGGCGCTTGCGGGGCACCTCGCCGACCCTGCGGTAGTACGGCATCTCGCCTCCCGATATGTCCCGTTCTCCGGCCGGGGGCGTCCGATAATCGGACGCGGTTGTCCGTTCACCGTAGCGTCCCGTACATTCTTGTCTCGTGTCAACGCAGGTGCCCCGCCTCTTCTCCGGCCTGGTCGACGACGCCGCGGTCTTCCCGCCCGGCAGCGCCACGCTGCCGGACGCGGTGGTCGCCCACCGGCGGCATCGCACCGCCTGGTACGCCGACCTCGTCGGCCCGCTCCTGCTGCCCGCCTCCGCCGTCACCGCCGGTGAACTCAGCGGGCTGGTCGATCCTGCGGAGGGGTTCGTCATCGGGCTCATCGGCGACACCGGCGTCGAGGGGGTGCCGTCGGCGTTGTCGTTTCTGGCACCGGACCGGGTCACCGCCCGGCAGATCGAGGTGCCGGTCGCCAAGCGGGGCGAGGACCCGCAGCCCGGGCTGACCGAGCTGCTGAAGCTCGCCGAGCGGCTCGACGGCACGCCGGTCTACGCCGAGATCCCGCTGACCTTCGGGCTGCTGGGTGCCCTAGACGCGCTCGCCGAGGCGCGGGCCGGCGGGCTGCCGGTCGCCGCCAAGTTCCGCACCGGCGGGCTGGCCGCCGAACTCTTTCCCACCCCGGTCGAGCTGGCCGCGGTGATCTGCGCCTGCCGGGATCGGCAGCTGCCGTTCAAGCTGACCGCCGGGCTGCACCACGCGATCCGCCACCGGGACCCGGAGACCGGCTTCACCCACCACGGCTTCGTCAACGTGCTCGCCGCGACCCTCGCCGCCACCGCCGGCGGCGAGGTGGACGCGGTCGCCGAGCTGCTCGCCGCCACCGACCCGGTACGCGTGGTCGAGCTGGTCCGGGCGCGCCGGGACACCGAGCGCCCGCTCTGGGTGGGGTACGGCTCGTGCAGCATCGAGGAACCACTGACCGATCTGATCCGGCTGGGGCTGGTGAACGGGGGCTTCGAGGAATGACCTGGGTGACGGGTGCCGACGGTTCGCCGTACGGGGTGACCAATCTGCCGTACGGGGTGTTCCGGCACGGCGATCGCGAGCCGCGGATCGGCGTACGCATCGGCGACTTCGTGCTGGACCTGGCCGGCGCGGAGGCCGCCGGCCTGGTGCTGGCGGCCGGGGCGCTGGGCCGGCCCACGCTGAACGAGTTCATGGCGCTCGGCCGCCCGCAGTGGAGCGCCGTCCGGCAGCGGGTCACCGAGCTGCTCACCGACGCCGGGCACCGGCCGGCGGTGGAGCCGCTGCTGGTGCCGCTGCGCGAGGTGGAGCTGCTGCTCCCCTTCGAGGTGGCCGACTACGTCGACTTCTACTCGTCCGAGCACCACGCGGCCAACATCGGGCAGATCTTCCGGCCGGGCCAGCCGCCGCTGCTGCCCAACTGGAAGCACGTGCCGATCGGCTACCACGGCCGGGCCGGCACGGTGGTGGTCTCCGGCACCCCGGTGGTCCGTCCCACCGGGCAGCGGGCCACCGCGCAGGGCCCGACCACCGGTGCCTCCGTACGCCTGGACATCGAGGCCGAGGTCGGTTTCGTGGTCGGCCTGCCGAGCCGGCTCGGCGACCGGGTCCCGGTGGCGGACTTCGCCGACCACGTCTTCGGTGTGGTGCTGGTCAACGACTGGTCCGCCCGCGACATCCAGGCCTGGGAATATCAGCCGCTCGGCCCGTTCCTGGGCAAGTCCTTCGCCACCTCGGTCTCCGCCTGGGTGACCCCGCTGGACGCGCTGGCCGACGCCTTCGTGCCCGCCCCCGACCAGGACCCGCCGGTGCAGGACTACCTGCGGGACACGCCCCACCTCGGGCTGGACCTGGCCCTGTCGGTGGAGTGGAACGGCGAGCGGGTCAGCGAGCCGCCCTTCGCCACCATGTACTGGACGCCGGCCCAGCAGCTCGCCCACATCACGGTCAACGGGGCGTCGCTGCGTACCGGCGACCTCTACGCCTCCGGCACCGTCTCCGGGCCGGAGCGCGGCCAGGTCGGTTCGTTCCTGGAGCTGACCTGGGGTGGGAGCGAGCCGGTCAAGTTCGCCGACGGCACCACCCGCACCTTCCTGGAGGACGGCGACACCGTCACCGTCACCGCCACGGCCCCCGGCCCGAACGGCACCACCATCGCCCTCGGCGAGGTCACCGGCACCATCCTCCCGCCCCGCTGAGCAGCGGCTTCACCCTCCGGCCCCGGTCGCACCCGCTGTGCGACCGGGGCCGTTGCGTCCCGCGTTGATCGTCCCGGATCCGGTACGCCCCGGTGGTGCGGGCCGGGGCGCACCCGCGTGGAACAGGAGGGAACGAGGATGCCCGAGCTGACCGGCGCCGTCTGGCGCACCAGCAGCCGCTCCAACGATCAGGGCCTCTGTGTCGAGGTGGCGACCAACGTGGCCGCCGTGTACGGCGTGGTGGGGGTACGCGACGCGAAGGATCGGAGCGGGCCGACGCTGGTGGTCAGCCCGTCGGGCTGGACGGCGTTCGTCACCGCGATCCGGGCCGACGCCTTCCGCCGCTGACCCTCGGTCGCCGCACGCCCGGTGCCCGGGCGGGGCGCCGGTGGTGGAAATGTCACCGCGGGCTCCCCGTTTCGGGTTCACGCGCCGTACCGTGGACAACACGGGAGGTGCCATGTCGACGGTGACAGTTACCGCATTCATCGAAGCGCAGGACGTCGACGTCTGGCGGCTCCTCACCGATCTCCCCGCCCGGGCCCGGTGGCTGTCCGCCGTCGGCGCGGTCGACGTCCTCACCCCCGGCGACTTCCGGCCCGGCACCGCCTGGCGGGAGACCCGGCTCCGGCCGGACGGCGCCGAGGTGCCGGAGGAGTTCGTGGTGGTCGAGATGGTCGCCCCGGAACGGCTGGTGCTCAGCTCGCGGGGCGCCGGCGCGGACTACCGGATCACCTGGAGGCTGCGGACGGTCGAGCGCCGGCGTCGCGGCTGCACCGAGGTCACCGTCGAGCAGGAGGCCGAGCCGACCGCCCGGTACGGGCGGATGCTGGCCCTGATCCTCGGCGGCCTGGCCGCCCGTGCGGTGGAGGGCGCCCTCCGGCGGGACCTCGCCGACCTGGCGCTGGCCGTCGAGCCCACCCGCTCCGCAGAGGCCGCCTGAGCCGACCCGGCCCCACCTCACCGAGCCCCGAGGGCTCCAGCTGGGCCCGGCGGCCCGCCGCTGGGACCTGACGCCGTTCGGTGGGTAGGGTGCCTCGCGGAGGTGCGGCATGAGGTGGCCCGTGGGGCGGCGGTGGATCATCCTGGCGCTCGCGGCGGTGCTGGGCGTCGGCGCGGCGGCCACCGTGATCTACCGGGTGCTCGCGCCCGCCGAGGTCGAGACGGTCGCCCGGGGCGCGTACCCGGCGGCGCCGACCCCGCAGGCCGGGGTGATCGGCCGGCTGCCGGTGGCGCCGCTGGTCGTGGACGGCCGGCTCCGCGTCTACGCCGGCGCCCGCCAGGTGTACGCCGACCAGCCGGTCGACGGGCGGCACCGGGTGACCCCGTTCTGGTCGTACCGCCGCTGGCCGGCGCAGCTCGTCGGGGTGCTCGCCGACGACACCACCGTGGTCAGCCGCTGGTCGGACGGGCTCCTCGTGGCGCTCGACGCGCGTACCGGGCGGGTCGCCTGGCGGGCCGACGGGCCCGCGCCGGGGCCGGTGGCCAAGCCCCGCCGGACCTACGCCTCGACCGTCTGGGACCCGGCGGGCCTGCACGTCACCGCTACCGCCGACGGCCGGCGGGTGCTGGTCGCGGCCGGTCCGGGCCGGGTCGCCGGGTACGCGCTGGCGGACGGCCGGCAGCTCTGGCGGGCCGACGTCGGGGACGACTGCCGTACCGATGTCGGCACCACCGCGGCCGGCGAGCTGCTCGCGGTGGACGCCTGCGCCGGACCGGCGACGGTCGAGTTCCGGGACGCCGCCACCGGCCAGGTACGCACCCGCTGGCAGCCGCCCGGCGGCCCGCCGGAGCTGACGGTGACCCTGGTGGGCTGCCGGAACGTCCGCTCGGAGTGCCGAGGGCTGCGCACCGCCGGCCCGGGGGACGACGCCGGCCGGGGCTGGCTGATCGGTGCGGGCGAGCCGGCCGCCGCGCCCGCCCTCGACGGGCCGGGCGCCGAACTCGCCGACGAGCTTGTGGTCGGCGTGCACGGGGGAGTGCTCACCGGCCGGTCGGCCCGCACCGGCGCGGAGCTGTGGCGGCGCCCCGACCTCGGGCCGGTACGGATCCTCGCGGTCCAGCCCGGCCGGGTGCACCTGCTGACCGAGCGGAACGATCTGGTCACCCTGGACCCGGCCACCGGGGCCGAGCGGTCCCGCTTCCCGATGGACATCGGCCGGGACGGGACCGGCTGGGTGCCCGGCCGGGCGTACGCGGGGGACGGCTACGTGGCCGTGGAGCGGGTCCGGGAGCGGGCCGGCCCGGACGACGACGACCAGGCGTACTTCCTGATGCCGGAGGCGGTGCTGCTCGCCGCGAGCTGACGCCCCGCCAGCTGTGCGGAAGGGGCCCCGGTACAACGCCCGGCGTTGACCAGGGGCCCCTCCTGTCGGCTCAGGCCAGCGCCGCCTCGGCGGCGGCCAGGAAGGCGTCGTTCTCGGCCGGGGTGCCGATGGTGACCCGCACCCCGTCCCCGGGGAACGGCCGGACGATCACGCCCCGCGCCTCGCACGCCTTGCCGAACTCGACGGCCTGCTCGCCGAGCGGCAGCCAGACGAAGTTGGCCTGGCTGGACGGCACGTCGGGGACGAGCTTGCGGACCGCCTCGGTGACCCGGTCCCGCTCGGCGATGACCAGCGCGCAGCGGCGCTCGACCTCGTCGGCCTGGGCCAGCGCGGCGAGCGCGCCGGCCTGGGCGGCCAGGCTGGTGGAGAACGGCGTGACGACCTTGCGGACGGCGGCGGCCACGGTCGGCTCGGCGACCAGCCAGCCGATCCGCAGGCCGGCCAGCCCCCACGCCTTGGAGAGGGTGCGCAGCACGGCCACGTTCGGCCGGTCCAGGTAGCTCAGGCCGTCCGGCACCTCCGGGTCGGTGACGAACTCCCGGTACGCCTCGTCGATCACCACCAGCACGTCGTCCGGCACCGCGTCGAGGAAGCGGTCCAGCTCCGCCTTGCGGACCGCCGTACCGGTCGGGTTGTTCGGGTTGCAGACCAGGATCATCCGGGTCCGGTCGGTCACCGCCGCCGCCATCGAGGCCAGGTCGTGGCCGTGGCCGGCGTCGTTCGGCACCCGCACGCTGGTCGCGCCGCTGGTCGCCGCGATGATCGGGTACGCCTCGAAGGACCGCCACGAGTAGAGCAACTCGTCGCCGGGGAGGCAGGTGGCCCGGACCAGGTGCTCGGCCAGCGCCACCGAGCCGCAGCCGGTGGCGATCCGCTCCGGGTCCACGCCATAGCGCTCGGCGAGGGCCTGGCGCAGCGCCACCACGCCCATGTCCGGGTAGCGGTGCGAGCCGGCCACCGCCTCGGCGACCGCCTCCACCACGCCCGGCAGCGGGCCGTACGGGACCTCGTTGCTGGCCAGCTTGATCGCCTCGGGCAGGCCCAGCTCGCGGGCCAGGTCGGCCGGGCTGCGCCCGGGCACGTAGCTGGGCAGCGCGTCCAGGTCGGCGCGGGTCAGCCGCAGCGGAGGCTGGTGACGTCCGGTGTCGGTCATGGGGTGTCTCCCGGGGGATTGGCGCTGTCGCGCGAGGCGGTACGGGTGTCGGGCCTGGTGCGGGGGAGCTGGACCACCACGGTCTGCGCCCGCTTGTCGTGCAGGGCCTGGCGCAGCGGCTGGTCGAAGAGCGGGGAGACCGCGTCGACGAACTGGAGCAGCAGGCCGAAGCCACAGCAGTACCAGAGCAGCGTGGGCAGGCCGAGGGTGCTCCACCGGCGGGTGGCCCGGCCGAAGCCGAGCGGCTGGTCGGCCTCGACCGGCACCGCGCGGACGCCCATCACCCGCTTGCCGAAGGTCTGGCCCCGGGCCGCCATCGAGGGCACCTCGTACGCGTACCAGAGCGCGGTGGCGATCAGCAGGATGGCGATCTGCAGCCCGGCGGCCTGTTCGCCCGGCTGGGGCAGCCCTTCGGTGGAGGTGTTTCCGGCCAGCGACCGGCGCACCGACTCGCGCAGGTACGGCGAGATCTCCTCGAAGTAGCGCCAGACGAACCAGCCGTTCACCACGACGTTGAGCAGGAACACCACGCCGATGTCGATCAGCCGGGCGACCAGCCGCGCGCCGTACGAGGCGAGCGGCAGCCCGTGCGGCCGCGGCGCGGGCGGGCGTACCGGCCAGGTCGGGTACGGCCAGCCCGGCGGCGGCCCCGCCGGCTGACCCGGTCCGGTCGGCTGCTCCGGCCACGGGGCCGGCCCGCCGGCCGGTTGCCCCGGGTACGGCCCGCTGACCGGCTGCTGCCCGGGATACGGCCCGGCGGCCGGCTGTCCGGGGTGCGGCCCGCTGACCGGCTGGCCGGGGTGCGGCCCGGCGGGCGGGCCTGGGTGGCGGGCGGGTGTGGTGGGGGCCGGCGCCGCGGCGGGAGCCGGTTCGGGGGGCGGCGGGCCCTCGGGCGGGGTGGCGTCGACGGGGATCGGCGCGCCGATCCAGCCCTCGCCGTCCCAGTACCGCCGGGTCTCGGGATCGGCGGGGTCCACGTACCAGCCGGGTGCCACGCTCACGGTCGTGCCTCGCTGCGTCCGCTCACGGCAGTTCGCGGCTCCGGGGCCCGCAGGCCCGGCTCACTCCTCACGCTCACGGCGTCATCTCAGTTCGCGGCTCCGGGGCTCGCAGGCCCGGCTCACTCCTCACACTCACGGTGCAACCTTAACGACGACCGTGCCGGCGAACTTGTCGTGCAGGCACTGCTGCCAGGGCTTGTCCCAGAGCTGCCAGAACCCGTCGAGGTAGTTGAGGAACGGCACCAGCGAGCCAGCGACGAACTCGACCAGCCAGCGCCGGCCCAGTGCCCCCCGGGTTAGGGCGGCGGACGGCTCGACCGGGACGATCCGGATCTTCATCACCTTCTTGCCCAACGTCTGCCCGGTCCGGCGGGCGTACTCGACGTGGTAGATCCAGTAGAAGACCAACATCAGCAGCAGGATCCCGGCCTCGGCCAGCAGCAGCGGCAGGAAGATGTCGGTGAAGATCGCCGCCGGGCCCGGCTCCAGGACCGTGCCGTCCGGGTTCACCTCCATCAGGTTGAACGTGCGGAAGAAGATCCAGATGAAGACCGGCACGAAGAGCACCATCGCCACCGCGCTCGCCACCGCGATGTCGATCAGCCAGGCGAGCAGCCGGTCGGCGAAGCCGGCGAGCGGCTGACCGTTCGGCGCCAGCGGTGGCGGCAGGTGACCCGGCAACGGCGGATGCGCGGGCAGGGGGTGGCCCGGCAGCCCGGCGTACGTCGGCGGGGCGTACTGCGTGGGGGGCGCGTACGGCGGTCCGGAGGGGGGCGCGAAGCCGCCGCCCGCGGGCGGGGGCCCGGCGGGCGGCGGCTGCGTGGTCGAGGGAGGCTGGGTCACGCGGACAGTGTTACAGGTTGCCGCGCTTCTCCTGCTCCCGCTCGATCGCCTCGAACAGGGCCTTGAAGTTGCCCTTGCCGAAGCCGAGGGAGCCGTGCCGCTCGATCAGCTCGAAGAAGACGGTCGGGCGGTCCTGCACCGGCTTGGTGAAGATCTGCAGCAGGTAGCCGTCCTCGTCCCGGTCGACCAGGATCTTCCGGGACTTCAACTCCTCGATCGGCACCCGCACCTGGCCGATCCGGGCGCGCAGCTCCGGGTCGTCGTAGTAGGAGTCCGGGGTGTCCAGGAACTCGACGCCTGCGGCGCGCATGGCGTCGACGCTGGCCAGGATGTCGTTGGTGGCGACGGCGATGTGCTGAGCGCCCGGCCCCTGGTAGAACTCCAGGTATTCGTCGATCTGGCTCTTCTTGCGGGCGAGGGCCGGCTCGTTGAGCGGGAACTTCACCTTGCGGGTGCCGCTCGCGACCACCTTGCTCATCAGGGCGGAGTAGTCGGTGGCGATGTCGTCACCGATGAACTCGGCCATGTTGCTGAAGCCCATGACCCGCTTGTAGAACTCGACCCACTCGTCCATCCGGCCCAACTCCACGTTGCCGACCACGTGGTCGACGGCCTGGAAGAAGCGCTTCGGCTGGATGCCCGCGTCGATCATCGGCTGCCGGTCGACGATGGGCCCACGGGCCACGAAGCCGGGCAGGAACGGGCCGGTGTAGCGGGACCGGTCGACCAGGGTGTGCCGGGTGTCGCCGTACGCGGCGATGGCCGCCAGCCGGACGGTGCCGTGCTCGTCGGCGACGTCGTGCGGCTCGACCAGGCCGGTCGCGCCCTGGGCGGTGGCGTGCGCGTACGCGGCGTCCACGTCCGGTACCTCCAGCGCGATGTCGGAGACACCGTCGCTGTGCTTCGCCACGTGCTCGGCGCCCTCGACGTCGGGGCGGACCACGCCGGTCAGCACGAACCTGGCCGAGCCGCTGGTCAGCACGTACTGGGCGTGGTCCCGGTAGCCCTGCTCCGGGCCGCGGTAGGCCACGCAGGTCATGCCGAACGCGGTGGAGTAGTAGTGGGCGGCCTGCTTGGCGTTGCCCACCAGGAAGTGCACGTGGTCGAGGCCCTTGACCGGGAACGGGTCCCGGCTGATGTCGTGGTCGACGGCGCCGACGAGGGCGTCGACGTCGACCTCCTCGGTCGACTGGGGTCGGTCGATCGCCTGGGTCATGGTGGCCTCCCTTGCGTACCGGCCGGCCTCGTGGGCCGCCGTTGGATGCTGTTGTGGCGAGCATCGCTTTCCCGCCGATGGTTGGGCAACAGTTGGCCAAAATGCTGGTCAGGTTGTGCATTCGGTAAAGTGAAACCCCATGAACGCTGGTCAGGATGTACAGCTCGACGAGCTGGATGCGCGACTGCTCACGTTGCTCGCCGAGGAGCCGCGGATCGGGGTGCTGGAGTGCTCCCGCCGGCTCGGCGTGGCCCGGGGCACCGTCCAGGCCCGGCTCGACAAGCTGGTCGATCGGGGGGTGATCGCCGGCTTCGGCCCGGACATCTCCCCGGCCGCCATCGGCTTCGGGGTGACCAGCTTCGTGACCCTGGAGATCAGCCAGCGGCACGGCCACGACCCGGTCACCGCGCACCTGGCCGCCATCCCCGAGGTGCTGGAGGCGCACACCATCACCGGCTCCAGCGACCTGCTCTGCCGGATCGTGGCCCGGTCGAACACCGACCTCCAGCGGGTGATCGACCAGATCGTCTCCTCCGAGGGGATCCGGCGCGCCTCCACGATCATCGCGCTCGCCCAGCAGATCCCCTACCGCACGCTCCCCCTGGTCCGCTCCGCCGCCAGGGAAGGAAGGGCCCCTTCCTGACGCGTCCGGTCCCCTCCTAACACGTCACGGGGTGGAGAAAGCGGCGCGACACGCACCCGCGCGGGCTCGGCGGCGCGGTGATCGTCGCTACCGTGGGCGGTGTGAAGGGCCTTGGCGTACGCGGCTGGTTGCTGCTGGGGCTCATCACCGTGATCGTGCTGGCCGCCACCGGCGTGTGGAATCCGTTCCCGAGCATGTGGGACTGGGTCGACCGGAGCGAGCCGATCTCCCAGCCGGACGTGGTCTGGCAGCAGCGGGTCGGCGGCACCCCGAAGAGCGTCACCATCGCCGGCGATACCGTCATCGTCGAGCAGCGGACCCGGGTCGAGGCGCGCAGCCTGGCCACCGGCACCCAGCTCTGGGAGCGCAAGGCGGACTGGGCGGCGGTCGCCGGCGGCGACCGGGACCCGGTCGTCGCCGTGGGCAAGCTCCTGGTGAAGGGGTACGAGCTGCTCGACCCGACCAGCGGCGCGGTCCGCCGGAGCGACGACCGGGCGGTGGCGGTCTGGACCTACCGGAACCTGCTGCTCGACGCGCACTGCGTGGCGGCCACCGACTGCACGCTGAGCGCCTGGGAACCGCGCGGGACCAGGCCGCTGTGGACGGCGTTCCTGCCCGGCGTGCACAGCGGGTTGCTCGCCGACAACCCGGACCTGCTCGGCACCCGGCGGCTGAGCGCCCCGCGGATCGACGGCGGCGTGGCCGGGCCGGAGGGCGTCCCGCCGCTGCTCGGCTTCCCGGTCGACGGGCGGGTGCACGTGGTGGACACCGCCACCGGCCGGGTGCTGCAGAATGTCCAGCCCGGCCGGGAGGAGCGGCTGGCGGTGGTCGGCGGCCGGTTGCTCCGGATCAGCGCCACCTCCCGGGACGGTAGCTGCTACTTCGTCATCTCCGCGGTCGACCCGGCGACCGGCCGGCAGGTGTGGCAGCGCACCGGGGTGAACCTGCGGACCGCGGACTACGCCGGCTGCGTGCAGCGGGAGGACCCGCAGGGCGCCCGGAACGTGCTGATCGGCGTCGCCCCGGACGGCCGCGAGGCCGTGCTCGACGGGTACGACGGCCGGCTGCTGCACGTCGGTGCGGACGGCGAGAAACTGCTCGCCGTCGACGACCGGTACGCGCTGGTGCGCAGCGCCGACAAGCGCTCGATCGTGGGCCGGGAGCTGTCGGTCGACCGGAACGCGTGGACCCGGGCCGCCGGAGCCAAGAGCGGCGCCGCCCTCACCCCGTACGCGGCGGTGATCGCCGAGGAGAAGCCGTCCCGGCTGATCGCGGTCGACCCGCGCACCGGGCGGGAGCTGGCGGTGCTGCGTACCTCGGCGAACGCCCTGGCGGTCGGGCCGACCGGCATGATCATCGGGGAGGGCCGGGAGATCGGGTACGTCCGCTGGGGCGCCGGGACGTCGGTGCCGCCCCCGCCCGTGGGCGACAACGGCGGCGCGCCCGGCCCGGGTGGCAGCACCGACGGCCCCCCGTCCGGCCAGGGGAACTGCGGACCGAAGCGGGAGCTCTGCGACCCGCAGGGCGACGGCGGGTGAGAGCGGCGTCCCAGGACGCCCCCGGCGGGTGCCACCGATCGACGGCTCTGCCCTAGGCTTTTCCGTCATGAGCAGTGCCGCCGCGTTCTCGTACGCCCCCTTGCTGCCGACCGGTCCCGACCAGACCGAATACCGCCTGGTCACCGACGAGGGGGTCGACGTCGTCAACGGCCCGGGTGGCCGTCGATTCCTCACCGTGGAGCCCTCCGCGCTGACCGCGCTGACCGCCGAGGCGATGCACGACATCGCCCACTTCCTGCGCCCGGCGCACCTGGCCCAGCTCCGGTCGATCATCGACGACCCGATGGCCTCGCCGAACGACCGGTTCGTCGCGCTGGACCTGCTGCGCAACGCCAACATCGCCGCCGGCGGGGTGCTGCCGATGTGCCAGGACACCGGCACCGCCATCGTGATGGGCAAACGCGGCCGGCACGTGCTCACCGACGGCACCGACGCCGAGGCCATCTCGCGCGGCGTCTACCAGGCGTACACCCGGCTGAACCTGCGCTACTCGCAGCTCGCCCCGCTGACCATGTGGGAGGAGCGGAACACCGGCAGCAACCTGCCCGCCCAGGTGGAGCTCTACGCCGAGGACCCGGACGGGCACCCGGACGCGTACAAGTTCCTGTTCATGGCCAAGGGCGGCGGGTCGGCCAACAAGTCGTACCTCTACCAGGAGACCAAGGCGCTGCTGAACCCGACGCGGATGATGCAGTTCCTGGAGGAGAAGCTGCGGCTGATCGGCACCGCGGCCTGCCCGCCCTACCACCTGGCCATCGTCATCGGCGGCACCTCCGCCGAGTACGCGCTGAAGACCGCCAAGTACGCCTCGGCCAAATACCTGGACACCCTGCCCACCTCCGGCTCGATGAGCGCGCACGGCTTCCGCGACCTGGAGTTGGAGGCCGAGGTGCTGGAGCTGACCCGCAACTTCGGCATCGGCGCGCAGTTCGGCGGTCGCTACTTCTGCCACGACGTACGCGTGGTCCGGCTGCCCCGGCACGGCGCCTCCTGCCCGGTGGCGATCGCCGTCTCCTGCTCGGCGGACCGGCAGGCCGTCGCCAAGATCACCCCGTCCGGGGTCTGGCTGGAGCGGCTGGAGACCGACCCGGCGCGCTACCTGCCCGACGTGACCGACGCGCAGCTCGACACGTCCGAGGTGGTCCGGGTCGACCTGAACCGGCCGATGGACGAGATCCGCGCCGAGCTGTCGAAGTACCCGGTGAAGACCCGCCTGTCGCTGACCGGCCCGCTGGTGGTGGCCCGGGACATCGCGCACGCCAAGATCGCTGAGCGGCTGGACGCCGGCGAGCCGATGCCGCAGTACCTCCGCGACCACGCCGTCTACTACGCCGGCCCGGCCAAGACCCCCGAGGGCTACGCCTCCGGCTCGTTCGGCCCAACCACCGCCGGCCGGATGGACGCCTACGTGGAGAAGTTCCAGGCGGCCGGCGGGTCGATGGTGATGCTGGCCAAGGGCAACCGCTCCGCCCAGGTTACCCGCTCCTGCCAGCAGCACGGCGGCTTCTACCTCGGCTCGATCGGCGGCCCGGCCGCCCGGCTCGCCCAGGACTGCATCAAGCACGTCGAGGTGCTCGAATACCCCGAGCTGGGCATGGAGGCGGTCTGGAAGATCGAGGTGGAGGACTTCCCCGCCTTCATCGTCGTCGACGACAAGGGCAACGACTTCTTCGCCGAGGTCACCAAGCCGGTGCTCACCGTCGGCCGGCGCTGACGTCCCGCGTAGGCGAAAGGGGCGCCGGGATCCCACCCGGCGCCCCTTTCCGCGTCAACCGGATCAGCCGTCGATCCAGATGCTGTAGTACGTCGCCCCGGAGGTCACGCCGCTCGCCGTGCGGCTGCGTACGGTCAGGCTGTGGTTGTACGGCGAGTCGGCGGTCCAGCTGACCCGGGCCGTGCCGGCCGCGTCGGCCGCCACGGTCTGCTCCGGGCCCTCGTCGAAGGAGTAGACGAACTCGGTGGTGCCCGGAAGCTGGACGGTGAAGACGAACTCACCGGTCTGGCCGACCGTCGCGTTCCCGCCCCAGACGAAGACGTCGGAGGAGACGATCGGGCTTAGCGGGTCGACCCGGAAGGAGTAGAACTCGGGGTCCGTGGTCGTCCCGGCGGCGGTACGGGCACGTACCTGGAGCTCGTTCCAGCCGCCCCACTCGTCGTTGATGTTGCTCGGCGTCCACTCGATGGTGGCCGTGCCGTTCGGTCCCGCCTCGACGGTACGCTCTGCCTCACCGCGGAAGGTGTAGACGTACGAGGTGATGTCGGTGCTTCCGGCGTGCGGCCGGAAGGTGAAGGTGCCGGTCACCCCCGGGCCGCCGCCGGTCATGTTGCGCGGGTAGACCGTCGACTCGACGCTCGGGGCGAGCGAGGCCACCTGGAACGACCGGTAGGCGGTCGCCGACTGGATGCCGTCACCGGTGCGGCTGAACACCTGGATCGAGTGCTGGTACGCCTCGGTCGGGGTGTAGCTGACCGTGGCGGTGCCGTCGGCGCCGGCCGCGACCGTCCGCCGTTCGCCGTAGTCGAACGAGTAGACGTACTCGGTGACGCCATCCATGGCCGGGGTGAAGACGAAGCTGCCCGCGGTGCCGACCGGTGCGCCGACCGTGCCGTCCAGCGGCCACTGTGCGGAGCTGACGGACGGCTCAGTGCGGACGGTGAACCGGTAGCCGGCGTCGCCGGAGAGCAGCCCGTCCCGGGTACGGCTGCGGACGTGCAGGGTGTTGGTCGCGGTCGTCGGCGTCACCTGGACCGTGGCCCGGCCGTCGGCATCGGCCGCGACGGTCTGCTCGGCACCGCTGTTGAGCTGCCAGACGTACTCCACCACGTCCGTCATGTTCGGGGCGAAGGTGAACGGGCGCGTCTCGCCCAGCCGCCCGTCCGGATTGCCGTCGGTCACCGTCGGCGCGGTGTTGCGCACCCGGAACTCGTACGTGGTCACGGTCGAGCGGTTGCCCGTCCGGTCCACGGCTTGGACGTAGAGCCGCTTCAGGCCGTAGTCGGTCGGGGTCCAGGTGATGGTGGCCGCGCCGGACGCGTCCGCGGCGACGTACGTGGTCGCACCGCTGGGGCCCCACCGGTAACCGGCGACGTCGTCGGCCGCCGAGGTGAAGGTGAACCGGCCCGGGATGCCCGGGCCGCCGTAGCCGGGCGGGTTCCAGCCGGACGGGTAGTCGGTGGAGGACACCGTGGGGGTCGGCGGGACCTGCGTGTCGACCGTGAACCGGCATTCCGGCGACCAGTCGGAGCTGGCGTGCTGGTCGGCGGCCTTCACCGCGAAGGCGTATGTGCCCCCGTTGCTCATCAGCCCGCTCGGCACCGAGTAGGTGAAGCGGTCGGGAGCGTACAGCCCGTAGGAGGTCCATTCGGTCCGCTCCGCCGGACGGTCGACCGGCCACCAGGCGAAGGTGGCGGTCACCAGGTCACCCGCGTAGCCGTCCACCTTGTCCGGGTCGGTCACCTCAGCCGAGAGGATCGGCGTGGTGGTGCCGATCAGCAGCCCGTCGGCGCAGGCCAGCCCGTGTACGGTGAGCTTGCCCGGCAGGTTCGGCGCCGCGTTCGCGTCGAGCGAGATGCCCGGCCGCTCGATCCGCCGGCCGAAGTGCTTGGCCTCCTCGTGGTCGCCGGCGATCCGGGCCATCAGGGTGAGCGAGTCCCGCCCTTCGTCGACCGCTCGCTGCACCGCCTCGGTGACCAGCAACTCCAGGTAGCCGGCGGGGCAGTGGGTCGCGGTGGCACCGAGGTCACCGACCTTTTCGTGCACCGCCGGGGCGTTCGCCCAGGTCGGCGCGGTGGCCGGGGTGTCCGTACGCCAGAGCTCCAGCTCCCGCGGCTTATCGCAGTCGTCGACCGACGCCTCACCGGTCTGCAGCTGGGCGCTGATGATCTCCTTCCCCCGGTACGGGGTGAGGTCGAAGGTGAAGTAGGCCCGCGAGGTGTGCTTGACCCCGTCGGCCTCCCAGGTGCCCACCGGCAGGTCCTCGCTGCCGGTGGTGGGGAAGGCCGCGGTCGGCTGCCGGGCGTCGGTGTAGCTAGTGCTGGTCGGCAGGACCCAGCGGGTTGGGGCGGCGGCGGCTGGCTGGCCGGTCACCGCCAGGGCTCCCGTGCTGGCCAGCACGGCCGCCAGACTCGCGATGAGGAACCGGCGCGGTATGCGCCGGTGGCGTGCCGTGGACACGCCGGTGGAACCCCCGTTGTCGAACAAGGTGGAAGCCTCCAAGAGAGTGGGAAGACTTCCATGATCTTAGGTACATGAGTGCCTGTTGAGCGCCCGACTTTCGGTCGAGCCCGGGTGGCCGAGTGCCCCGCACTGTGCGCCGTCCATCGACATCGGTGCGCCCGCCGGGAGGGGGGATTCCCAGCGGGCGCACCGCCCCCGTCGGATGTCGTCGCCGACAACCCGGGACGAGTCTGCGGGCTGGCCCTGTCGATCCGCTATCACATCGCTATCGTCCGGGCGCGGCGATCCGTGACCGCCGGGCTACCCTGCTGGAAGTTGCACCGGAAGGCGTACGGGGAGCAGATGCGGTTCGGGATCCTGGGGCCCCTGAGGGTGGGTGGTGGCGAGGCCACCGTCACCGCGGGACGGGACCGGACCGTGCTCGCCATGCTGCTGCTGCGCGCCGGCCGGGTGGTGTCCGTCGAGGAGTTGGTCGACGCGGTCTGGGAGGAGAGCCCGCCGGCCACCGCCCGGGCCCAGCTCCAGATCTGCGTGTCACGACTGCGGCAGCGGCTCGCCCGGCTCGGGCTGTCCTCGGAGTCCATCGTCACCGATCCGGTCGGCTACGGCATCCGGGTCGATCCGGCCGAACTGGACGCGGAGGTCTTCGCCCGCGCGGTCGAGGCCGGTCGGGTCGCGGTGGCCGCCGGGCAGCCGACCGAGGCGCGCCGGCACTACCGGGCCGCGCTGGCGCTCTGGCGTGGCCCGGCGTTGAGCGGCATCGCCAGCCGGCCCGTCCGGCGCCGGGCGCAGGCCCTCGACGAGCAGCGCATCGCCGCCCTGGAGGAGTGCGTCGACGTCGAACTGCGACTGCACCAGGCAGCCGACCTGATCGACGAACTGGCCGAGAGCGTGGACCGGCATCCGCTGCGGGAGCGGCTGCGCGGCCAGCTCATGCTCGCCCTGTCCGCGGTCGGCCGGCAGGCGGACGCGCTCGCCGTCTACCGCGAGGGCCGCCGCATCTACGCCGAGGAGTTGGGCATCGAGCCCGGTGCCGCGTTGCAGGAGCTGCACCAGCGGGTGCTCGCCGGCGACCTGGCGCTGGCCGGCCCGGCGAACGTCCGCGCCGCCCCGGTCCGCTGCCTACCCCGGGCCATCAGCGACTTCACCGGTCGGCAGGAGACCCTCGCGCGGCTGATCAAGGAAATTGCGGATGAGCGTGCCCGGGTCCAGCTGATCGACGGTATGGCCGGCAGCGGCAAGACCACATTGGCGATCCACCTCGCCACGGCGCTGGCGGAGCGTTACCCCGACGCGCAGCTCTTCATCGATCTGCACGGGCACAGCGAGCGGGAGCCGGTGCCCGTGGCCGCGGCCCTCGCCGCGCTGCTGCGCCAGCTCGGCGTGCCCGGCGAACGCATACCCGCCGACGTCGACGAGCGGGCCGCCCTGTGGCGCAGCGAGCTGGCCGACCGGCGGGCGCTGGTGGTGCTGGACAACGCGGCGTCCGCCGCCCAGGTGGCGCCGCTGCTGCCCAGCGGCCGGGACACGCTGACCCTGATCACCAGTAGGCGTCGGCTGATCGGCCTGGACGAGGGGCATCCCTCGTCGCTCGCCGTGCTCGAGCCGGGTGAGGGGATCGAGCTGCTCGCGAGGGTCGTGGGCGCCGAACGGGTGGCCGCCGAGCCGGAGGCCGCCGCCGAGGTGGTCCGCCGGTGCGGACAACTGCCACTGGCCATCCGGCTCGCCGGGGCGAGGCTCGCGCACCGCCCTCGCTGGCGCATCGCCGACCTCGCCGCACGGCTCGCCGACGGACGAGACGTCCTGACCGAGCTGGTGGCCGGCGACCGCTCCGTCGGCCAGGCCTTCACCCTGTCGTATGCGCAGGTCACGCCGGCCGCTCAGCGGATGTTCCGGCTGCTCGGGCTGCACCCGGGAACGCAGTTCGACGGGTGGGCTGCCGCCGCGCTGGCCGACGCGCCGCTGCCCGAGGCGGAGGATCTGCTCGAGGAGCTGGTCGACGCGCACCTCGCTGAGGAGGTCGATCAGCGCCGGTTCCGGTTCCACGACCTCGTACGCGACTACGCGCGGCAGCTGATGGCGGATCCGGCGTTCGCCGTCGAGCGGTCGGCGGCCCTGGACCGGATGTTCAACGTCCACCTGCACCTGGTCACGGCCGCGTCCCGCCAGCTCAATCGCTCGGCGAGCCCGGCACCGCTACCGCGGATCCCGGTGCTCCGGCCCGATCTGGAGGCGGAGGCGCTGCCGGTCGAGTGGCTTGACGAGAACCGAGCGAACCTCATCGCGATGATCCGGCTCGCCGAGCAGACGGGCCGGGACGCCTATTGCTGGCAGCTTGCCCATGCCGGATGGAGCTACTGGTTCGCGTACGGCCACCTGGACGAGCTGATCGAGACGCACACGATCGGGCTCCGGGCTGCGGAGCGCCTCGGCGACGACGCGGCGGTCGCGACCATGCACAACTACCTCGCCTCCGGCTACTACCGGCTGGCTCGCTACGGCGACGCGCTGGCGTCGATGGAGATCGCCCTCAGCCTGCGCAGCCGGCTGGGGGATCGGGTGGGACAGGCCGGCACGCACAAGAACATCGCGGCCGTCCACAGCATCCACGGCAACGTCCCGGCGGCGTTGCGGCACCTGGCCGAGGCATTGGACATCCTCCGCAATGAGGGGCACGACGTCGGGGTCGTCGCGCTCTTCACCAACCAGGCGGGGGCCCTCCTGCTCTCCGGGCGGCTGGCCGAGGCGTTGGCGGTGTCCCGTATGCACCTGATGCTGGCACGCACGCTGGGCACCCTGTACGACACGGCCAACGCCATGGGCCACCTCGCGATGGCCCGGGCCAGGATGGGGCACGGCGAACCGGCTCTCCGTCGGCTCCGGGCCGCGCTGGCGATCAAGCGCCGGCTCGGCAACCGGTACGGCGTCGGCGAGCTGCTCAACGAGATCGGCACTGTGGAACGGGCGAGCGGTCACCCGGAAACGGCGATGGACCTGCACCATGAGGCGTTGGTGGTGATGACCGAGGCGGGCGACCGCAACGGGCAGTGCGCATCCCGAAACCTGCTGGCTCGGGCCCTGCTCGACCAGGGCGACGTGACCAGCGCGCTGGACCTGCACCGGCGGGTGCTCGTCGACGCCACGAAGCTGGACGCGCGGTACGAGCAGGCCCGGGCGCTGGACGGGATTGCCCCCTGCCTGCGCGGCCCCGATCCGGGTGCCGCCCGCGCCCACTGGATCCGGGCGCTGGAGCTGTTCCGTGAGTTCGAGGCACCCGAGCGGCACGAGGTGGAGCAGCTCCTCGCCGAGCTGGGCTGAGCCCGTGCCGGTGCGGCCGGCTTTCGCTGCGGGCCGGCGACCCGCGCGGCAGGATGGTACGCGTGACGACTCCAGAGGCAGCCGGATACCGGATCGAACGCGACTCGATGGGCGAGGTGGAGGTGCCCGCCGAGGCGTTGTGGCGGGCGCAGACCCAGCGCGCGGTGCAGAACTTCCCGATCTCCGGACGGGGTCTGGAACCCGCCCAGATCAAGGCGCTGGCGCAGATCAAGGGGGCCGCCGCGCAGGTCAACGGCGAGCTGGGGGTGATCGGGGCGGACGTGGCCGAGGCGATCGCCACCGCCGCCGCGCACGTGGCCGACGGCGGGTACGACGACCAGTTCCCGGTCGACGTCTTCCAGACCGGCTCCGGCACGTCGTCCAACATGAACGCCAACGAGGTGATCGCCACGCTGGCCAGCCGCGAGCTGGGCCGGAACGTGCACCCGAACGACGACGTCAACGCCTCGCAGTCCAGCAACGACGTGTTCCCGACGTCGATCCACCTGGCCGCCACCCAGTTCGTGGTGGAGGATCTGATCCCCTCGCTGAAGCACCTGGCCGGGGCGCTGGAGGAGAAGGCGGCCGAGTTCGAGACCGTGGTCAAGGCCGGGCGTACCCACCTGATGGACGCCACCCCGGTCACCCTGGGCCAGGAGTTCGGCGGGTACGCCGCGCAGGTCCGCTACGGCATCGAGCGGCTGGAGTCGGCGCTGCCGCGGTTGGCCGAGCTGCCGCTCGGCGGCACCGCCGTTGGCACCGGGATCAACACGCCGCTCGGCTTCGCCGCCCGGGTGATCGAGAAGCTGCGCGAGTCGACCGGGTTGCCGTTGACCGAGGCGCGCAATCATTTCGAGGCGCAGGGTGCCCGGGACGCGCTGGTGGAGACCTCGGGCCAGCTCCGCACCGTCGCGGTCGGGCTCTACAAGATGGCCAACGACATCCGTTGGATGGGCTCCGGCCCGCGCGCCGGCCTGCGGGAGCTGCGCATCCCCGACCTCCAGCCCGGCTCGTCGATCATGCCGGGCAAGGTGAATCCGGTGGTCGCTGAGGCGATGCGGCAGGTCTGCGCCCAGGTGATCGGCAACGACGCCGCGGTCGCGTTCGCCGGCTCGCAGGGCGACTTCGAGCTGAACGTGATGCTCCCGGTGATGGGCCGCAACCTGCTGGAGTCGATCAAGCTGCTGGCCGCGTCGAGTCGGCTCTTCGCCGACCGCCTGGTGGTCGGCCTGGTCGCGGACGCCGAGGTCTGCCTGGCGTACGCGGAGGGGTCGCCGTCGATCGTCACCCCGCTCAATCGTCACCTCGGATACGACGAGGCCGCCTCGATCGCCAAGGAGGCGCTGGCCAGGCAGGTCTCGATCCGGGAGGTGGTGATCTCGCGGGGCCACGTCGAATCGGGCAAGCTCAGCGAGGCCCAGCTCGACGAGGCGCTGGACCTGCTGCGGATGACCCACCCCTGACCGAGGTTCCGGTTCCGGATCGCCGATCTGGCGGTGTCACCCTGCCCCGGACACCGCCACCTCGCCGAAAGGGAGTGCGGGTTGTTCGGCGCCGGGCAGACTGGCCACCGGTGCGTCAGGAGTGGGCCGCCGCCTTGCGGGCCCGGTAGGCGCTCACCGCGGCGCGGTTGCCGCAGCTGGCGTCGCAGAACCGGCGGGACCGGTTCTTGGAGAGGTCGACCAGCACCTTGTCGCAGTCCGGGTGGTCGCACAGGCGCAGCCGGCTGAGCTCGCCCATCCGGACCAGATCGGCGATCGCCATGGCGGCCTCGACGGCCATCCGAGTCGCCAGCGGCGCGTCGCGCGGCACGGCGTGCAGGTGGTACGGCTCGCCGTCGTGCCGGATGAGCTGGGGCAGCGCGTGCGACTCGCGGAGCAGGCCGTTGACGATGCTCACCAGCTCGTCGGTGTCGGCGTACCAGATCCGGCGGAGCCGGGGTCGCAGGGCGCGGACCTCGCGCAGTTCCGTGTCGGTGTGCTCGTGCCGGCCGGTCCAGCCGTGCGCGGCGATGAACTCGTCGAGGGCAGCCACGTCGGGCAGCCCCTCCCGGTCCGGGCCGGCGCTGTTCACCAGCCCTGCCGCGGCGACCAGGCCACATTCGGTGTCATGGGCGAAGAGCAACTTGACTCCTGTCAGGATGCCGGCCTAGCGTCATCAGCATAACCAGGTTTCACCCATGACCGGTCGTTCGATCCAAGGAGCTGTCGATGCGTGAACGGTCTGGCATGGGCCTCGGCCTGGCCCTGCTCTCCGCGCTCACCTTCGCCACCTCCGGCACCTTCGCCCGTTCGCTGATCGCCGGCGACTGGTCCGCCGAGGCGCTGGTGCTGGCCCGGGTCGGCATCGCGGCGCTGGTGCTGGCCGTGCCGGCGCTGCTGGCGCTGCGCGGACGGTGGTCGGTACTCCGGCGCAACGCCGGCAGGGTCGTCGTGTTCGGACTGCTCGGGGTGGCGGTGGCCCAAGCGTGCTTCTTCAACGCGGTCCGCTACCTGCCGGTCGGTGTCGCGCTCCTGCTGGAGTACCTGGCCATCGTGCTGGTGGTCGGCTGGATGTGGCTGGTCCACGGCCAGCGGCCCCGACTGCTCACCGTGATCGGGTCGCTGACCGCGCTCGGCGGACTGGTGTTCGTGCTGGATCTGACCGGCGGCGGGCGGCTCGACCCGATCGGGGTCCTCTGGGGGCTGGGCGCCGGGGTCGGGCTGGCCGGCTACTTCGTCATCGCAGGTCGGGTCGACGCCGCGCTGCCGTCCGTGGTGATGGCCAGCGGCGGGATGGTCGTCGGCGCGCTGGCGCTGGCCCTGCTCGGCTTCGCCCGGTTGCTGCCGCTGCGGGCCGACACCGCCGACGTCACCTTCGCCGGGCACCAGGTGAGCTGGCTGGTGCCGATCGCCGGGCTGTCGCTGATCGCCGCGGTGGTCGCGTACCTGTCGGGGGTCGCGGGAGCCCGGCTGCTCGGCGCGCGGCTGTCGTCCTTCGTCGGGCTGACCGAGGTGATGTTCGCGGTGCTGATCGCCTGGCTGGTGCTGGGCGAGCTGCCGACCGCCGTCCAGTTGCTCGGCGGGGCGTTGATCGTGGTCGGAGTCGCTCTGGTCCGGCTGGACGAGCTGCGTGCGCCGCAGGCGGCCCCGCCGACCCCGGCCGAGCCGGCGCTGGCCGGCGAGCGATAGCGAACCGCGCACCCGGTCGTCTTCGACGCCGAGGAGACCCTGATCGACCTGCGCCCGGCGGTCACCGGCGCGCTGGAGGCCGTGCCCGAGGCGAGCCGGCGGTGGACCCCGGCGGGCCGGCCCGGCCTTCGGCCGGGCCGCGCACCAGGTCGGCGACGTGGCGGTATTCGGGTGCTCGGGATCCCGCCACGTCGGCGTACTGGCGCATCACGCTCGCCATCCCTGGGCCACGAGAGCGGCCCGGACCTCGCGCACCACGGCGGCGAAGTCCCGATGCAGCCGGCGGCTGGTCACGTGCAGCACCACCCAGCCGGCACCGACGAACTGATTGAGCCGCTGCCGGTCGCGGTGCAACTGGTCGGCGTCGGCGTGCCATGTGCCGTCGTACTCGACCGCGACACGGAACTGCGGCCAGGCCAGGTCAGGATGCAGGACCAGCCCGGAGGCGAGCCGGATCGGGTGTTGCGCGACCGGTCGCGGTAGGCCGGCTAGCACGAGGCGGACCCGTAGGTGCGACTCCGGCGGGGACTGCGCCGCCGGATCCGCCAGGCCGAACACCCAGCTCGCGCGCCGGCCACCGGGCCGTCCACCATTGCGGTCCGCCACGTCGGCGAGCGCGCCCCGGCTGACCAGACCCTGGGCCAGCAGCGCGTCGATGACGCCGACCGCCCGTACCGGGTCGGCCCATACCGCCGTCTCCCAGGCACACGCCGCCGGGGCGCTGCGCGGCAGCAAAGACAGCGGGCCAGGCAGGAGGTGATCTCGGCCGACCCGATCGGGTTGGCGGACGGCCGGCGGGGCCGCCCGCCTGACCGGCCGTGCGGCGGTGGCGAGAGCCGACCCCGGAACGGGCCGGAAGGGCCTCGCATCGTCCACCGGGCGGTCCGTCCCACCGGCGGTCCTGTCGTTGCTGGTCCGTACGACGCTGTTGGTGGCGCTGCTGCCAACGTCGAGAAGGCCTGCGCAGGTGGGGGACACGTCCGGTCGGATGCGGTGGACCCGGATCCCGGGCTGGGCGTCGGCTCGGGCCGTCGGCGGCAGCAGAACGTGCACGTCGTCGGCGAAGCCGGCGGCGTGCTCCACGCCGTGCAGGTACGCGGCCGAGGGCCCGGCGATCAGCGTGCCCGGCGGCAGCCGGAGCAGCGCGGCCCGGCAGGCCAGTGCGTGGTCCCGGTCGAGCCGGGCATCGGCGTAGACGTCGTGCCGCAGGCGGAGCCAGGACGCGCCCCGGAGTTGATGCCGGGCCAGCAGCCCACGCCGGACCACGTCCGAGCCACGGAAGACCTGCCAGGCCAACTCGGCCGGTCGGTGCGGATGAGGAGGCATGTCGACCAGCCTGGCGGCGGGCGGAGAGCGAGCGACACCCCTGTGGACAACCATGACCGGTCGTGTCGCCGTGCCCTGTGGACAACCGCCATGTCCCCCGCAACCTGTGGTAGACGACCCTCCGCCCCGTTGGTGGCCGCCACCTTCCGGTGGGTCGCGGCCGCGCCCCGCCGCCTTTTCGCCGATCCGGCGGATTCCCGAGCTCCCGGATACCGCCACTTCGCCGATCCGGTGCCAGCCGGGGCTGGATCGCCGCTTCGCCGATCCGGTGGCCTCTCGGGGGCTGGATGCCGCCATTTCGCCGACCTGGCGCCAGCCGGGGCCGGACACCGCCGCTTCGCGGATCCGGCGCCAGGCGGGGACGTCAGGCGAGGGCGGTGGTGATGGCCTGGGCGGCGGTGGTGACCTGGTCGCCGACCACGGCCACGTCGAGCGGGGTCAGCGACACCACGCCGACGCTCGCCTCCAGCCCCGGCACGCCGAGCACCGGCGCGGCCACCCCGTACGCCCCGGACTGGAGTTCCCCGCTGCTGCTCACCGGGCCGGCGGCGCCCGACCTGCCGGCGAGGATGGCCCGCCCCGCCGCGCCCCGCTCCAGCGGATGCCGGGACCCGGTCCGGTACGCCACGTGGAACGACGTCCAGCTCGGCTCCACCACGGCGAGGGCGACCCCCTCGCCTCCCTCGACCACGGTCAGGTGAGCGGTCGCCCCGGTCTGCTCGGCCAGCCGCCGCAGCGCCGGCAGCGCCCCCTCGGCGAGCAGCGGCTGGGCGCGCCGGGCCAGGTGCAGGACGCCCGCGCCGAGGCGCAGCCGGCCCGCGCCGTCCCGACGCAGCATGCCGTGCCCGGTCAGCGCGCCGACCAGCCGGTAGACCGCCGCCCGGCCGATGCCCAGCCGGTTCGCCGCCTCGGTGACCGTCAGCCCGCCGGGCGCGTCCGCGACCAGGTGCAGCAGGCGCAGCCCCCGGTCCAGGGTCTGGGCCGTCTCTCCTGCCCGTGCCGCCGTGTCCACAGCACGCAGCGTACGACCCGGCTCCGCACAACCTCGAAACCCACGGGACGGCTACCCTTGTACGGTGACGCTACGCCTGTATGACACCGCCACCCGATCGGTGCGGGACTTCGTCCCGCGGGAAGCCGGCAAGGTGGGGGTCTACCTGTGTGGTCTCACCCTCCAGGCCCCGCCGCATATCGGCCACCTTCGTTCCGGCGTCAACTACGACGTGCTGCGGCGCTGGCTGCTCGCCTCCGGCTTCGAGGTCACCTTCATCCGCAATCTGACCGACATCGACGACAAGATCCTTGTCAAGGCGACGGAGCAGGAGCGGCCGTTCTGGTCGATCGCGTACGCGAACGAGCAGATCCTGGACGAGTCCTACCGGGCGTTGAACGTGCTGCCGCCGACCTACGAGCCGCGAGCCACCGGGCACATCCCGGAGATGCACGAGCTGATCGCCCGGCTGATCGAGACCGGGCACGCCTACCCGGCCACCGACGGCTCCGGCGACGTCTACTTCGACGTGGCCTCCTGGCCGGCGTACGGGTCGTTGTCTGGGCAGTCGCCGGAGGACATGCAGCCCGCCGGGGACGCGCCCGAGCGGGGCAAGCGCGACCCGCGCGACTTCGCGCTGTGGAAGGGCGTCAAGCCGGACGAGCCGGCGGACGCGTACTGGCCGTCGCCGTGGGGTCGGGGCCGGCCCGGCTGGCACATCGAGTGCTCGGCGATGTGCTGGCGCTACCTGGGCGCGGAGTTCGACATCCACGGCGGCGGGCTCGACCTGACCTTCCCGCACCACGAGAACGAGATCGCCCAGTCGCAGGCGGCCGACCTGCCGTTCGCCCGCTACTGGGTGCACCACGGCCTGCTCGGCATCGGCGGCACCAAGATGGGCAAGTCGCTGGGCAACACCCTCGACCTCGACTACGTGGCGTCCCTCGGGGTGCGCCCGGTGGAGCTGCGCTACTACTACGTCGCGGCGCACTACCGGTCCCGCATCGACTACTCGGAGGACTCGCTGCGCGAGGCCGCCGTCGCGTACCGGCGGATCGAGGGTTTCGTGCAGCGGGCGGCCGAGCGGGTCGGTGCCGGGCAGCTCGGCGAGCTGCCGGCCGGCTTCGTCGCGGCGATGGACGACGACCTCAACACCTCCGCCGCCCTGGCCGTGCTGCACGAGGTGGTCAGGGACGGCAACACCGCGCTGACCGCCGGCGACGATGTGACCGTCCGCACGACCCTGGCCGCCACGCGGGCGATGCTGGATATCCTCGGCGTCGACCCCCTGGATTCGGCCTGGACGGGCGGCGGCCGCGCGAGCGACCTGCGCGGCGTGGTGGACTACCTGATCGCGCTCGCCCTGGAGCAGCGC
Organism: Micromonospora sp. RTBAU3-60; assembly: GCF_054963695.1. Classification (NCBI taxonomy): domain Bacteria; kingdom Bacillati; phylum Actinomycetota; class Actinomycetes; order Micromonosporales; family Micromonosporaceae; genus Micromonospora; species Micromonospora sp. RTBAU3-60. The sequence continues at coordinate 146,939 of NZ_JBUEGB010000007.1, read as the reverse complement.
GCGCAGGCCCGCAGCCGCAAGGACTGGGCCGCCGCCGACGCCGTACGCGACCAGCTCAAGCAGGCCGGCGTGGTGGTCGAGGACACCCCCCAGGGCCCCCGTTGGACTATTGGAGAGCAGGACTGATGGCCGGCAATTCGCAGCGCCGTGGCCGGCGGCTGACGCCGAAGGCGAGCGCCCCGAAGGGCTCCGGCGGCAAGGGGCGGGACGCCCTCGCGGGCCGCGGCCGCACCCTGCCCGCCGACGAGCGGCCCTGGCACAAGGCATACTCGGGCACCGAGAAGCTGCCCCAGCGCACCGCCTGGAAGCAGGAGAAGGAGCGCCGCACGGCGGCCGAGGAGGGGCGCGCCCCCAAGATCGGCCAGCCGGGGACCAAGGACACCACCTGGGGCAAGGGCAGCCGCGCCGGCGTCCCGCTGAAGGGCGGCAAGGGCAAGGCGGCGGCCCGCGGCGGTCCCCGGGTCGCCCCGGGGCGCCGGTCCAACCCGGCGAAGGACAGCCCGGAGCTGCTGGTCGGGCGGAACCCGGTGCTGGAGTCGCTGCGCACCCAGGTGCCGGCCACCGCCCTCTACGTGGCGCAGGGCATCGACGTCGACGACCGGGTCAACGAGATCGTCCGGACGGCCGCCGACCGGGGCATCGCGCTCCTTGAGGTCAGCCGGGCCGAGCTGGACCGGATGACCGGCGGGGTGCTGCACCAGGGCGTCGGCCTCCAGGTCCCGCCCTTCGCCTACGAGCCGTTCGAGGACATGATGGCGGCGGCGCTGGAGCAGGCGTGCCCGCTGCTGGTCGCGCTGGACGGGGTCACCGACCCGCGCAATCTCGGCGCGGTGATCCGGTCCGCCGCCGCATTCGGCGCGCAGGGCGTCTTCGTACCCGAGCGGCGGGCCGCCGGGATCACCGCGACCGCCTGGCGGACCAGCGCCGGCGCGGCGGCGCGGGTGCCGGTCGCCCAGGTCACCAATCTGACCCGGTCGCTGAAGGCGTGCAAGGACGCCGGCTTCGTCGTGGTCGGCCTGGACGCCGACGGCGAGACCGACCTGTACGACCTGGAGGCCGCCGTCGGCCCGCTGGTCGTGGTGGTCGGCTCGGAGGGTCGCGGGCTGTCCCGGCTGGTCGGCGAGACCTGCGACCTGACCGTGAGCATCCCGATGGTCTCCGACGTCGAGTCGCTCAACGCCAGCGTCGCCGCGGCGGTCACCCTCGCCGAGGTCGCCCGGCGCCGCGCCGTCGAGGCCTAGCCTTCCCGGAGGACACGAAAAGGGGCGGTCCGCCGTGGCGGACCGCCCCTTTTTCGGTACGTCAGATCCGGTTGCCGGTGGTGGCGTGGAAGACGTGGCTGCGGCCCTGGCGCGGCTTGACGAACACGGTGTCACCCATGTTCGGCATGGTGCGGCGGTCGGTCCGCACGACGAAGCGCTCGGAGTTGCCGCCGAGCGCGGCGTGGCCGTAGACGTTGGCGTCGGAGCCCAGGTCCTCGACCAGCTCGACCACGACCGGCATGCCGCCCTCGGTCGGGCTGACCAGGTCGCAGTCCTCCGGACGGAAGCCGACGGTGACCTTGCCGTCGCCGCCCTCGGCCTTGGCCGCCTCGACCTGCTCCCGGGTCAGCGGCACGTGCATCTCGGCGAACTCGGCGCCCTGCTCGGTCAGCGGCACCGTCTTGATGTTCATGGCCGGGGAGCCCATGAAGCCGGCGACGAAGACGTTGGCCGGGGTGTCGTAGAGCGCCCGCGGGGTGTCCACCTGCTGGAGGACGCCGTCGAGCATGACCGCGACCCGGTGACCCATGGTCATGGCCTCGACCTGGTCGTGCGTCACGTACACGGTGGTGACGCCCAGCTTGGCCTGGAGCGACGCGATCTGCGTACGGGTCTGCACCCGGAGCTTGGCGTCGAGGTTCGACAGCGGCTCGTCCATGAGGAAGACCTGCGGCTCGCGGACGATCGCGCGGCCCATGGCGACCCGCTGGCGCTGGCCACCGGAGAGCGCCTTCGGCTTGCGGTTGAGGAAGTCCTCGAGCTGGAGCAGCGCCGCCGCCTCCTTGACCCGCCGGTCGATCTCCGACTTCGAGGTCTTGCGCAGCTTGAGCGCGAACGCCATGTTCTCGTACACCGTCATGTGCGGGTAGAGGGCGTAGTTCTGGAAGACCATCGCGATGTCGCGGGCCTTCGGCGGCAGGTGGGTGACGTCCCGGTCGTCGATGTAGATGGCGCCGTCGTCGACGTCCTCCAGGCCGGCGAGCATCCGCAGGCTGGTGGACTTGCCGCAGCCCGATGGGCCGACCAGGACGAGGAACTCCCCGTCGCCGATCTCCAGGTCGAGCTTGTTGACCGCGGGGCGCTCGGTGCCCGGGTAGATCCGGGATGCCTTCGCGTAGGTGACCGTAGCCATGGTGGAGCGCTTCCTTTCACCGGCAGGAACGTGCCGGACGATCCGAGTGGAAGGAGCGACCGGCACCCACGGTGCCGGCCAACGGGCGGTCACCCGGGCAGCCGAGGCGGACCGGAGTGTCGTCCGTGTCACTGCACCGTAAACGGGTTTTGCGATCGTGCCAAGACGGGGTGTGCGGGATGGGACGGACCGCATTCGCATTCCGGGCAGTCGGGCACGGCGAGGCATCAATCCCCACCGTTCCCGGTCGGCCCGGCGTGGGTCCGTCGGGGTGGAGGTCACGAAATCGACGTTTTCCGTGCTCGGGAGCCCTGCCGAACGGGATTTCCGGGCCTCAGTCGCTATGCTGACCACGGCACCACACGCCCCTGTAGCTCAGCTGGCCAGAGCACTCGCCTTGTAAGCGAGATGTCGCCGGTTCGATCCCGGCCGGGGGCTCCAATTCCATCAGGCATTTCGCGGCGGTAGCCGCCACGAGACGGTCCGATGACAGCAACGCTGACAGCAACGCGGTTCATGACAGCCGCCCGTCCAGCTTGCCGAGCGCCTGACGCATTGCATCAAGGTTGGCGTGAGCGTAGACCTTGAGCGTGATCTTCACGTCCGCGTGCCGAGCGATGGCCTGGACGACGTGCGGTGGGACGCCCAACTCCATCAACAGCGAGACGACCGTGTGCCGCAGGTCGTGCAGGCGGACACCGGGCAGACCGGCGGTCTCCCGAAGCCGGGCGAACGAGCGGCTGAGGTTGGTGGGCTCCAACGGGGTGCCCCGCTCGGAGGGGAAGACCAAGCCGTGGTCCTCCCAGACCTCGGCGAGCGCAGCCCGTTCGGCCTGCTGGCGCTCCTGGTGCTCAAGCAGAGCGAGCCAGGTGACCTCGGGCAGCGGCAACACCGCCTCCGAGTCCTCGGTCTTGGCGTCCAGGACGTGGAGTTGTCCCGCCACCCGCTGGACGGTCTGCTGAACCCGCAGGGTGCCTTCGTCCAGGTCGACGTCCGACCAGCGGAGCCCGACCAGTTCACCGCGCCGGAGGCCCATCGTGGCGGCCACGACGTAGAGCGCGTGGAGCCGGTGACCAGCAGAGGCGGCGAGGATCTTGCGCACCTGGTCGACGGATAGGCCCTTACCGACCTTGTAGCGAGGCGAGGGAACCCGGACGAGCTTGGCGACGTTGCGGGACACCAGCTCCTCGCGCATGGCGTGTTGGAGCGCGTTGCGCAGCACCGCATGCACGAACTGAATCTGTCGGGCGCTGGGGTAGCTCTGGCAGCAGCGGCCAACGGAGCAGCACCGCCGGTCAGCAGGGCGGATCTTGTCGAGGCCGTTGGTGCAGCAGAGGCACTTGCGCCGGAAGTCGTCCATGAACGCCTTGACGTGCTGGACCTGCAAGCTGTCGAGGCGTTTGGTGCCGAGCGCCGGGATCAGGTGCAGCCGGACGGCGCTCTCGTAGCCACGGGCGGTGGTGGGCTTGAGGTCGGTGACGTAGGCCGCCAGCCAGTAGGGCAGATAGTCGGCGAGCTTCCAGGCTCGGTCGGGCACGGGGATGCCGCGCTGTGATCGTGATTTCAGCTCGACGAGCTTGGCGTGTGCCTCCTCCCAGGTGGCCCCGTAGACGAACTTGCGTTTGCGGGTGCCGTCGGTGGCGAGGACGTATGCCTGTCCGACCCAGCGACCGTCGCTGGAGCGCTGATAGATGGAGCCTTCGCCGTTGGGGTTGCGGCGGGCGTTGGTCTGGCGGGGCTTGGGTTGCTTGGGCATCAGGCGGCTTCTTCCGTGAGCATGTTGATCGTCTCGTCGATCGCGGTGGCGGGGATGAGGCGGCGGCTGCCGACCTTGAAGGAGCGCAGCCGGCCGGAGCGGATCAGGTCATAGGTGAGCGAACGGCCGATGCCGAGCGCTCGGGCGGCTTCCTCGACGCGCAGCACGCGAGGAGTGATCGGAGAGGGTTTGTCCAACAGTTGGCCTTCCTCGTGTGGCGGGACCGGGATCAGGCGGCAGCCGGCGCAGCGCCAGCCGGGGCGGTGCTGACTTCGTGGGCGAGTTCCTCGCGGCCGGTGGTTCGTCGTTCTCTGGCCATGGCGGCGGCGGTGTTTGCGAGCAGCGCGTCTCCGGTGGTGTGCCAGCCGACGCCGGCGAAGGTGAGGGTGCCGACGATGAGCGTCGTGTCCTCGGCGACGTGGTCAACCGGTGAGCTGCCGGCGGCGGGGTGCTCGTGGGCCTGGTCCTCGTGCCGCCGGTAGGCGATGCGGGTGTCGCGCAGGAGTTGGAAGGTGACCGAGTAGCGGCGGCCTTTGGTGAGGAAGTGGCCGCCGTAGCCGAGCATGTGCGCCCACCGGCGTAGCCGGGCGTACGGGTTGGCCGTCGCTGGTTTCGTCGGTTGAGCGTCAAGGGCGGCTTGACGGGCGGCGGTGCAGGTGGGGCAGGCGGCGTATCGGGTGTGGGTGCCGCAGTCGGGGCACTCCCAGTGGTCGACGAAGCCGGGCCGGGGCCGGGGCTCGCGGGGCCGCTCAGACAGGGGGACTGGGGTGCCGTTGGGGCGGCCGATGCGCCAGCAGGCGTCGATGAGGCGGGCGGTGTGGTCGCCGTCGGGGTCGGCGTAGTCGCCGATGCTGTCGGCGTCGAGGCGGGTGGAGGTGTGCCCGGTGGCCTCGGTGCTCTTGGTGGCGTACTTGGCAAGGTAGCCGGCGACCATGCCGTCGGTGACGTCCCCGTCGAGGCCGGTGGTGATGGGGCGGATGTCGAGCTGCTCGCCCCAGGTGATGAGCCAACCGTCGGGCCGGTCGGGGTGCGGCGGGGTGTGGAAGGCGATCTGGGCGGCGGCGTGCTGGAACGCGTCGACGAGGTCGTCGACGGTGAACCCGGCCGGCGGGGGGACGATCGCGTCGGGGTCGTCGGGGTTGACGCCGTCGAGGCGGGCGATGGCGTGGAAGTGGACCGCTCCCCGCGCCTGAAGTTCGGCGACCTTCCCGGGCGACAGCCGGACCGGGGCGACCTTCCGCGTGTTGCCGGAGGCGGTGGCGACCTCAACGCGGGGGATGCCGCGGCGGCGGGCGAGCGTGGCGAGCCACCGTTCCGCGGCTTGCTTGGTGCGGTGCCACAGCTCGCCGGAGAACAGGTTCCACACGACTTGGTGGTCGTGGTCGTAGCAGTCCAGGCACAACGGCCGCCCCAGCGTCGCATCCCCGGTTTCGTGGCGTGCCCAGCAGACGGCGGGCTGGCCGTGGGGGCAGAGGCCGGCGGCGGGGTCGGTGGTCCGGCGAGCGTGGCACGGCTCGGCCCGGCAGTCGCAGCGCTTCCGGTTGCCGCACGTGTGCTTGCGCACGATCCGGGCGTGGACCGGCCCGAACGACGGGGCAGTGAACGTGGGGAACACGGCCGGATGCTCGGCGACCGATTCGGGGACGCCTTTGCCGCCGACGAGGCCGGCGCGCAGGAGTTGAAAGGCGTCGCGCTGGTAGGTCTGGGCGCAGGACGGGCAGACCGTGGCGCGGCGGTTGCCGCAGGCGGTGTAGATCGCGGCGTCGGGCATGCCGTCGGTGTGCCGCTGGCCGAGGACCCGGCCTGTGGAGGCGTCGACGGTGAGGAGCTGGCCGGCCAGGCGGATCGGGCGGGTGCAGCCGGCGGCGGATCGGACGTGTTCCAGCCAGCCGAAGTAGTCGGGTTGGGTGGCGCGTTCGAAGGCGGAGCCGGCGGCGGTGTAGCCGAAGACGGGCGGGATGGTGTCGGCGTTCGAGCCCACCCCCCGGGCCGTGGCTCGGGGGGTGAGGTCCAGCGTCGAGGCCATCAAGCCGCCACCCCGGTGGGGTGGTGGTTGGTGATGGTCCGTTCGGTGACGATGACCCGGCAGGCGCCGCATTGGCGCTTGGCCGGCTCGTGCCGATGGCAGGGGATGGTGGTGGTCACCTGGCCGCAGCGGATGGTGATCGGGGCCCGGCAGGATCCGCCGGGGGTAACGTCGACGAGCACGCGGCGGGTGTCGTACGGGTGCGGTTCCGGTTCGGCGGGGCAGGTGTGCAGGGTGTGCACGATGTCGACGAGGTAGATGGTCATCGGGCACCACCGGCGATGGTGGTGAGGAGCTGTCCGGCGACGGCCGGGGCGACGTCGAGCCGGTCGGCCAGCTCGGCCGGCGTTATCGGGGTGCCGGTGGATTGTTCGTGCTGCACGGCCGCGAAGCGGGCCATGGGTAGCAGGTGGGTAGGGACGTCGACCGGCTCCGAGGCCGGCGCGGTGACGGGCTCTGGCTCGACGACGGCCGGCGTGGTGGCCGGTTCGGCGACCGGTTCGGGTGCCGGGGTGATGGCGGCCGGCGGTTCGGTGGTGACCTGCTCGGCCACCTGGACGTGGATCGGTGCGGCCAGCTCAGCCGGCGGCGGGGCGTCATCCCGCACGGGTGCGGGGGCGAGGACGAGTTTGACCAGGGCCATAAAGGCGAGGGCCGGAACGGCCGAGAGGAGCCATCCGGACGGGCCGGGCTTGGCGACCGCCAACTGTGCGGCCAGGGACAGGCCGGCGGCGGCGATGAGCAGGAACAGCGGGTAGCCGATTGGAGCGCCAGCACGGCGGCGACGGCGAATGGTCAACAGCGAGGCGATGGGGACGAGTTCGGAGATGACGGCGTTGGCCCAGCCGAACCACTCCCCGGTCCCAGCCGGGGAGTTGGCGAGGGTCCAGTCCTTGACGTGGGTGAACGAGGCGGCACCGGCGAAGCTGGCGACGGTGAGCAGGATGAGGACCAGGACGACACCCTCGACGCGGGTGCCGGTCGTGCGGTCAGTGCCCGGCATCGCTGGTCACCTCCCCGGCGGTGACAGCGCGTTCTTCGGCGATGAGGCCGGCGAGGCCGACCCGGATTCCGTCGCAGGTGGCGCAGTGCTCGCCGTCGCTGGCGGTGCAGTCGGCGAGGTGGGCTTCCTGGATGATGCGGAGCGATTCGGCGTAGTAGCCGGCGAGGAAGCGTTCGAAGGACAGCGGGCCGCGGCCGGCGAAGTCACGGGCGATGGCGGTCACGACGTAGTCGTCCGGGGTCATCCGCTCCTGGGCGGCGAGGTTCGTGATGGCGGTGGTCATCGGGCACCTCCCGGGGTGCAGTCGAGGCAGGAGCCGGTACGGCGGGGCATGTAGTAGGGCTTCACGTGGCCGCAGGCCCGGCAGGTCCGGCGGGCACGCAGGGCTTTGGCGATGGCCTCCCGCTGCGCCGGGGTGGCGACCCGTTTGGGTGCGGCGAGGTCGAGGCGGTAGAGGTAGGCGACGCGCTTGCCGCGCCGCCAGAGGATCTGCGCGACCGGGTCATGCCCGCCCGGTCGAAGGCCGGCGGCACGCAGTTGCCGACGAGTGGCCAGGCCGCCAGGGGCCAGGCGGTACGGGTAGGTCGGGAAGCCGGTAACCGTGCCGGCCGGGTCGTAGGTGGTGGTCATGACTGGCCTCCCCAGCGCTGCTGGGCGGCCTGCCGGGTGATGCCGAGACGCTGGCCGATCTCGGCCCACGAGTAGCCGAAGGCGCGAAGACCGACGACGGCCTCACCGATGGCGTCGTCAAGGTCGGCCGAGAGGGCGACCAGGTCGCGGAGGGCTTCCACGTCTCCGGTGGCGACGCGGCGGCCGTGGGCGCGGATGATGCGCCGGGCGAAGGCCGCGAAGGCGTCGTTCTCGACGACCTCCCGGCGGCGGCGGGATCGCGGGATGTGCGTCAAGGTGTGCTTGACAGTGCTCATCGGTTCTCGCCTCCCTCGGTGTGGAGGCGGTCCCACTCGTCAGCGGCCCGCTCAAGGGCGGTGATGACCTGCTCGGCGGTACGCGCCGGGTCGTCGTTCCACGAGAAGGGCGAGGTGTGCTCGTCGATGAGGAAGCCGTCCTCGTCGATGGCGCAGATGGGTTCGCAGTCGTCGAGGTAGGTGGTGAGGACGCCGACCGTCTGGCGGAAGGTGACCTGGGTGTCGAGGTCGAGGCCGTAGAAGTGCTCGACGCGGTGGCCGGCGCAGGCCATGCCGATGGCCCCGACGGCGCAGGCCGGCGGGGTGGGGAAGTCGGCGGGAAAGAGGTTGTTGTAGTAGGTGCCCTGGTGCCAGCCGTGCCGGCGCAGGTAGAGGGCAGCGCACCGGAGCAGGTCAGCGGGTGTGACCTGGACTTCGATGGTCGGGTTTTGGGTAGCCTTCATGGCAGCCACGTCCTTTCGGGGCTGTTGGTAGAGGTCGGCGGAACCGGTCGCTTTCCAGGGCTTGAGCCGGTTCCGTCGACTGCTATTGCTTGCGGAGCCGCAGGTAGCGGCGGTGACGGGTGTCGTCTGCGCCCATCTGGTGCGGGGCGGAGACGTAGACAAGCCGGCCGGTCTGGGCGGCGGCGTGGAGCATCACGGCCAGGTCCTCAGGACTGCCGACGATCCACAGTTCGGTGTATTGCGCGGCCCGCTGGTTGCTGGCGCGGACGTAGACGCGTTCGCGAGTGGTCATGGGGTCACCTCCCAGCCGGGATCGGTGTAGAAGGCGGCGTTGTCGGGGATCGGGTGGAGGGTGTCGGAGCCGCCCTGGCTTATGTGGCCGTCTCGCTCGCCGCAGACGGTGCAGCGCAGGTACTCCCAGAGGTGGCCGGTGGCCTTGTCGATCTCGGCGTCGACGACCTCGATGTAGTCGGCGCAGTCATGAAGCGGAGTGGTCATGCCGCCAACCCCAGGTCGAGACGGGAGCCGTCGGAGACGGCGGATAAGCGGTTGGGTCGGCGGATCCAGGCGGCGTAATCGGCAATGGCCGCGATCTGCGCGTCGGAGAGGTAGGCGACCTTGATGCGGCGGGGGGTGCCGCCTTCGGCGATGAGGTAGGCCGCGCCCTGGTTGGTGGGCTGGATGTCGGTGGCGGTGTAGCCCTGCTCGGCCCAGCCGTGGCCGAGCACGATGTTCGAGCTGTTTGGGGTGGTGCAGCGGAACGCGGCCCGGTAGCCGAACAGATCCCGCAGCGACGTGGGGATGATGTCGAAGCTCGGCCGCTGGGTGGCAGCGACAACCGGGATGCCGGCAGCGCGGCCCCGGGCGACCAGGTCGCGAAGCAGGGCAACGAACTCTTCCTGCTCCTGCTTGGAGCCGACGGTGGCGGAGTAGAAGGCGATCTCGTCGACGAGGACGGTGATGACGGACAGGCCGTCGGCGGCGGTGACTTTGCGGCGCCCGTGGGCGCGGAGCCAGGCGTAGCGGTTGTTCATGACGACCTGGAGCCGTTTCAGCACGGTGAGGGCGGCGGTGATGTCGGGGCCGATGAACGCGTCCGCGCAGTCCTCCCACTGGCCCAGTTCGACGAGCTTGCCGTCGAGCAGCACGAGCCGGGAGTCCACGGAGAGGGCGGCGTGCGCGGCAATGGTGTTGAGGAGACCGGATTTGCCTCCGCCGGGTTCGCCGCCAGCGAGGAGGTTGCGGTAGGCGAGGGTGATGTTCACGTGCTGACCGAACTCGTCGATGCCGACGAAGATGGGGTCGAACATCGACAGGCCAGGCCCCACCGGTATGCCGGTTTCCGGGGCGGTAGCGGTGGTCATGGTTGCCCTCCTTGGGCTTAATGGGCGCGAGGAGCCACACGAACGAGCCCGTAGGGCTCCTCGCGTCCGGGATGGGTTGGGTTAGATCAGGCCGTCGTCGTGTTGCTCGTCGTGCCGGTCGGCGTCGAGCTCGGCGTCACGGCGGTAGTCCCACGAGCGGCCCTCACGGCCGCAGGCGTAGCAGTGGAAGTAGAAGCCGTCGGTGGCCTCGTCGTACTCGATCTGGGTCATGGGTCAGATCCAGTCGGAGACGTCGTCGACGTCCGGCGAGGTCGAAGCCGCGGGCTTGCTGCCGTTGGCGGTGGTGGCCGGCTTCTTGGGCTGGGCCGGGATGGCGACGGTGGGGACGTCGACGTCGGGCAGGTCCAGGGCGGTCGGCACGGTGCCGGTGATCCGCTCGGTTGCCGGAGTGCTGTCGGAGTCGATGACGTCGACCAGCGGGGAACCCACGGTGGCGGTGAGCACCTCGCGGCGTTTGATGTCGAACCGCAGGTAGGCGGCGTTGCCGTCCGAGGCCCGCTCGATCAGGGCGGTGGAGGCGTGGCAGGCGACCGCGATGCGGTCGAGACGCCCTTCCAGGTCGGCCAGTGAGAGGCCGGGGCGCAGGTAGACCCAGACCCGCTCACCGACGGGGGTGGGCTTGGCCCACAGGATCAGCGGCAGGCTGCCGGATCGGTTGGCGATGATGAACTGCGCGAAGCAGACGCGCAGCCGGTGCCGCACGAACAGGCACAAGGCCCACGCCCACAGAGCGCGGCGGGTGACCGGGATGGCGGCGGGGACGCCGACGACCAGGGCGACCACCACGGCAGTGACGGGCGCGGTGGTGTGGTTGGCCAGCTGCACCCAGAAGGTGATGGCGGCGGTGGTGAGCACGATTTCGGAAAGCCACCACCACAGCAGCCGCAGCACCGGCCAAATCCGAACGAGGACCCAGACGATCCCGCCGAGGGGGACGCCGATGAGGGCACCGAGGAACAGGGCGAGGATGGGGTGCATGTAGGAAGCGGCCACGACGGCCGAGAGAAGGCCGACGATGACCGCCGTCAGGATGAACGCCAGCCGGGCGTTCCGCGCGGAGGAGCGGTGAACCTGGGCCTCGATGACCGTCACCGTTCCGTTGCTTCTGCCGCCGAAGGGGCGGCGAGGGCTAGACTTTGGCATGACGAGTCCTCCCAATGCGAGTTGGGGCGGATGAGTTGGAGGGCACGGGGTCGGCAGATGTAGGAGTCGGACCGACCCCGCGCCAGCTCTTGCGGGGATGCCACCACCACAGGTGGCGGCCGGGCCGGGAGTGTAGGAGTCGGAACCACTCCCGGACCGTTCTTCAGTTGATCAGCGGACCACTGGCCGCTTCAGGCGAGACACCACGAGGCTTCACACAGCACGCTGTGCGAAGGACTACTTGGCCGCCGAACCAGCCTTCGGCTTCAGCGAGATCGCACGGAACGCGACGCCGTTGCGCCCGTTGGTCGCCCACGGAATGGCCTCCAACTGCTCGACCTCGATGAGCTGCCCCACCATCACGCCCGGCTTCTCACCCGCCGTGGTGATGGTGATGACCTCACCGCCCGTCTCGTCGAGAACGAAGACCTGGGTGGACCACATGGGCCGGCCAGTGTTCTTCTCCGACCGCTGGTTGCCGTTCTGGTCGTTCTTCGGCTCCGGGTCCTTCGACACCGTCACCTGCTTCGCCTTGGTGTCCACGTACAGCTTCACGCCTGTCTCCTGACGTTCGGGGCACCGGACATCGGTGCACTTCCGGCGTCTTCATGTCTTCATGAAGACATAAACACCGTAAGGTGACGTCGCGCGCTGCGTCAAGACTTCATGAAGACCTAAACTGGTGAGTGACGTGAGGGAGGGTTCAGACGTGGCCAAGTGGGAGCGGATCGCCGCAGACTGGCGAGGAAAGATCCACTCCGGTGAACTTCAGCCGGGCACCAAGCTGCCGAACGAGCAGGCGTTAACGGCTGAGTACAACGTGAGCCTGCCGGTTGTCCGCCAGGCCCTGGACACCTTGGAAGCCGAAGGGTTGGTTGACCGCCTGCACGGGCGAGGCACCTTCGTTCGAGCGCCACGTCAGCCCGTGCGACGCTCGCCTGATAGGTACCAGTGGGAGAAGAATCGCGCGCGGCTGCCAGAGTCCCAGCGGCGCCGAACCGGTGCGACGGAGCGCGACACCGGCCTGACCATGCAGGACTTGGAGTTCTCAGCGGAGTATCACACGGTGCCCGCGAGCGCCGAGCTGGCACGGACCTTTGGTGTTCCGGTAGGCGCGAAGATGCTTCAACGCATCTATCGGACCGGGTCGCGCCGGGAGAACGTCCCGCTCAGTCTCAACACCTCATACATGGTCTACGACGTGGTTGCGGAAAATCCCGCGCTGCTCGACGCCCACAACGAGCCGTGGCCGGGCGGAACTCAGCACCAGCTACTCACCATCGGCATCGAAGTGGATCGGATCGTTGACGAGATCACTGCACGCCCTCCAGGGCCGGAGGAAGCGGAGGCGCTGAGCCTGCCACCTGGCGTGTCAGTGCTTATTCTCCGAAAGATCTCCATCGACACAAACGACCGTGTAGTCGAAGTGTCGAACGTCGTTCTTCCTGGCGACCGAACCGAGTTCGTCTACACAACCAAGCTGGCTCGGTGGTCCGAGTGAGCGGCCTCATTTCAGTCATCACACCGGTGCACACGCCCAGCATCCCGTACCTCGCAGACTCATACGAGTCGCTGCGGTTGCAGGAGCTGCCGGACGGGTGGGACTGGCAGTGGCTGGTCCAGGAGGATGGCCGCAGCGGTGCCGTGGAAGCTGCCCTACCGCGTGACCCGCGCGTGCTCGTCGGAACGGGAAAGCCGGGCGGTCCGGGAGTCGCCCGCAACATGGCTATGGCGCGTAGCAGCGGCTCACTGCTGCGCGTTCTCGACGCCGACGACCAACTCACCCCCGGCGCATTGGCCCGAGAGATCGAGGCGTTGACCAGCCAACCTGACATCGGATGGACGACGTCGAGTGTTCTCGACCTGATGCCCGACGGAACGACCGTCGGATGGCAGCACGCGGACCCGCCCGGCGGAACGCTGGGGCGGGATGACGTGCTGGGCTACTTCCAGCAGAACGGCTATCGGCTGCCCGTGCATCCGGCGACGCTGTGTATCCGGCGTGAGCTGGCGCTTGCCCTCGGCGGTTGGATGGCGTTGCCGGGGGGCGAGGACACCGGGCTGTTGCTTGGCGCTTCGGTCGTCGCTGAGGGGTTCTTCATCGCCGAACCAGGCTTGCTGTACAGGAAGCACCCCGACCAGATCACGGCACAAGCCGACTGGACAGCCACTGAGGAATGGCAGCTTCGTATGCACCTCATCGAATCCCGAGCAGTCGCGTTGCGAGATCTCTTCCTCAGGTCAGCCGTCTGAGCGTCGGCCTCAGGCCCTGCCGGGATAGCCAAAGATCGACACAGGGCCTATCTTGCGGTGGATGGGACCGGTGCAGGAGTTAGCTCTACCAGGCCACAGAACCGCGCCAGGAAGATCGCTGGTTCGATCGAATCGTCATTGGCCGTGGGTGGTTCTGTCGCTCGTAGCCGTGCTCTGTACGGGGATCGTGGCTGTGCCGGTGTCGTGGGCTGTTCGCAAGCAGGCGGAGGCGGACCGGGGTGAGGCGACGCCGGACGCGGCGGTGACGGTGTACGTGCTCAAGATGAGCAGCGGGGAGCATCTGGGGTTGTCGCGGGTACTGGCCGCCAGGCGTCATGACGAGCTGCTGCGGCAGTGGCGTCAGTACCGCGGAGAGATGGAACGCGCCGATGTTCCGTCGAAGTTGGAGACGGTCGGACCGATCGACGTCGAGGACCAGGGCGACGACCAAGCGGCGGTGACCATCCAGGTCGGCCCGGTCTGGTGGAAAGAACGGACCATCCTCAGCGGCACAGCCCACCCGTGGCGGTTCGAGACCCGGCGAGACGCCGGCGGCTGGCGGGTGTGGGCAGCCGACCTGCCCCCGTGGTGCGGTGTGCACGTCCGAGCCGACGCCTGCCGCTGAGCCCTCCCGATTTTGCCTCCGCGTTGCCGATCTGCGCCGGGATGTTGCCGCCGCTCCGGCCTGGCATCGCACCTGGCATGAACAGGCACTTCTGCGGATAAGATGCGCCGATGCAGGCATCCCTCTGGCAGCACACCGTCGACCGGCTCGGGGAAACCAGCACCATCACCCTGTCCGGGGAACTGGACGCATCCGCCAACCAGCACATGCGGGAGCTGCTTAACAACGAGCTTCGGCGGCCGGGCCTGACCCGCCTGCGCATCGACATGTCCGGAGTAGCCTTCATCGACTCGACCGTCCTCGGCACGCTCGTCTACGCCTACAACGACGCCCACGACGCAGACCGCCAAATCACCCTCACGCCCAGTCCAATCGTGCGGCGAATCCTGGACGTCACCGGACTGTCGGCCATCTTCGGCTTAACGGACGAGTAACCCCCGGCTACGCTGAGACTCTTTTACCCCGTCTCAGGCTTGGTGGTGCCGAGCATCGGTGAGTACCGGCGGCGCCCGGGCCACGGTAGTCGAGCAGGTACGAACGGTGTGGTGGGACCAGGCCCCTCCTTGACGGCATCGATTACCCGTGGGCATGCGAGCCGGGCGAGGACGAGGGTTGGCGCGTCGAAGGCGGTGCAACCGGCCACGTAGTGCAGTGGCATGTCCCGCCGACCAGTGCGACTGACGCCGAATAGTGGTGCCGGCCCCCAAAGGGAAAAGCAGGGGGGGCCGGCACTGAAGGCAACGACCGAGGCCTCGGATGGTAACGACCTCGATCTGCACCGGCCCCTATCGAACACATGTCCGACCGGCCGGCTGCCGGCGATGTCGGGTCTCAGGACCTCCGTGACAGATCAGTCTCGGGACGTGGGTGACACTTCCGGCTAGAAGATCTCTAGTTGGCCCGGGTACGGAGCCGGCGGGTCCGGTTCCGGCAAGAGCTCCGCGGCCTCGGCCGCTAGACGGTCGATCGTTTCGACGGGCATGAGGAAAGCGATGTGCCAGGTCTCGTCGTCGTGGCCGATCAGGGCTGTGACGGTGTCATCGTTGATGGCCCAGTGCACCGGTATGCCGGCGGCGTCGCCGATCTGCAATGCGCGTCGGGCGGACCAGTCGGCCTGGCGGATGGACCGCAGGCGAGCGAGCTCGCTGAGGTGGGCCCAGAAATGGAACTCCCACGATGGTGCTTGCAGCATCACCATCACGACGGCGGGATCACCATCGCCGCTGGGGTGAATCGACACGTTGACCATCGGCGAAGGATGACAGGCGCGGGCCGGTGACACGGACCGGGCCCGGACCGCTCTTGATGCTGCCGGGTAGAGCCGACTCCGCGCAGGCCACCACACAGTCTGCGGATTGTCACGCAGGTCCTGATACCGATCTGTCACGCAGGTCCCGAGACCGGGCAGCCGGCTGCCGGCGAAGTTGTTCAAACTTTCTGTACGTCTTCAAGGCGGCCCTGAACGGGCCGCACGCGCCGCCGCCTGGGCGCGCGCCGGCCGCTGCCGCTGTCGCTCTGCGGCCGTCACGCCTGACGCCCGCGGCTGGCGCGGACAGCGGGGAGCCCGGAGGGCCGCCGCAGCACGACAGGCCGTTGACCGGTGCGAGGGTGGGCCGGCAGCCGGCCGGGCCGCGCGGCCACGAACCCGCGCGGCGCAGGGGAGCGCACTCCGGCCCCGTCGGCGAGCTGGCGGCGGTCGCGGGGCTGCGGCTACTGCGCCTCCGGCGGGGGCACAACGGCTCCAGGATGGCCGGGGCAGCGCCGGCCGGTCGCGGTCCGTGGGTGGTTGCGGAGGGCCATCCCGCCTGCCACCGACCCGGGCAAGCCGAGCAGACCACCGCCCGACCCGCCAGCGTCCGAACCTGCGTCAAGGTCCGCTTGACGTGGCGGGCCGGGCGGCGGCCCGCTCCCCAGGCGGGCGGGTCGGCGGCATACGGGATGGCGCAGATGTTGACTCAGGGTGCGATCGTGTGGCGAGCGCCTGAGGTCGGAGTGGAGAGCCAGTTGGATAGGCCCGGCATGTCCACGATTGTGGAGTCCTACAGATACCGCCTGTTCGTCAGGGGGATGCGGTTTGCGTTGCTCTTCCCGGTCACGGCCTTGCTGATGCTGCTGGTCCGCCTCGGAGTCGCAGAGAGCGTTCTTGTGCCGCTCGTGATGCTGCTCTTTGTCGCCATGGCGCTGGGAATCATGGTGGGCTGGATTGGTGCGGTTCTCCTGGTGCGGGATACTTCTCGCTATTCCGGCGCAGCGAGAGGCAACGTCGACACCCGGAAGGTCGGAGCTCTCATCCGGCAGGCAGCTCGGGATATCTGCAATCTCCGCAGGTGGTGACGAGTCCTCGCCTGGGTGACCAGATGAGTGACGACGTGCGCGGACTGTGGCGGACGAGCGGGGACGTACCTGCACTGTTCCCGCAGGTCAGGCTTGCTGTCAGTGCAGGCCAGGGAGCCGTGCTGGTTCTTTCACACAGAAGGCGTCAGGGCCGATCTGATTGGCACCGGGGCAGCTCGCAGTCTCGGTGTAGGCGAGGATTGCTGCCATGGCTGACGTTCCGAGTGCGTCTCGCTGCTCGATCCAGCATCGTTGGGGAAGCGGCGAGGTGGCTTCTTCGGTTGACCAGCTTGGGGTTCTGCTTGAGGAGCTAGAGGCCGACGACCCGGAGCACCCTGACGTGTGGATCAGCGATAACGAGGCTGGCTACAGCGTGTCGGCGTTCGCGGGAAGCCGAGGGCTTGTGATCTGGGAGGATCACGACGAAGTCCGCGGCCCACTGCACATGGATGGCTACTCGCGGCCCCAAATGCTGGACCTGTTCCGGATGGTTCTGCAGGGGCGAGTGGCCGAGGTCGATTCGCTGCCCTGGTTGCCGGGATACGGAAACTGACCGACGGTGACGATGAGAGCCCTCACCGAAGCGGTCGCTGTGCCCGATGCGTGCCCGATGCAGCGGTCAACACCGGCCCACAGCGGCACCTCGGCAGCCGCAAGCTGAACGGTCCGTGCTCACTCGCCAGGCAGCGCGACTACCCACGGTGCAGATCAACCTGATTCCCAAGCTGATAGTGGAGGTTCGATTCCGGTTACCAGCTTCACGCGAAGGCCCAGACCAGGGCGTTAGTCCCCGTCGAGGCCCCGGTACGTGCCGGAGCTGTCGGCGGCGTCAGCGAACTCGTCAAAGTCCAGATTCGCGATGGTGAGGTTGGCTGAGACGTCCGCGAACCAGCGGGGCGGCACCCGGAAGGTGCGGCCGGGCTCGTGGGCCAGATCGACGGCGAGCAGCGGGCGTTCGACGTCGGTCATCGTGGTTGCATCGGCGAGGAAGAGGTAGATCAGTTTATCGTCGTTGCTCGCGGCGTTGTCCGCGTCGGCCAGCTCTTGGGGGCTCAGGCTCGCGTAGTTCGGGTCGCTAACGAAGGTTGCGCTGTCGTGGCCGTCCCAGGTGTGCAAGGCCGTCTTCAGGGCTTCCCATGCAGCGTCGTCGGTGAAGTCCGTACGGAGAACCAGAGACGTGAGGTCGTCCGGCTGAGGTAGAGATATCACGACGAGGATGCTCCCAGCCCTCCGCCCGACTGACTACGCTCTGGGGCACACATGGGGCACAAGACACCGCGAAACGACGTCAAGTAACACTGAATGATGGCAGCCATGAGACACCGTCCGAGCAGGCGCTGCGCGCCGTTCCCGCTGGTGGCGGGACAGCCGCTCTACGTTCCGCTTCAACTCCCCGCGATCAGAAGCGGCGACCGTCTCGCACTGCGGCTTCGATCCTCAGCAGCAGCCCGCTTACCAGCGTGACGGCCGCGACGAACCGCCATTCGTCGTAGCCGCTGTCGCCGAGCAGCACTATCCAGGACGCGCCAACAACCGCCGCGATGGTGCCGATCATGCCTACGGTCCTGCTTGACCTTGTGCCCACGGCGGCACTCTACGGGCAGGCAGCGACCCGCGACAGCTACCAGGGCTGGGTGACTAACCGAGTGACGACGGGGATGGACTTCAGCGGACGGGCGTGGACGCAGGAGGACTGTTCTTGCAGATCACTTGTCGCTGTGGGGCAGGTCGGGCGGCTGTGTTGGTTGCCTGGGGGTCAAGGAGTAGTAGCTATCGGGGCGTTTCTGATTTGCGCCGTCAGGATCCGCACCAACTGGTTCCTGATGTCCATGAGGTGGCGCGCCAGCTCGTCAAGTGTCTGAGGATCGGCCGGGTGCCGTACATGCGTCTTGTAGTGGAGCAACTCCCACTCCTGCCCCGGGCCGTCGTTGACCCACATCGCATGGACCACCGTGTGACGCCTGCCGAGGAGTTGGGCGGCACTGTCGACAGCAGGCAGATAGGCATCTCGATAGAGCGGTGCTGCTACTTCGATGGCGCGACGAGCGGCCCTCAGCGGCTCACCAGGTTTGGCCAGGATCTTGAAAGCGTCGCCGTCGGTCTGGGTGGCCCCGATCCAGGCAAGAATGAGTTCCAAGTCGCCGGCTGCGATCGTGACACGTCCCACGGCCGCGACCACCTCGTCGGGTAGCCCGTTCACCCCGCGCCTCCTCAGCAGTCATCGAAGTTGGACCGGCACGCGCCCTACGTCTGCCGAAAGCTGGCCGGCAATCCAGAGTCGAGCGTAGAGGCACTTGATGCATTGCCAAGATCATCGGGCACAGATCCGGCACAGCCGACAGCGAAAACGCATGCGAGACGTCGAGAGACGCCGAGGGCCGCGTGCCAGGTCAGAGCGACGATGAGTCCGATTTCGGCTGATCCCCGGCCGCCTCGCGGCTTAGGGGTTCAAGCCTCAGCCTCACCTGAGTCCGTGCCCGATCCGTGCCCGATGCAGAGGTCAACGCCGGCCAACAGCGGGACATTGGAGCAATAGTCAAGACTTGTGGATGAGAATCTTGATCAGGCGGCTGTGAGTGAGTGCGTGATGGGCTCGGCGGTGGGCCGTTCGACGAGCCGACCGCGTTCGAAGCGGGCGCCGGCGCGTACGAGTGCGACGAGTTGCGGTGCGTTGACCGCTCGCCACCGTTGCTGAGCAGCCTCGATCAGCTTGAACGCCATCGCGAGGCCGGCGGGTGCATACTGAGCGCCCCAGGATGAGGACGGTGGCAGTGGCGGCGACAGGACTCGACGAGGCCGTTGCGCGGATCCAATCCAGCGGCGGCTACCGTAGCTTGGTCTTCGGATACCGATGCCTTGCCGTCGGGTTGATCTTTGGTCTGTTGGTCCTCGTGTCGGCGCTCGTTCGCTCCCTGCCGGTGACGATGACATTGTTCGCCATGGCGGCACTGTCGGTCGCCGCCGGTGTGTGTCTCTGCTGGGCAGGCATGATCAAGCTGCGGGTCGACCGGTTGATGCCGCGCGGCGGGACCAACCGTCATCGAGCCCTGATGCGAGGACTATGGCGAGACGTGATCAAGCCAGTGCAGCGCAACCGGCATAAGTAGGAGCTGACAGCAGCGGCGACAGCAACCGACCAAGCCGAAGGCGACCAGGTCTGGCCTCCGGCGGACATTAGCCCGAGGTCGTGGACGTTCCCGAACGCCCCTGAACGAAGCGCCCAGAACTTGTAAGCGAGATGTCGCCGGTTCGATCCCGGCCGGGGGCTCCAATTCCACCAGGCGTTTCGCGGCGGTGGCCGCCACGAGACGACCGGATGACAGCAACGCGGGTCATGACGCGCGCCGTCGCGGAGCCATCGACCATCCAGCCAGCAGAAGCTGAGGACGATGGCTCACGATTCGCCCGATAGATCCTATAAGTCGCCATAGGCTTACTCCGGGACGTACTGCTGATGGGCCGTGGAGGGGATCGTGCCATGACCGACGACCAGGTCACCCGCAACCTGAAGAGCATGGACGAACTCGACTTCAAGGGTTGGAACCCGGCGGACTGGAACGGAGTGTTCGCCCACCACCACACCGATGACGTGCTCGTGGACATGAAAGGGCAGCCGCAGACTCACGGCGTACAGGACCACATCGACGCCATGAAGGCGTTCGCCGAGAACACCGGTGGCAGGCCGGTCCAAATCAAGTCGCACCCCATCGGTTTCGGGTCGGGGGAGTGGACCTGCGTGGTGGGCGAGTTGGAAGACGGCAGCCGGATGGTGACGGTAGCGAAATGGCGCGATGGCGCCATCGCTGAGGAGTACATCTGGATGTAGCCACCGGGTCAGCGCCTGATCTGGCACGGTCTTGGCACACGGCGGCCGGCTCTGGCACACCGCCGGTCTCGCACCTGCCCGGCCCGCCGTCTTACTGGGAGCGGCGGGCCTCGCGTTCGGCGCGCTTGCGCTCGCGCTGCTCCCGGCTCCACTGCTTACGCCGTTCGAGGTCCTCCTTCCACAGGTCGCGGGCCTGCCGGGAGCCGCCCTGCACGGCGTTCTCCACGGTCGGTGGGCCGGCCAGGTTCTTGAACACCCACGACAGGATGCGTCCGCCCTCGCCGGGTGCCTTCTTCTCCTCGGCAGCCATCGTCCACGCTCCGTCCCGCGTCTGCCCGTTGGTGGGCAAATGGTTGGTGCCCCAACTATTGGTACGGTAGCAGCGTGGCGAGAAGCGGTGCCGGGTCGGGTGACCTGAGCGGAATCGACGACCCGCTGGCTCTGGAGCAGCAGGTCTGCTTCGCCCTGTCCGTCGCGGCCCGCGGCGTGGTGGCGGTGTACCGCCCGCTGCTCGAACCGCTGGGCCTGACCCACCCGCAGTACCTGGTGATGCTCGCCCTGTGGCAGCACGGGCCGCTCTCCGTACGGGACCTGAGCCGGCTGCTGCAACTCGACCCGGGCACCCTGTCGCCGCTGCTCAAACGCCTGGAGGCGATCGGCTACCTCCAGCGGGAGCGGAACCCGGCGGACGAGCGCAGCCTCGCGGTGACGCTCACCGCCAAGGGGCGGGCGCTGCGCAGCCAGGCCGAGCGGATCCCGCCGGCCATCGTCGAGCGGCTCGGCATGCCGCTCGACGACCTCCGGAAGCTGCACGCCACCCTCACCGAGGTGATCGAGGCCGCCCGGCAGGCGTCGAAGGCCGCCCCGCCGCCGGCCGACCCCCGGTCCTGACGCGCGCGGCGGTCGTCGTCGCCGGAGCGACCACGACCGCCCCCTGCCGGGCGTACGCCGCGGGTCAGCCCCAGTTCTGCGGGGCGGGCTGCCGGGTCGTCGCGTTCAGCCGGTTGAAGAAGTTGGTGGTGGCGATCCACAGCACCAACGCGGCCAGCTCCTTCTCCCCGAAGTGCCGAGCGGCCTCGTCCCACACCTCGTCCGGCACCGGGTCGCTCCGGTCGGCGAGCCGGGTCGCGGCTTCGGCCAGGGTCAGCGCGGCCCGCTCGGCGTCGGTGAAGTACGGCGTCTCGCGCCAGGCGGCCAGCGCGAACAGCCGCTCCTCGGTCTCGCCGTTCTTCCGGGCGTTGCGCGCTCCGGAGTCGACGCAGGCGCTGCACCCGTTGATCTGGCTGGCCCGCAGGTGGACCAGCTCCAGGGTGCTGGCCGGTACGCCCGCCGAGTGCGCGGCCTTGTAGAGCAGGTTGACCCCCTTCACCGCGTCGGGGAGCAGCGCCGCCGGGTTCTGGATCCGTGCTTCGAGAGCCATGTCCGTCCGTCCTGTCTTGTTAGGCTGGCCGGCGTTCGCCGCCGGCGTGTTGTCGTCCGTCACCGGGATGTCGAGCGCCCGGCGGATGGCGTGACAGATGTGACGGCGGTCACCCGGGCCGCGGTCGGATCAGAATGGCGAGGCCGTGAGCGACACCGATCTGCTGGCGCAGCGCTTCGAGGCGCAGCGTCCCCGGCTGCGCGCGGTGGCCCACCGGATGCTCGGCTCCGCCGCCGAGGCTGACGACGCCGTGCAGGACACCTGGTTGCGGCTCAGCCGCGCCGACGCGGACGCCATCGACAACCTGCCGGGCTGGCTGACCACCACGGTCGGGCGGGTCTGCCTGGACCGGCTCCGGTCCGGCAGCAGCCGGCACGAGCAGGCGGCGGACGTGACGGGGGAGGCGCCGCCCACCGAGGTGCCCGGCGGGCGGGACCCGGAGCAGGAGGCACTGCTCGCCGAGTCGGTCGGCCGGGCCCTCGAGGTGGTGCTGACCACGCTCGGCCCGACCGAGCGGCTGGTGTTCGTGCTGCACGACATGTTCGCCGTCTCCTTCGAGGAGATCGCGCCGGTGGTCGACCGCAGCTCCACCGCCGTACGGCAGATCGCCAGTCGCGCCCGGCGCCGGGTGCAGACGCGCTCGGCCGACCCGCGCACCGATCCGGTCCGGCAGCGCCGGGTCGTCGACGCCTTCCTCGCCGCCTCGCGGGAGGGCCGCTTCGACGATCTGGTCACCCTGCTCGACCCGTACGTGGTGCTGCGCGCCGACGCCACCGCCGTGCGGATGGGCGGGACGGGCGAGCTGCGCGGCTCGTCCCCGGTGGCCGACTTCTTCAACGGCCGCGCCCAGGGCGCGTTGCCCGCGTTCGTCGACGGGATGGCGGGGGCCGTGGTGGTCCGGGACGGCCGGATCGCCCTGGCGCTCAGCTTCACCGTCACCGACCAGATCATCGGGATCGAGGTGGTGGCCGATCCGGACCAGCTCGCGGCACTCGACCTGGTGGTCGACGGTCTGGAGGAGGTGGCCGGGTGAGTCGCGCGGTGGAGGAGTCCAACCGCGCGATGCTGCGCGCCCGGGACGCCATGGACCGGGCGTACGCGGAGCCGCTGGACATCCCCGCGCTGGCCCGGATCGCGCACGTGTCCGAGGCGCACTTCATCCGTACCTTCCGCGCCACCTTCGGCGAGACCCCGCACCGCTACCTGCAACGCCGGCGCGTCGAGCGGGCCATGTATCTGCTGGTGCGCACCGACCAGCCGGTCACCGAGATCTGCCACGCGGTCGGCTTCGGCAGCCTGGGCACGTTCAGCCGGACCTTCCGGGAGATCGTCGGGGAGTCGCCGTCGGCCTACCGGACGCGGAAGACCGTGCCGGCGGCGGTGCCGAACTGCTTCATCAAGGCGTGGATGCGCCCGAGCTTCCACCACCCGACCAGCCAATCCATCAGTTTTGGATAAGCAGCCGGTGGGTGGCCTGGCCTAGCGTCTTCGGCATGACGATGAACGCGATTTCCCGCTCCCAGATCTACGTCCTCGACCAGGACGAGGCCCTCGACTTCTACGTCGGCAAGCTCGGCTTGGAGGTCAACACCGACGCCGACCTCGGCTTCATGCGCTGGCTCACGGTCAACCTGCCCGGCGACCCGGAGCGCGAGATCCTGCTGGAGAAGCCCGGCCCGCCGGCCCTCGACCCGGCCACCGCCGAGCAGGTCCGCGAGCTGCTCACCAAGGGGGCGCTCGGCGGTCACCTCTTCATGACCACGGACGACGCCCACAAGACGTACGAGGAACTGGTGGCGAAGGGCGTGGACGTCTACGACGAGCCGACCGAGCAGCCGTACGGCATCGACTTCGGCATCCGGGACCCCTTCGGCAACAAGATCCGCATCGGTCAGATGTTCCCGCGGGCCTGACGGGAGCGGACCGGTGACCGAGGCGATCGTGGCACGGCCCGTGGCCCGGACGACGGGCGAGCGGATCCTGCTCGCGGGCGGCGTCCTGGCCGGCCCGCTCTGGGTGGCGGTCGCGCTGGTCCAGGCGCTGAACCGGGAGGGCTTCGACCCGCGCCGGCACCCGGTGAGCGTGCTCAGCACCGGCGACCTGGGCTGGGTGCAGATCGGCAACTTCGTGGTCGCCGGCCTGCTCTGCGTCGGGGCGGCGCGGGCTCTGCGGCGGATTCCTCACCCCGGCCTCGGCAGCGGCGCCTGGCTGATCGGCCAGTACGGCGTCGGGCTGGTGCTGGCCGGGATCTTCGTGGCCGATCCGCTGGACGGCTTCCCGGCCGGTACGCCGCGCGGCCCGGGCGAGGTGAGCTGGCACGGGGTGGCGCACTTCGGTGCCGGGGCGGTCGCCTTCACGGCGCTCATCGCGGCCTGCCTGGTCGCCGCGCGCCGCTTCGCCCGGCGCGGTGAGCGTGGCTGGGCGACGTACAGCGGAGTGACCGGAGGCTTCTTCGCGGCGGCCTGGCTGGCCCTGATGGCCGGTGGGCACCCGGTGGCGATGCTGGCCTTCGCGGCGGCCGTGGTGGCCGGCTGGGGCTGGGTGTCGGCCACGCTCCGGCGGGCACTGCGCGCGGCGGCCGGCTGAGCGACGGCCCCCACGGGTTCGGGAGGCGCGGGTTAGGCTCGCGCCTCCCGATGACGGTGAGGTGTGCGATGGCGAGTCGACTTCTCTACCTGGTCCGGCACGGCGAGCAGGACGGGACGGAGGAGGCCGGCGACACCGGCCTCTCCGCGCGGGGTCGGCGGCAGGCGACCCTGCTGGCGGACCGGCTGCGGGAGAAGCCCTTCGCCGCCATCCACCACGGACCGGCGCGCCGCGCGGTCGAGACCGCCGCACTGGTCGCCGCCGCGCTGCCGGGCGTCCCGGTGCACGTCTCGGACAGCGTCGGGGACCACCTGCCGCACGACACCGACCCGGCCGGCCTTCCCCAGCGGTACGCGGACTTCCTGGCCGACTTCACCGAGCGCGAGCGGGCGGACGGGCCGCGAAGGACGGCGGAGGCCGTGGCCCGGTTCGCGACGGCACCGGCCGAGGGGGACGTCCGGGAGCTGGTGATCACCCACAACTTCCTGATCGCCTGGCTCGTCCGGCACGCGCTGGACGCCCCGGAGCGCCGCTGGCTGGGGTTGAACCACCACAACTGCGGGCTCACCGTGATCCGCTACGGCTCGGCCGGGCCGCCGAACCTGCTCGCCCTCAACGACGTGGCCCACCTGCCGCCCGACCTGCGCGCCACCGGCCTCCCCGCCGATTACCTGATCTAGCGGGCGTCCCCGCATGCCGCCCCACCCACGGAAAGAGTGGCCATCCGAACCGGGATGACCACTCTTTCCGTGTCTGCGCGCGATTCCACTGCTGCGGGGCGCGGGGTCAGTCGGTGAGGCCGGTGAGCAGCTCGACCACGGCGGCCGTGGCGGCGGGCGGCGTGACCTCCGGCGGGCAGTCCACATAGCCGGTGGTCACCGGGCCCACGGTGAGCCGATAGGTGAAGGCGTCCGCGCACGTGGTCGTCGTGGTGGCGGACCCCTCGGCGACCAGGCGCGGATCGGCGGTGAGCTGCCGCAGCCGGTCCAGGTCCGCGGGGCTGAGCTGGCCGGTACGGGAGGCGCCGGCCCGGTCGACCCTGGTCCAGCGGCCGTCGGGCGTCACGGTCAGGGTGTCCTCCAGCCCGGCGATCCCGCCGGACTTGGTCAGCACCACGTCGACGCCGGGGCGGCCCGGCGCGCCGGTGCCGGTGGCCGTAGCGGCCGGGGTGGCCGATGTGGCGGGCTGCGTGGCGGTCGGCCGGCCGGTCTCCGTGGCGGTGGTGCCACCGGTCTGCGCGCAACCGGCGAGTGGGGCGAGAAGCACGGCGAGGAGGACCGCCGCGACGCGGGCTGATCTCATGCCGGTCGGACGCACGACGGGGCCGTCCGGTTCCTTCAACCTGCGTCCCCTCCTCCGAACGGCCAGTGTTGCCGGCAGGAAAGCGCTCGCCCTCTTCCATCTTCTTCGATGTATCACTATATCTACATCAGTGACTACCCCCGTCACAACTTTCTCCTGTCAGGAGGGCCCGTGAAAAGACCCATTGCCGCCGTCAGCGCAGCTCTGCTCACCAGCGGTGTGCTGACCTGCGTCACCACCTCGGCGTACGCGGCAACCCCGAGTGCCCCCGCCCCCGAGTCCGCTGCCGCAACTCGTGCGGACAGCCTGCTCCGCGCCAACCCCGGTGCCGTCCAGGGCGCCAGCGGGGAGGCGTACCAGGCGGTCCGGACGAAGGTGGACGCGAGCGGGGCGGCGCACACCCGTTACACCCGGACGTACCACGGCCTGCGCGTCTACGGCGGTGACTTCGTCATCCACACCGCGCCGAACGGCACCATGACCGGCGCCTCCGTCGGCCTGGACGCGCCGCTCACCCTGAGCACCACGGCCAAGGTCGGCTCGGCC
The DNA here is from genome assembly GCF_054963695.1 of Micromonospora sp. RTBAU3-60. Taxonomy (NCBI): domain Bacteria; kingdom Bacillati; phylum Actinomycetota; class Actinomycetes; order Micromonosporales; family Micromonosporaceae; genus Micromonospora; species Micromonospora sp. RTBAU3-60. Next base: position 120,971 of record NZ_JBUEGB010000007.1, on the reverse strand, counting down.
GCGGCCGCGGCGAGCGCCCGCAGGACCTTCTCCGGCACGCTCACCTCGGTGGGTGCCCCGGAGCTCTTCGTCGACGCCAGCTCCGGCAAGGGCCGCCTGGCCTGGGAGACCGTCGCCGCCGGCTGGAAGGCGGACAAGCAGACGCCGTCCAAGCTGCACGTCATCACCGACGCCACGACCGGCAAGGTGATCGGCTCGTACGACGAGATCGAGACGGTGGTCGGCAGCGGCCAGGGCATCTACACCGGCTCGGTCAGCATCGACACGACGCTCTCCGGCAGCACCTACCAGATGGTCGACCCGTCGCACGGCAACGGCCGCACCTGCGACATGAACAACGGCACGTCGACCTGCACCACCTTCACCGACGCCGACAACGCCTGGGGCAACGGCACCAACTCCAACCGGCAGTCGGCCGGTGTCGACGCCCACTTCGGCGCCGCGAAGACCTTCGACTACTTCAAGAACGTGCACGGCCGCAACGGCATCTTCGGCAACGGCACCGGCGTGCCGAGCCGGGTGCACTACGGCAGCAACTACGTCAACGCCTTCTGGGACGGCTCCCAGATGACCTACGGCGACGGCTCCAGCAACTCCCGTCCGCTGGTCTCCCTGGACGTGGCCGGGCACGAGATGAGCCACGGGGTCACCGAGGCGCTCGCCGGCCTGGTCTACTCCGGTGAGTCGGGCGGCCTCAACGAGGCCACCAGCGACATCTTCGGCAACATGGTGGAGTTCTACGCCGCCGCACCGAGCGACCCGGGCGACTACGACGTCGGCGAGAAGATCAACATCAACGGCAACGGGACCCCGCTGCGCTACATGTACAACCCCGGCCTGGACGGTGCCTCGCACACCTGCTGGTCCACCTCGACCAAGAACGTCGACGTGCACTACTCGTCCGGCCCGGCCAACCACTTCTTCTTCAACCTGGCCGAGGGCACCGGCTCCACCGCGTACGGCACCTCGCCGCTCTGCGGCTCCGCCCCGGCGGTGACCGGCATCGGCCGGGCCAAGGCGGAGAAGATCTGGTACCGGGCGCTCGACCTGTACTTCACCTCGAGCACCTCGTACGTCAACACCAGCAACCCGGCGAACACCGCTCGGGCGTACACGCTGCGCGCGGCGACGGACCTGTACGGCAACTGCTCCACCGAGTACAAGACCGTCCAGGCGGCGTGGACCGCGGTGAACGTGGCCGGCAACGACGCGCCCTGCGGGTCGACCGGCAACGACTTCTCCGTCTCGCTCTCGCCGACCTCCGGCTCGGTCAACCCGGGCAGCGCCGTCTCCACCACCGTGTCCACCGCCACCACCAGCGGCACCGCGCAGACCGTGACGTTCTCCGCGTCCGGCCTGCCGACCGGCGCCACCGCGTCGTTCAGCCCGTCCTCGGTGACCTCGGGCGGCTCGTCCACCCTCACCATCAGCACGTCGGCGAGCACCCCGGCCGGCACCTACCCGGTCACCGTCACCGGCACCGGCACCTCGGTGAACCACACGGCGACCTACCAGTTGACCGTGAACGGCACCGGTGGCTGCACCGGCGCCGGGCAGAAGCTGGGCAACCCCGGCTTCGAGTCCGGCCGGACGGTCTGGGCGTCCACCTCGGGCGTCATCGGCCAGTACGGCTCCAGCGGCCAGCCGACCCACGGCGGCACCTGGAACGCCTGGCTGGACGGCTACGGCACCACCCACACCGACACGCTCTCCCAGGCGGTGAGCCTGCCGGCCGGCTGCTCGTCGTACAACTTCAGCTTCTGGCTGCACATCGACAGCTCCGAGTCGACCACCACCACGGCGTACGACACGCTGCGGGTGCAGGTGCTCAACTCGTCCGGGACGGTGCTGGCCACCCTGGCCACCTACTCGAACCTGAACAAGGCCGCCGGCTACAGCCAGAAGTCGTTCTCGCTGGCCGCGTACGCCGGGCAGACCGTCACCCTGAAGTTCACCGGCGCCGAGGACATCTCGCTGCAGACGTCCTTCGTGATCGACGACACCGCGGTCAACGTCTCCTGACCTGACCGTACCGTCGGCGGGCCCGGCGGCCACCCACGCGGGTGGTCGTCGGGCCCGCGCCGTTATGGTCAGCCGGACCGGCGGCGGAAGGGGACACATGTCGGACGCGGAGCTGACCGTGATGGTGACCGGCCCGGTGGCGACCGTGGTCATCCGGAACCCGGCCCGCCGCAACGCGATGACCCCGGACATGTGGCGGCAGCTCCCCGTGGTGCTGGACGGCCTGGACGCGGACCCGGCGGTGCGCGCGCTGGTGCTCACCGGCGCCGACGGCACGTTCTGCGCCGGGGCGGACCTCGGCGACCTGGACGAGTTGCTGGAGGCCGGGGACGGCAGCATCGCGGTGGCCGCCGAGGAACGGTTGGCCGCGTTCGCCAAGCCCACGGTGGCCGCCGTCGAAGGGGCCTGCGTCGGCGGCGGCTGCCAGCTGGCCGTCGCCTGCGACTTGCGGCTCGCCGCGGCGGACGCCCGGTTCGGCGTACCCCCGGCGCGGCTGGGGCTGGTCTACCCCGCCCCGACCACCCGGCGGCTGGCCCGGCTGGTCGGCCCGTCCGCCGCCAAGCACCTGCTGTTCACCAGCGAGCTGGTCGACGCCGGGCGGGCGCTGCGGATCGGCCTGGTCGACGAGGTGCTGCCGGCCGACGGGCTGGCTCCCCGGGTGGCGGTGGTCACCGCCGCCATCGCCGAGCGGTCGCGGCTCACCGTCGCCGCGGCCAAGGAGATCATCGACGGGCGCGCCGACGACGCGCGGATCGCCTGGTGGCACGGCCAGGTCCGGGCCAGCGGCGAGGCCCGCGAGGGGGTGGCGGCGGCCAACGAACGCCGGCCGCCGCGCTTCGGCTGGGCACCACCCGGCCGCCCCTGACCGCCGGGTGACGGCCGGCGGCAGCCGCGGCCGCGTGCTCGCCGGCCCGCACCAAATCCGGCTCCGCAGCCGATCCGTCCGGCCGGATCAACTTTCCTCAGGACGGGTGCAACCTTCCCGCCGTGCCGCTGGTCCGTTGGGAGAACCGTCGGAAGGGGAGCGGATGGACGGCGTGACGGCGGTGCACGAGGCGTACCGGGCGCACTATCGCCGGTTGGTGGGGCAGCTCTGCGCGCTGACCGGCAGCCTGCCCGAGGCGCAGGACGTGGTGCACGAGGCCTATGCCCGGGCGCTGGCCCGACCGGCTCGTTTCCTCGCCCTGGACGATCCGGAGACCTGGTTGCGCACCGTGGCGATGAACCTGGCCCGGACCCGGTACCGGCGGCGCTGGCTGTTCGACCGGCTGCTGCGCAGCGGGCGGATCGACCCGGCCCCGCAGGTGCCCGGCCTCTCCCCCGACCGGGTGGCCCTGGTCGCGGCGCTGCGGCGGCTGGCCCGACCGACCCGCGAGGCAATGGTCCTGCACTACCTGGCCGACCTGCCGGTGGTGGAGGTCGCCGAGGCGCTCGGCGTGCCGGTCGGCACCGTCAAGGCCCGGCTCTCCCGTGGGCGGGCCGCGCTCGCCCGCCACCTGACCGAAGATCCTGCCGCTGAGTGGAAGGTGCGCCATGCCTGAGCCGAATTTCCACGGACTGCGCGACGAACTGGACTGGATCGCGCCGCAACCCGACTTCAGCACGGTGGTGCGGCGGGCCGGGCGGCTGCGTACCCGGGCCCGGGTGGCGGCCGCCACCACCACGCTGGCGGCGATCGTCGCGCTCGCGTTCGCCGCGGTCACCGTACTGCCGTCGCTGGCCTCCCTGCGGGTGCCGGCCGGCCCCGCGGCCGGTGGCCGGACCGAGGTGATCTGGGCGGGCGCCGGCGACCGGAACCACCTGTACGCCCTATTGGCGGACTGCGCGGGCTGTGCACAGCGCCTGGTCGGCTCGGACGACGGCGGGCGGACCTGGCGGCAGCGCACGGAGTTCCCGGCGCGCGCCGGCGCCGACCCGCTGGCGCCTACCGTGCTCGGGCCGGCCTTCCTGGTGCTGGACCTGCCGTCGACCGAGCCGGGCAAGGGCAGCGGGCCGACCGTGCGCCGGATCAGCGTGGACGGTGGTGCGACCTGGCGGGATGGCGGCGGCCTGGGGCCCGCGCGCCAGGCGGCCGCGCCGGGCACCCGGACCTGGGGTTGCGTGGTGTACGTCCCGCAGGGCTGCGAGATCGTGGTCCCCGATCCGGCGGCCGGTTCGCTCGCGCTGCTGAGGTCGCAGCCGCCGCTGGCCGGCGCCGTCCCGGTGGCCGCACCGCCGTCCGCCGGTTACTGGATGCGCGGCTGTGATCCCGCGACCCGGCGCCCCGCCGTGGCGGTGAGCCGCACCGGTGGGCAGAGCTGGGAGATGCACGTCTTCGACCAGGAGCCGCCGGCGAACGAGTGTGTCTTCGACGTCGCCACCACGGACGGCCGGACGGTCTTCGTCACCTTCCTCGACCACGGGTCGGGCGGCCTGCGGGTCTACCACAGCAGCGGTGGCGCCACCGGCTGGCGAGCGGAGGAGCCCCGGCTCCCGGAGGGCTGGTCGTTCCAGGGGGCCTCGCTGGTCGCCCGGGACGGCTCGCACGTCCTGCTCGCCCGGCACGAGACCGGCGCCGGGCTGCTGGTCAGCCCCGACGGCCGGGCGTACGCGCCGCTGAGCGGGCCGGTGTCGGAGCCGCTGGCACCGCCGACGGCGGCCGACGAGGGCCGCTACCTCTGGTACGACGCGAACGGCGTGTACCTCTCCGACGACGGTCTCCGGTGGTGGACGGTGACACCGGGCTGAGCGGGAACGTCCCGGGGCCGGCGGGCGCCGCGCCGGAGGCGTACCTCCGACGCGACCCCCTGTGCCCGCCGGCCGGCCGTCACCGCCCCGCGAGCGCCGCCCAGGTCGGCGTCACCGGCTCGCGCCGCAGCGGCATGCCCGCCTCGGCCGGCGTCCGGTCGCCCTTGCGCTGGTTGCACTCGTAGCAGGCGGCGGTGGTGTTCTTCCAGGTGTTCCGGCCCCCGCGCGAGCGGGGCAGGATGTGGTCGATCGTGCTGGCCGGGGCGTCGCAGTACGCGCAGCGCCGGCCGTCGCGGCGCAGCACCCCGCCCCGCGACCAGGCCGGCCCGGCGCTGAACCGCCAGCGGGTGACGACGTACCGGACGAGACGGACCACCCGGGGGACCGGGAAGACCCCGATCACCTGGTCCGGGTCGGCCTCGTGGATCTCGGCGACCCGCCGGCAGAGCATCCGGATCGCGTGCTGGACGGTGACCCGGTGCAGCGGGCCGAGGTCGGCGTTGACAACGAGGACGGCGTCCACCGGGCTCTCCCTTCACGATCGGTGGCGGGCAGCAAAAAGCCGCCCGGTCCTGGCGACGGGGCGGCTGTGGCGCGTACGGGCGTACGCGTCAGTCGGGCCACCCCGTGCGGGGACCTTCGGCTCGGCAACCGACGCTGAGCAGCCACGACGGCACGGTGGTGCGGTGTGGCAGCGACATCGACGGCTCCCGGAGCGGTGGTTGACCTTGCGCGCTCACGGTAGAGCCGCGCGGGAGAGGCGGGCAACGCATTTCGATCCCTGGCCGGCCGGCAGGCCGCGGGAACGGACCGGCCACTCGCGACAGCGCCACGCGCGCACCCTTCCCCTTCAGTGCACGCAGCGGCGCTCACGATCCGACGGGGGCCAGACGTATTCCAGGTCGGGCGGGACGTCGGCGAACTGGGGGCCGTAGTGCGCCGGATCCTTGCGCAGCAGTGACGACCGGTGGCTGCGGTGCAGGTCCTCCCGGCCCAGCCAGGGCGGCAGCTCCCCGGCCTCGGCCAGCTCCGCCTGGGTACGGACGGCGGTAATGCCGCAGGCGGCGGCGAGATCCGTGGTCAGCGTGGCCGCGCAGGTGTCCGCGCGCCCCGGCTCGCACCACACGGCGCACACGTCCAGCCCGTACCGGGTCAGCGCCTCCTCGTACCCGGCCCACATCTTCACCGCGGGGTGGTTGCGCCAGCCGTACGTCGGCCGGGTCAGCCCGCGGAGCACCTGGATGGTCTCCACCCGCTGCTTGCCCAGCCGCCTCTGGTCCAGCGCCCGGGCGCTCGCCAGGAAGTCCGGGTACGGGAGGAACGTCTGCATGGCGCACCGCCTACCCGTACCCGGAAACACCATGCGTTCACGATCATGGGGCTGCGCGCACCGCGAGCGGGTGACTACCATCCGGGCATGGCCGAGCCCTTGCGCGACCGCGCCCGCCGCGCTGCCGGCCGCCTGCGGATGAACGGCGACGTCCGCCCGCACTACGTGGTCTGCGGCTCCGACCCGCTGGCGTACTGGGTGGTCCGGTCGTTGCTCGCCACCAACTCGCCAACCGGGCAGGTCCGGGTCACCCTGATCGTGCCCGAGCGCCGCCGCTCCGACGGGCCGGACGGCCGGGACATCGAGGGCGTCCAGGTGGTCCTGGCCGACCGGCTCGACGAGACCGCCTTCCGCCGGGCCGGGCTGGCCGGCGCGGACGGGTTGGCCCTGCTGCACCAGGACGACGTGGGCAACATGCACGCCGCGCTCTGCGCCCAGGAGGTCGAGCCCCGGCTGCGCCTGGTGGTCCGCATGTTCAACACCAGCCTCGCCAACGGCCTGCAGCAGCTCTTCCCCGACTCGGCGGTGCTCTCCGACGCCTCGATGGCCGCCCCGGCGTTCGTCGCGGCCGCGCTGGGCGAGCTGGCTCCCACCCATTTCCGGCACGCCGGACGCACCCTCTACGTGGCCCGCCGCGCCGACGTACGCCCGCAGGACGTGCTCTCCGGGCTGGCCGTCACCACCGATCCGGAGCTGATCCGGGTGCTGCCCGCCGACGAGGCGGCGGCCGACGTGGTGCTGGCCGAGGCGAGCGGGCAGCCGGCCGGCACCGAGCTGGCCGCCCGCCGGCTGGCCCGGGCCCGGCGGCGCCGGCAGCCCTTCCTCGTGCTGCTCCGTGCGGTCCGCAGCTTCGCCACCCGCAAGATCGGCGTGGCGGTGCTGGTGCTGCTGGCGGTGATCGCCGTCCTCGGCTGGCTGAACGCCCGCGCCGCAAGCGTGAACTGGTCGGACGCGCTCTATCTCACCCTGGTCAACACGTTGAGCGGGGAGGATCCGGACGTCGACAAGCCGGTCGCCGCCCAGATCATGCAGGTGGTGCTCACCCTGGCCGGGCTGGCGCTGATTCCGCTGATCACGGCCGCGGTGGTCGACGGCATCGTCAACGCCCGGCTCGCCCTGCACAACGGGCGGATCCAACCCGACCGCGCCGGCCACGTGGTGGTGGTCGGGCTGGGCAACATCGGCACCCGGGTGATGGCCCAGCTGCACGACTTCGGGGTCGAGGTGGTCGCCATCGACCGGAATCCGGCAGCCCGGGGCGCGGCGCTCGCGCACCGGCTCGGCGTGCCGCTCATCGTCGGCGACGCCGGCCAGGAGGAGACGCTGCGAGCCGCCTCCGTGGCGACCTGCCAGGCGCTGGTGGTGGTCTCCACCGACGACGGCGCCAACCTGCGTGCCGCGCTGAACGCCCGCAGCCTCGATCCCGACCTGCGGGTGGTGCTGCGGCTCTTCGACGGCGACTTCGCCGAGCGGATCCAGCAGGCGTTCGGCATCGGCATCTCCCGCAGCGTGTCCTACCTGGCGGCGCCCGCGTTCGCGGCGGCGCTGCTGGACCGCGCGGTGATCGCCACCATCCCGGTGGGCCGGCACGCGCTGCTGGTCACCGACGTGCCGGTCATGGCCGGCTCGCCGCTGGACGGCCGTCCCCTCGGCGCGGTGGCCCGCCCCGGCGAGGTGCGCCTGCTCGCGTACACCCGCGCCGGGCAGCGCACCGAGTGGTCCGCCGACCCGCGGATGGTGATCCACGCGGGGGACCGGCTGACCGTGGTGGCCCGACGGGCCGGGCTGAGCGCCCTGCTCCGGGAAACCACCCCGCTCCCGCCGGAGCCGCCCGGCACGCCGGTGCCGCGCCAGTCGGAGGACTGACCGCGGTCAGGCGCGGCCGAGCGCGTGGCGGAGGGCGTACCCGGCGGCGCCGAGGGCGAGCACGCCGAAGCCGGCGAGCACGCTGGACAGCGGCAGGCTCACCGCCAGCACGATGCAGCCGACCAGCCCCAGCGCGGCGAGGAGCTGCACCGGGATCTTCCGGCCCGGGTCGCGACCCAGGGTGAGCGCCGAGGCGTTCGCGATCGCGTAGTAGACCAGCACCGTGCAGCTGGAGAAGCCGATCGCGCCCCGCACGTCGGCCACGGCCACCACGACCACCACCACGGCGGCCACGGCCAGTTCGGCGCGGTGCGGCACCCGGTACCGGGGGTGCACGGCGGCCAGCGCGCCGGGCAGGTCCCGGCGCCGGGCCATCGCGAGGGTGGTCCGACCGACCCCGGCGAGCAGGGAGAGCAGCACCCCGGTCACCGCCACGGTCGCGCCGGCCCGGACCAGCCAGGCCAGGTCGGGCAGGCCGGCGGCGGTCACCACGTCGGCCAGCGGCGCGGTGGCGGCGGCCAGCCGCTGGGGCCCGAGCACGCCGAGGGCCACCACGGCCAGCACCAGGTAGATCGCCAGCACGAGGCCGAGGGCCAGCGGCACCGCGCGGGGGATGGTCCGCTCCGGGTCGCGGACCTCCTCGCCGAGGGTGGCGATCCGGGCGTACCCGGCGAAGGCGAAGAAGAGCAGGCCGGCGGCGGTCAGCACGCCCCGGACTCCGGTGCCGCCCAGGTCACCGATCCGGGCCGGGACCAGGTGACCGGCGGCGAGACCGGTGACCGCGACCAGGGTCAGCACGGCCAGCACGAGGCCCACCAGGATCCGGGTCGCGGTCGCGGTCCTGCCGATGCCGCGCAGGTTCACCGCGGTCACCGCCACCACCGCGAGGACCGCGACGAGCCGCGCCCGCCCCGGCCAGAGGTACGCCCCGATGGTCAGCGCCATCGCCGCGCAGCTCGCCGTCTTGCCGACCACGAATCCCCAGCCGGCGACGAAGCCGGCGAACGGGTTCAGCCGTTCCCGCCCGTAGACGTAGGTGCCGCCGGACTCCGGGTAGCGGGCCGCCAGCCGCGCGGAGCTGGTCGCGTTGCAGAAGGCGACGAAACCGGCCAGGGCCAGCGCGAGCAGCAGCCCGACGCCGCCGGCCGCCGCGGTGGCCGGGGCGAAGACCACGAAAACGCCCGCGCCGAGCATCGACCCCAGACCGATGACCACCGCATCGGGTACGGCCAGCCGCCGCGCCAGTTCCGCCACGGGCGCAGGCTACGGGGCCGAGATGAACGGCCGGTCCCAGTTCCGCAGCGCACCGGGTAACGGCAGGCTGTCCCAGGGCACCCGGTGCAGCAGCCGGTCCAGCAGCAGGCCGAGCAGCAGCCCGGCGACCGAGTCGGTCAGCCAGTGCCAGCCGAGGTACGTGGTCGTGCAGAGCACGGTCAGCGGCGGCAGCACCCGGACCACGGTGACCAGCCGGGGCGGGACGGTGCGGCCGAAGCTGCGCAGCAGCGGCACCAGGAGCAGGGCGAGCACGCCGTACCAGACGATCGCGTTGGCCACGTGCCCCGACGGGTAGGACTGGGCGAACCGCACCGGCAGGTCGTGCTGGAACAGCGGCAGGGTCTGGTCGGGCGGCAGGAACGGCTCCTTGACGCTGGCGCTGGGCGCCGGCCGCGCGGTCCACACCTTCAACGGCCCGATGGTGAAGGTCGTGAGCACGAACGCGGCCACCGGGGGCAGCACCGGGCGGACCGAGAGCAGCCGGATCGCCACCAGCACGCCCAGCCCGGCCGCGAGCAGCGTCAGCGGGGTGCCCTGCCCCAGGAAGTTCAGGATCATCGCCGTCCACCGGGCGGCGGTGGGGCGGTGGTCCGCGGCCCAGTCGGCGACCGCCCGGTCCACCCCGAAGAGGTGGCCGGTGGCGAGCGCCACGGTCAGGGCCACCAGGGCGGCGAGCAGCAGCCCGTCCCACCGCCAGCCGGCGGGCCGGACGGGCCGGAGCCGCAGCTTCTCGCGTACTCCCGTGGTCTCCCGCACGCGACCACGCTACCGGCCGCCGGCGTTGCCGGGCCGGTGCGGGCGTCGGCGGCTGTGGGCCGGCCCACGACGGGAAGCGCCGCACCGGGGGAAGGGGTCACACTTGTCGGCGTGCGGATCACCTCGGCCCTCGTGGACCCGGCGCTGCTCGACCTCCCATGGTCGACCCCGCTGGAGGAGTGGCCTGCCCAGCACCTGGTCGCGCTGCCGCAGGGCATCTCGCGGCACATCGTCCGCTTCGTCCGACTCGGTGGCTACGTCTACGCGGTGAAGGAGACCGGCGAGCGGGTCGCCGAGCGGGAGTACGACCTGCTCCGGGCGCTGGAGCGGATCGACTTCCCATCGGTCGAGGCGGTCGCGATCGTGGCGGACCGGCAGACCGACGACGGGCAGCCGCTGGACCCGGTGCTGATCACCCGGCACCTCCAGTTCTCCCTGCCGTACCGGGCGCTCTTCTCCCGGATGCTGCGGCCGGAGACCATGAACCGGCTGCTCGACGCGCTGGCGGTGCTGCTGGTCCGGATGCACCTGACCGGCTTCTTCTGGGGCGACTGCTCGCTGTCCAACACGCTGTTCCGTCGCGACGCCGGGGCGTTCGCCGCATACCTGGTGGACGCCGAGACGGGGGCGTTGCACCGGTCGCTCTCCAACGGCCAGCGCGGCGAGGACCTGGAGATCGCCCGGGTCAACATCTTCGGCGAGGCGCTGGACCTGCAGGCCGCCGGGCTGCTGCACGAGTCGATCGACCCGGAGGTGGTCTGCGAGGAGGTCGTGCAGCGCTACGAGCGGCTCTGGCACGAGATCACCTACGAGCAGCAGATCGAGCGGGACGCCCGGCACGACATCGAGGGGCGGATCCGCCGCCTCAACGAACTCGGCTTCGACGTCGCCGAGGTGGCCATGTCCACCGCCGACGACGGCCGGTACCTGGTCCGGCCCAAGGTGGTCGACGCCGGCTACCACACCCGGCGGCTGCTCCGCCTCACCGGCTTGGACGCCGAGGAGAACCAGGCCCGCAAGCTCCTCAACGACCTGGACGCGTACCGGGTGGAGAGCGACCTGACCGACGAGCAGCAGGCGGCCCACCGCTGGCTGACCGAGGTGTTCGAGCCGGTGGTCCGGGCGGTGCCGGCGCACCTGCGCCGCAAGCTGGAGCCGCAGGAACTCTTCACCCAGATCATCGAGCACAAGTGGCTGCTCTCCGAGCGGGCCGGCCGGGACGTCGGCATGGGCCCTGCGATGCAGTCGTTCCTCTCCGACGTGCTGGTGCACCGCCCGGACGAGCAGGCCGTGCTCGGCGTCGAGGTCCCCGCCGCCGGCTGACGCCGGCGGCATGGTGCCCCGCTTGTGCGGCGGCGTGGTGCCTGCTTCGTGCGGCGATGTGGCGTCCGCTCCGCGTGGCGGCGTGGCGGCCCTGTTTCGCACGGCGGCGGCCCTGTTCGCGCGGCGGCACGGTGCCCCTTCGCCGACGGCGTAGTGCCCGCTTCGCCCGGCGTGGCGCCGGGCCGCCGGGTGGTTGGTGGTCGCCCACAAACTTGATGTCGTAAACGACTCAGGCGTCCCGCCGCCGGAGCCGCCGCTCGCCGCGACCCGGGCGATCCATCTACGTCATCAAGGTCGTAGGGCATCGAAGAGCTGCAACTGCCGGCGGCGCCGCAAGGCGCAGCCCGCAGCCCGCAGCGTCACTCCACCCAGGAGCCGCCGCGCATCACGCGGACCACGTTGAAGTCGTCGTCGAGCACGACGAGGTCGGCCCGGAGCCCGGGCTGGAGTGCCCCAACCTGGTCACCCAGGCCGATCGCCCGGGCCGGGGTGGTGGCGACCATGCGGCAGGCGTCCGGCACGGCGACGCCCGCCGCGACGGCGTGCCGCAGGGCGGCGTCCATGGTCAGGGTGCTGCCGGCGATGGCGCCGTCCCGGCTCAGCCGGGCCACCCCGCCGGACACGGTGACCGCCTGGCCGCCCAGCTCGTACTCGCCGTCGGGCATGCCGGCGGCGGCCATCGCGTCGGTGATCAGGGCGGCCCGCTCCGGGCCGGCCACCGAGGTGGCGAAGGCGAGCATGCCGTCGTGCAGGTGCACCCCGTCGGCGACCAGCTCGCAGACCACGTTCGACGCGTCGAGCAGCGCGACCACCGGTCCGGGCTCCCGGTGGTGCACCGGGCGCATCCCGTTGAACAGGTGCGTCCCGACGCTCGCGCCGGCGGCCACGGCCGCCCGGGTCTGCTCCCAGGTGGCGTCGGTGTGCCCGACCGCGGCCACCACGCCGCGCGAGACGAGTAGCTTGATCGCCTCCAGCGCGCCGTCCCGCTCCGGGGCCAGGGTGACCATCCGGACCGCGCCGCCGCCCAGCTCGATCAGCTCGGTCACCTCGTCGGTTGACGGGTCGCGGAGGAACTCGGGGTTCTGCGCGCCGCAGCGGTCCGCCGACAGGTACGGCCCCTCGAAGTGGACCCCGGCCAGCACGCCGGACTCGACCAGCGGCCGGTACGCGGCGGTGGCCTGCCGCATCAGCTCGTACGGGGAGCTGACCAGGCTGGCCAGCAGGGTGGTGGTGCCGTGCCGCAGGTGGAACGCGGCCGCCTCGCGGGCCGACCCGGCGTCGCCGGTGGTGAAGGTGTGCCCGCCCCCGCCGTGGGTGTGCATGTCCACGAAGCCCGGCACGATCCAGTGCCCGTCGCGCACCGACGGGTATTCGGCGACGGCCCGGACCCGGTCACCCACGATCTCGACGCAGCCCTGCCGGATCACGCCGGTCGGGGTCACCACCTTGCCGGTCACGCGCAGGGTCATCGACTCTCCTTAATCCAGGGTGTCCAGGGCGAGCAGGGCGGCACCGAGGCAGCCGGCCTCGTCGCCGAGGGCCGCCGCGACCAGTCGCGGCTCCCGGTGGAAGGTCAGCCGCTCGCGCAGCGCCGTGCGCAGCGGGTCGAGCAGCCGGGACCCGGCCTGGGCCAGCCCGCCGCCGATCACGATCGTCTCGACGTCGAAGAGCGCCTGGGCGGTGGCGAGCCCGTCGGCGAGCGCCTCGACCGCCTCCCGCCAGACCCGGCCGGCCAGCGGTTCACCGGCCGCCGACCGGTCCGCCACCTCGGCCGCGGTGGCCGGGGCGCCGGACAGCTCGGCGTACCGGCGGCCGATCGCCGAGGCCGAGGCCACCGCCTCCAGGCAGCCGGGGCGGCCGCAGCCGCAGCGCGGGCCGTCGGGGCGTACCAGGATGTGGCCGATCTCCCCGGCGGCGCCGTGCGCGCCGACGGTGGCCGAGCCGTCGACCACGTGGGCGGCGGCGATGCCGGTGCCGATCGCGACGAAGAGCACGTGGCCGCCGTCGCGGCCGGCGCCGAGCCGCGCCTCCGCCAGGCCGCCGGACCGCACGTCGTGGCCGAGCGCCGTGGGCAGGCCGAGCCGCGCCTGCGCCAGGTCCCGCACCGGTACGTCCCGGAAGCCCACGTTCGCCGACCAGACCGCGATCCCGTGGGCCTCGTCGACCACCCCTGGTACGGCGATCCCGCAGGCCACCGGGGTCAGGCCATCGGCGCGCGCCTTTTCGGCCAGCCCCTCGGCGACGTCGAGGATGGTTCCCACCACCGCCTCGGGGCCGCGGGCCGCCCCGGTAGCGTGCCGTTCGGTGTGCGCGGTCCGCCCGTCGGAGCGGACCAGGGCGCACTTCATCCCGGTGCCGCCCACGTCGAGCGCGACGACGACCTCGTCGCCTGAGCTCACGCCGTCGTCTCGCTTCGCTCGCCGACGCCGTGAGGCACCAACGCACTGAGTTGATGATTCGCTCGCTGGCGCTCGCTCATGCGAGCACCACGGAGCGGGTCAGGTGCCGGGGCGCGTCCGGGTCGAGGCCGCGGCTGGTGGCGAGCGCGACGGCGAAGCGTTGGGCGAGGATCAGGTCGGCCATCGGGTCGACCGGGGTACGCCCGGCCGCCCAACTGGTCAGCACGGTGTGGCAGCCGTGGGTACGGCTGTGCACGAAGGTGGCCCCGGTGGCGGCGACGTCCTCGGGCAGCCCCTCGGGGATCCCGCCGAACGCCCAGACCAGCCGGCCCGGGGCGGCGATCGAGATGGGGCCGTGCCGGTAGTCCATCGCCGGGTACGCCTCGGCCCAGAAGGTGGCCGCCTCGCGGCACTTCAGCGCGGCCTCCTGGGCCAACCCGACCGTCCAGCCGCGCCCGAGGAAGGTGACCTGCTCGATCCCGGCCGGGTCGACCGGCAGCGGGGCCCGGACGGCCACCTCGGCGTCGGCGGCCAGCCGGCCCAGGTCCTCGCCGAGGTGGGCGCGGAGCAGGGCGAGCGCGCTGGTGGCGAAGCGGGTCTGCACGACCGAGCGCTCGTCGGCGAAGGGCATGGTCACCGCGGCGTCGGCCAGCTCCACCGCCGGGGAGGCCGGATCGCCGACCAGCACCGTGGTGGGGAGTTGGCCGCGCAGCGCGGCGAGCAGGTCCAGCACCTCGGTGGTGGTGCCGGAGCGGGTGATGGCAATGAGCCGGTCGTAGCGGCGGCCGGTGGGGAATTCACTGGCCTGGAAGGCGTCCGTCTCGCCCAGGCCGGCGCGTTCGCGCAGCCCGGCGTACGCCGTCGCCATGAACCACGACGTGCCGCAGCCGACGACGGCGACCCGCTCGCCGGGGCGCGGCAGGCTGTCGGCGACCGTCGGGGCGAGCCGCGCCGCCTCCCGCCAGCAGTCGGGCTGGCTCGCGATCTCCGCGTGCACGTACGCCATGACAACTCCTCGCCAGGGGAGAACTTGCGCAATACGGCGCGTTATGGCCGCCTTTCGCGCGTCATTCTGCGCGAGCCGGGGTGGCCGTGGCAACCGCCTCCCAGATTGCGCAGGTCAGGGTTTTGCGTGTTGGTAGTTTCGCGCACTACTGTGCACGCAATCAATCACCGTTCGTGCAGAGTCAGTGGAGGCCCCCGCGGTGGACCGGTACGCCCGATGGAACGCCCTGCTCGAGATGCTGACCGACAGCGGTCGGGTCAGCGTCGAGGAGGCGGCCGAGCGGCTGGACGTCTCCCAGGCCACCATCCGGCGTGACTTCGACCAGCTCGCCCAGCAGCAGATGATCACGCGTACCCGGGGCGGGGCGGTCGCCAACGGGGTGTCGTACGACCTGCCGCTGCGCTACAAGACCGCCAAGCACTCGGCCGAGAAGCAGCGGATCGGGGCGGCCGCCGCGGCGCTGGTGTCCCCGGGCACCGTGGTCGGCCTGAACGGCGGCACCACCAGCACCGAGGTGGCCCGGGCGTTGGCCGTGCGGCCGGATCTCAACACCAACGCCGAGGGTGCCCAGCTCACCGTGGTCACCAACGCCCTGAACATCGCCAACGAGCTGCTGGTCCGCTCCCGGATGAAGGTGGTGGTGGCGGGCGGCGTGGTTCGGCCCAAGTCGTTCGAGCTGGTCGGCCCGCTGGGCGGGGCGCTGCTGCGCGAGGTGACCCTGGACGTCGCGCTGCTCGGCGTGGACGCGATCGACCCGCAGCTCGGCGCCGCCGCGCACCACGAGGGCGAGGCGGCGATGAACAGCCTGATGGTGGCTCGGGCCAAGCGGGTGGTGGTGATCGCCGACTCGTCCAAGCTCGGTGGTCACGCCTTCGCCCGGATCTGCCCGGTGGACCGGGTGGAGACGCTGGTAACCGACTCCGGCGCGGCCCCAGCTGTGGTGCAGGCGTTCCGGGACGCCGGGGTGCAGGTCGTCTGCGCCTGATCGGCCAGGAAACCCCTCTCGACTAGCTCACTTGGGCGAGTCGCTGCATACCCGGTATTGCCGCCCGCTGCATACCAAGTATGGTGTCGGCTGTCACCTACACATCGGGGGAGGTCAGCTTGTCGGCTGTCCTGGAGATCGAGGGTCTCCGCAAGACGTACCGGAGCCGCAAACGCGGGGTGCGACACGCGCTCGACGGCTTCGACATGCGGGTCGAGGCCGGGCAGGTGCACGGCTTCCTCGGCCCGAACGGTTCGGGCAAGACCACCACGCTGCGTACGCTGCTCGGCCTCATCAAGCCCAACGGCGGCCGGATGGCCATCCTCGGTCAGGAGCTGCCGCACTCGCTGCCCGTCGTGGCCGGGCAGGTCGGGGCCATCGTGGAGAGTCCGCAGTTCTTCCCGCACTTCTCGGCCCGGGACACCCTGGGCCTGCTGGCCCAGGCCGGCGAGCTGCCGCGGCAGCGGGTCGACGAGGTGCTGGAGCTGGTCGGGCTCCGGGATCGGGCCGGCGAGCGGGTGAAGACCTACTCGCTGGGCATGAAGCAGCGGCTCGCGGTCGCCTCCGCGCTGCTCAAGAACCCGCGGCTGCTGATCCTGGACGAGCCCGCCAACGGCCTCGACCCGGGCGGCATCCGGGAGATGCGCAGCCTGATGCGAGACCTCGCCGCCGCGGGCATGACCGTGGTGCTCTCCAGCCACATCCTCGGCGAGATCCAGCTCATCTGCGACTCGGTCACCATCATCTCGCTGGGGCGGCGGGTCGCGTTCGGGCCGGTCGAGCAGGTGCTCGCGGCCCACTCGCAGGGCACCGTGCGGGTCCGGCTGGAGGCGGTCACCGACCTGCCCAGGGCCGCCGACACGCTCACCCGGGCCGGGATCCGGGTCGGCACCACGGAACCGGACCATCTGCTGCTCACCGGCGTCGACAAGCCGGCCACGGTCAGTCGCCTCCTCGCCGAGCAGGGCCTGTACGTCAGCGAGCTGACGCCGGTCGCGGTCGACCTGGAGAGCGTCTTCCTGGAACTGACCGCCACCGCGCCGGTCCCCGGCCAGCACCGGCAGGTCGACCAGTCCACGAAGGTCGGTGAGCCGGGCTCCGGCTCGACCGGAGGAGGTTGGGGCGCATGAGCCTCTATGTCACCGAACTGCGCCGGCTGACCAAGCGCCGGCTCACCCGGCTGCTGCTGGTCCTGCTGCTGCTCGGGTTGGCCGGCGTGGCCACCGCCTTCAGCTTCTCCAGCCAGCAGCTCTCCCCGGAACGGGTCGCGGCCGCCCAGGCGGAGGCCGACACCCAGTACCGCAAGGCGGTCGAGGACTGGAAGCGGAGCGTCGCCGACTGCGACGCGGCCAAGGCCCGCGGGGAGCAGAACACCGAGGAGCGGTACGGGCCGAACTGCGGCCGGGACTGGATGCCGCAGCCGGAGATGTTCGACCCGAAGTGGAACCTGCCATACCAGTTCGACTTCCGGGCCGAGTTTCCCATGTTCATCGCCGTGTTCGCCGGCGCGGTGGCGCTCTTCGCGTTCATCGTCGGCGCCTCCTTCGTCGGGGCCGAGTGGAGCACCGGCGGGATGATGAACCTGCTGCTCTGGCGGCCGAAACGGCTCGCCGTGCTGGGCACCAAGCTGGCCGCGCTGCTCACCACGGTGCTCGGGGTGAGCGTCGTGCTCGGCGCGTTCTGGACGCTGGCCTTCTGGCTGATCGGCAGCTACAAGGGGACCACCGCCAAGGTGACCGCCGGAGTCTGGCGCTCGATCGGGCTGGACGGCGTGCGGGCGGTCGGGCTCATCCTGGCGGTCAGCGCGGTCGCCTTCGCGCTCGCCTCGCTCGGCCGGCACACCGCGATGGCGCTCGGCGCCGCCGTGGCGGTCTTCGCGATCAGCGAGGTCGCCGTCCGCATCGCGGTCGGCGTGCTGGAGGTCTCGTTCGGCGAACGGTACGTCCTCTCCACGTACGCCCAGGCGTGGTTCATGAAGCAGGTGAAGCTGTTCGACTTCCGGGCGTGTGAGTTCACCAAGGGCGAGTGCAAACCCGCCGAGCTGCTGGTCACCTGGCAGGACTCCGCCCTGGTGTTCGGCCTCGGTGGCGCGTTGGTGCTGGTCGCCGCGTTCTGGCTGATGCGGCGGCGGGACATCTCCTGACCGCCCGCCGGTGTCCGTGCCGCTGACCGGCGCGGACACCACGTCCGATGCGGCCGGGGCGGGCCCTGGTTAGGCTGGGGTCCCCCCCGGCCGGCGGTCGCCGTGCCGGCCGTCCGCCTCCCGAGGAGCGCCATGCCCGCCGACGCCTCCGCGGCCGCCACCGACCGGCCCGAGCCGTCCGGGCCCGCCGACGTCGCGCGCCGGGAGGCCGGCGTCACCGTCCCCCCGCCCCGCTCCGCCCCGGCCGTCGAGGCCGATCCGGCACCGCCCGCCGATCCGCCGTCGGCCGCTGCCCCCGACACCCGGCCGGCGGAGGCCGCCGACCGCGCTCCCGAGCCGGCCGACGGCGCGGACGGCCTGACCGAGCGGGAGCGGCAGATCCTCGCCTTCGAGCAGCAGTGGTGGAAGCACGCCGGCGCCAAGGAGCAGGCCATTCGGGACACCTTCGGGCTCTCCGCCACCCGCTACTACCAGCTGCTCAACGCGCTGCTCGACCACCCGGCCGCGCTGGCCGCCGAGCCGGTGCTGATCGGCCGGTTGCGGCGGTTGCGCTCCTCCCGGGCCCGCAACCGGCGGCGCTGACCTTCCCGTCCGCGTGCGGCCGGTGCAGGATGGCGGCGGCGGGGTCGGGGTGCGTGCCAATGAGTTGCGGGGCTGCCGTCCCGGTCACCGCCCGCATGGCGTCCGCCGCTCCGGGTAGGCCGGGGGAGGCGACGGCTCCCGGGGTGCTGCGCGGCGTCGGCCGCGCCGAGGGGGAGCGCCGGTACGGAGGGAGCTGACGGATGGGGGCACCAGATCACCGGTACCCGACGGGGAGCCGGCCGGCGCGGCCGGTCGGCACGGCGCCGATGATGCGGGTTCGGTCCGCCTCCGATCCCGCGCCGGGCCGCCTGGAGAACGAGGACGTCGTCTTCCAGTTCGGGCCGCTGGTCGGGGTCCTCGACGGAGCCACCGTGCCGGAGGGCTTCGACACCGGGTGCGTGCACGGTCCGGCCTGGTACGTCCGGCACCTGGCCGCCCGGATCGGCCTGGCCGTCGCGGCCCGGCCGGCGGCCACGCTGATGAGCAGCCTCGCGGCGGCGATCCTGGCGGTCCGGGCCGACCACGGCGGGGAGTGCGACCTCGACCACCCGGGGACCCCGTCGTCCACGGTCTGCCTGCTCCGGGAGGGCGGCGAGCAGGTGGACTACCTGGTGCTCTGCGACAGCCCGCTGGTGCTGGACGCCGGTGGCGAGGTCAGCGTGGTCTCCGACGAGCGGCTGGAGGCGGCGCTCGCGGACCTGCGCCGGGCCGCTGCCGCGCTGCCCGACGGAGACATCGACCCGGCGACCCGGTTCCACCGGTCGGTGACCGTGCAGCGGGCCCGGATGAACCGGACCCACGGCTACTGGGCCGCCGCCGCCGACCCGGACGCGGCGTACCACGCGGTGACCGGGACGCTGCCGCTGCGCGGGCCGGGGGCGCTGCGGCGCGCGGCGCTGCTCAGCGACGGCGCGTCCTGCGCGGTCGAGCAGTTCGGCCTCTTCGACTGGGCGGGCCTGCTCGACGTGACGGCCGCGGCGGGGCCGGCGGGGTTGATCGGCCGGGTGCGGGCCGCCGAACGGGACCATCCGGACCGGCTGCGTCGGCACAAACGGACCGACGACGCCTCGGTGGTGTTCTGCGAGTTCGGCCCGGCGGACTGAAGAAGGTCCGGTCGGCTGACAACGGAGCGTGATGCGGAACACCGAGGGGGTACGACCGGCCGGTACGCTCCGCCGGACCGGCAGTCCGGGACCAAAGGGGTGGACTTGGGCCGGTACGACCGGCAGACTGCGGCTCGTGACGCGTGCCGTTCGACTGGAGCCGGTGGACGAGGGAAACCTGGAGCCGTTGCTCTCCGTAGCAGCGGCCGAGGCGGAGCCGGAGGACGTCATGCCCCCGGTGGAGGCCCCGGCTGGCTGGTCGCTGGCCCGCCGGGACGCGTTCCGAGAGTTTCACCGGGCCAGCTTCGGCGGCCTGGACGGCCCCACCCGCACCCTGATGTTCGCGATCGTGGCGGGTGGCGAGGTGGTCGGCATGGTCCGGATGACCCGCTGCGAGGAACCCGGCACGGTGGAGACCGGGATGTGGCTGGGGCGCTCGGCCCGGGGCCAGGGGCTCGGCGCGGCCGCCCTGCGTGAATTGCTGAACGCCGCCGCCGCGGCCGGCATGCGTACCGTGGTCGCGGAAACAACCCCGGACAACCACGGTGCGATATCCGTGCTGAAGAAATGCGGCGCAGAATTGCGCGAAAAGGACGGGAAGTTGCGCGCGGAAATGTGTCTCGATTCCGCGCTTCCTGCCCGCTGAGTTCATCCTCTCCTTTCTGGGCGATATCGCCTTCTCCCTGCTCGTGGCGCTACGCCTGTCCGCTTTGCCCGCCCGGTGCCCGGTCATGATCGGCTGTCCGATTACCGGGTGACGCGCCTCTCGCGAATTGCGCGGGCAGGTTTTGCGGATGGGGTCCCGGGTACTGCCCGCCGGGTCCGCTGATACGGGACGCCCGGTCGCAGGCCCATTTCCGCTGGTCCCCGGTAGCTGTTTTCCGGCCTGCCCCTCACGAGCGGTGTCCGCGTCCGCCGGGGAGCGAAGGAGAACGAATGAAGAGCGGAGCACGGGTAGCGCTGGCGGTGGGATTCGGCTACCTCCTCGGCCGCCGCAGAAAGCTGCGTACCGCCCTCACCCTGGCCGCCGCGGTGGCCGTCGGGCGGGCCAGCAAGGACCCCGGCGGCCTGCTTCGGTACGGCAGTGACCTGGTGAACTCCTCGCCCCAGCTGAGCAATCTCAGCAAGCTGGGCGGACCGCTCGCCACGGCCGGCAAGGCCGCGGCGACCGCCGCGGCCGGCAGCGGCATCGACGCGCTGAGCGGCAAGCTGCGCGGCAGTGTCGACGCGTTGCGCCGCAGGTCCGGCGGTGACCGGCAGGGCACGGAGGCGGCCGCCGGGGAACGCTCGGCCCCCGACGAGGAGCAGGAGCTCGACCAGCAGCCGGAGGCGAGGGACGACGACGAGGACCGGGCCGAGGCCGGCAGCCGGCGACGGAGGCGGTGAGCATGGCGACCAGCAACCTGGCCGACAAGGCGCGTGACCAACTCGGCGACGAGCTGCGCAACCTGGCCGCGGCGATCGGCGAACGGGCCGTGCAGGTGGTCACCGACCGGATCACCGGCGCCACCGGCCGGCTCAGCGAGTACGCGCAGCAGGGCGGCGGCCCCGGCCTGATCGCCGCCGCCACCGGGATGCAGAAGCTCGCCGAGGGCCACTCGCCGATGAAGGCCATGTTCCATGCCGGCCTGGCCGGCGGTAAGGAGAAGTTGATGTCGGCGTTCGGTGGCGGCGGCGGCAAGGGTGCCAAGGGCGGCAAGAAGCTCAAGGTCACCAACATCGTCGAGACGATCGAGGTCGGCGTGCCGGTCCGGGTCGCGTACAACCAGTGGACGACCTTCGGCGACTTCCCGAGCTTCATGAAGAAGGTGGCGCAGGCCGACTGCGAGTCGGACGAGAAGATGACCTGGAAGGCGCAGGTCTTCTGGTCGCACCGGACCTGGGAGTCGACGATCGTCCGGCAGGTCCCCGACCGGCTGATCCACTGGCGGTCCAAGGGCGAGAAGGGGCACGTCGACGGCACCGTCAGCTTCCACGAGGTCGGCCCCGAACTGACCAGGATCCTGGTCGTCCTGGAATACCACCCGCAGGGCCTCTTCGAGCGCACCGGCAACCTCTGGCGGGCCCAGGGGCGCCGGGTGCGGCTGGAGCTGAAGCGCTTCGTCCGGCACGTGATGACCCACACCGTGCTCGACCCCGAGGCGGTCGAGGGCTGGCGTGGCGAGATCGAGGACTCGCGGGTGGTCAAGGACCACGAGACCGCCCTCCGCGAGGAGCAGCAGGTCCAGGCGGGCCGCGAGGCGGAGCGCCCGCCCGCCGAGCGCGGCCGCGGTCGTACCCCGCAGCGTCGGCTTCCCCCCGAGCAGGAGGAGGAGTACGACGCCTACGACGAGGGCGACGACTACGACGAGGACGAGTACGCCGAGGAGCCCGAGGAGGAGCAGCGGCGGCACCGGCCGCCCGAGCGCGCCCGCCGCCCGCAGCCCCGCGAGGAGCGGGAGCCGCGCCCGGAGCCGCAGCGGTCCCGGCTGGCCCGGCGTACCCCGGAATCCCCCCGACGGCCGGTGGTTCGCCGCCGGCGAGAGGAGCGTCACGAATGACGGTAGCCACGACGACCGGAAGTCAGTCAGGTAGCGCCCTGGAGCGCAGCGGCAGCGGTGGGGGTGGCCTCGCCGACGTCGTGGAGACGGTGCTGGACAAGGGCGTGGTGATCGACGCGCAGGTGTCGGTCGCGGTGGTCGGCATCCAGCTGTTGGAGATCAACGCGCGGATCGTCATCGCCAGCGTCGAGACGTACCTGCGGTTCGCCGAGACGGTGGACCGGCTGAGCATCACCCCGAAGGGCACGAAGGGCCTGCCCGACATGGTGGGGGACGCGGCCGGGGCGGCGACCAAGGGCAAGGCGGTCTCCGGCCTCAGCAAGGCGGCCCAGGAGATCAGCGGTGCCGTGGTGGATTCGCTCGGCGACCGCGACGCCGACCACGAGCGACCGCGCCGGCGCCGGGACGAGGAGCGTTGACATGACCGACGAGCGGAAGCAGCCGGCCGGCGAGACCGGCCTGTTCCTCTACGGCATCATGCCGTCCGACGTGGAGCCGACTCCGGACGCGGAGGGGGTCGGTTCCCCGCCGGGCGAGGTGACCGCCATCCGGCAGGGTGACCTCGCCGTGCTGGTCAGCGAGGTCGGGCTGGAGGAACCGATCGGCCGGCCGGCCGACCTGACCGCGTACCAGCGGCTGCTGGACGCGACCGCGGCGGTGGCGCCGGTGCTGCCGGTGCGGTTCGGCACGGTGGTCACCGGCGAGGACGCGGTCGACGACCTGCTGGACGCGCACCACGACCGGTTCGCCGCCGCGCTGGCGGAGCTGGAGGACCGCGTGCAGTACACGGTGCACGGGCGGTTCGACGAGGCGGAGTTCATCAGCGGGCTGCTGGCCCAGAACCCACCCGCCGCCGCGCTCGCCGACCAGGTGCGCGGCCGGTCGGAGGTGGAGTGCCGGGAGGAGCGGATCCGGCTCGGCGAGATGATCGCGCAGGCCGTGGAGCTGCGGCGGGAGGCGGAGAACCGTGACCTCGTCGACGCGGTGGGCCGGTACGCGGTGGCGAACGCCGCCCGCCCGCCCAGCCACGAGCTGGACGCGGTGAACGTGGCCTTCCTGGTCGCCACGGACGACGAGGACGAGTTCATCCAGGCGGTGGAGGGCTTCGCCGAGCGGCGGCGGGACCTGGTCCGGATGCGGCTGCTCGGCCCGCTCGCCCCGTACGACTTCGTCAGCGCCCACCAGTTGGTGGACTGAGCCGTGGACATCCTCTGGGGGCTGCTCACCCTGCCGTACGCCCCGGTGCGGGGGCTCACCGTGGTGGTCAAGGTGATCGCCCGGGAGGCGGAGTCGCAGCAGTACAACCCGGTCAACATCCGGCACGAGCTGGAGGAGCTGGACCGGGCGGCGGCGGCCGGCGAGATCAGCCCGCGGCAGCGGGACCGGGCCCAGCAGCGGGTGCTGGACCGGCTGACCGAGCCCACCGGCTCCACCAGCCCGACCCCGTCCCGCGGCACCGCCGCCGGCCGACGGCAGCCGCCCGTGCGGCGGCGGACCGGCGGCCGACGGGACGGGCCGCACCGCGGGCGAGGGAGATGAGATGGCACCAGGACGGATCCGCGGCGACGGCGACCGCGAACGCCGGCGCGACCCGGACGACCGGGAAGCCGGCCGGTACGCCGACGAGGAGGAGTACGAGGAGATCTCGGCCGCCGAGGCGGCCCGGGAGGGGCTGCGCCAGATCGTCGGGCTGACCGGCAGGGACCCGCTCGGGATCACCTCGATCGAGCCCACCGACGACGGCTGGCTGATCGGGGTGGAGGTGGTCGAGGACCGCCGTATCCCGGCGTCGACCGACCTGCTCGGCCTCTATGAGGTCGAGCTGGACATGGCCGGCAGCCTGCTCGCCTACCGGCGGACGCGTCGCTACCAGCGGGGCAAGGGGGACTGAGATGACCGTTGGGCGGACTCCTGCGGTGGTGCAGAACTCCGGTCAGGTGCTGCCGGCCGGGCACGAACCGGCGAACCTCGGGGACATCCTCGAACGGGTCCTCGACCGGGGCATCGTCATCGCCGGTGACATCCGGGTCAGCCTGCTCGACATCGAGCTGCTGACGCTCAAGCTGCGGCTGGTCATCGCCTCCGTGGACACGGCCCGGCAGATCGGCATCGACTGGTGGGAGCACGACCCGTGGCTCAGTTCGAGGGCCCGCCCGCCGGTCGAGCCGGGTCCCCGTGACCCGGAGGAGGTCGAGGCGGCCCGCCGGCCGCGGGTCGCCGGCCGGTCCGAGCGGGCCGCGAGGGAGGAGTGGGATGAGTACGACGGCTGACCCCACCTCGGCCGCCGCGCTGGGCACCGGTGTCTGGCTGCACGGCGTGGTCGCCGAGGCGGACCCGGCCACGCTGGCCGGGATCACCGGGATCGCCGGCACGCCGGTGCGGACGATTGCCGCCGCCGGTCTGGTCGCCGTGGTGAGCGATGCCCCGTTGACCGAGTACGGCGAGGAGGCGTTGCGCCGCAACCTGGAGGACCTGGCCTGGCTGGAACGGGCCGCCCGCAGTCATCACGCCGTGGTCGACGCGCTGTCCCGGGCCGGCGCAGTGGTGCCGGCCCGGCTGGCCACCGTCTACCGCGACGACGACCGGGCGGCCCGGGCGCTGGTCGAGCGGCGCGACGAGCTGACCGGCGCGCTGGCCCGGCTCACCGGCCGCGAGGAGTGGGGCGTCAAGGGGTACGTGGTGCCCGGGGCGACGCCGCGCGCCGAGGAACCGGCCGGCGGGGGCGGGGCCGGTGCGGCGTACCTGCGGCGGCGCAAGGCCCAGCTCAGTGCCCGCGAGGAGGGGCAGCGGATCGCCGCCGACGCGGCGGCCGCCGTGCACACCGCCCTCGCCGGGCGTGCGGTCGCCGCCCGCCGGCACGCCCCGCAGGACCGGCGGCTGTCGGGCGCGCCCACGGCCATGGTGCTCAACGGCGCGTACCTGATCGACCGGGACGGGCTGGACGCCTTCTCCGCGCTGATCGGCGCGCTGGCGGACCGGCACCCGGAGATCCGGCTGGAGCTGACCGGCCCCTGGCCGCCGTACTCCTTCGTGGCGGAACCGGAGCCGCACCCGGTCCGGGGGGCGGCGTGACTGCGGGGGCGGCCCGCCCGGCCCCGGGCGGCCCTGGACCGTGGCGGTCGGCATGGGCGTGACCTCGCTGGTCCCGAGCAGCGCCGACGACCCGCTGACCTACCGGCCGGTGGCCCTGGTGGACCTGCTCGACCGGGTGCTCGCCACCGGCGTGGTGATCACCGGGGACATCACCATCGCCATCGCCGACGTCGACCTGGTCCGGATCTCGCTGCGCGCGCTGATCGCCTCGGTCGGCGCGCTCGCCCCGCCGCCCCTGGAGGTCGAGCCGGGACCGGCCGTGGCGACGAGGACGGCGCCGCCGCCTCTGGAGGCCGAGTCGGGACCGGCCGTGGCGACGAGGACAGCGCCGTGACGGGGCGGGACCAGGAGGGCGACGCCGTGACCGGGCGGGACCAGGAGGGCGGCGCCGTGACCGGCCGGGACGACGCGGCCGGGGAGGGCACGGGGGTGGCGCGCCGGGACGAGGCGGCCGAGCTGGCGGCGGCGCTGGGGGAGGCGCAGTGGCAGGAACCGCGGGTCCGGCCGCTGGACCGCCGGCTCGCCGTCGACCAGGACTCCGTCGAACGCGGGCTGGCCAGCCTGGTGCTCACGATCATCGAGCTGCTGCGGCAGCTCATGGAACGCCAGGCATTGCGCCGGGTCGACCTGGGTGACCTCACCGAGGAGCAGGTCGAACGCATCGGCACCACGCTGATGGCCCTGGAGGAGCAGATGGCCCACCTCCGCGACCACTTCGGCCTCTCCCCGGAGGACCTCAACCTCGACCTGGGCCCCCTCGGCCCCCTCCTCCCCACCGACTGACCCGGTTGACCCCTCACGCGGTGATCATGAAGTTGTTGCCCCGACACGCCGGTGCGGCGCGCAACAACTTCATGATCAACGCAGGTCAGCGGTGGGCGGCGGCGTAGGCGGCCAGGGCGGACAGTTGGGTGGGGTCGAGGGAGGGGCGGACGCGGGTGCGGGCCGCCTCGACGTGGGCGGCGGTGACCGTGGCGGCGGCCAGCGATTCACGCATCGCGGCGAGCGCCGCCTCGCGGACCAGGGCCGCGCAGTCGGCGGCCGAGAAGTCGTCCAGCTCTGCGCCGAGCGCGGCCAGGTCCACGTCGGGGGCGAGTGGCACGTTCCGGGCCGCCGCGCGGAGGATCTCCGCCCGGGCCGGACCGTCCGGCGGCGGTACGTAGACCAGGCGTTCCAGCCGGCCGGGGCGCAGCAACGCCGGGTCCACCCGGTCCGGCCGGTTGGTCGCGCCGACCACCACCACGTTGCGCAGCGCCTCCACCCCGTCCAGCTCGGTGAGCAGGGCGGCCACCACCCGGTCGGTCGTACCGCCGTCGGTGGCCTGCCCCCGGACCGGGGCGAGCGCGTCCACCTCGTCCAGGAAGACCAGGGTGGGCGCGGCCTCCCGGGCCCGGCGGAACAGCTCCCGGACCGCGCGTTCGCTCTCGCCCACCCACTTGGAGAGCAGCTCCGCACCCTTCACCGACAGCACGTTGGCTCGCCCCGAGCCGGCCAGCGCGGTGACCAGGTAGGTCTTGCCGCAGCCGGGCGGCCCGTACAGCAGGACCCCGCGCGGCGGCGTCACGCCCAGCCGGGCGAAGGTGTCCGGGTAGGTCAGCGGCCAGAGCACCGACTCGGTCAACGTCTCCTTGACCTCGTGCAGGCCACCGACGTCGTCCAGCGTCACCGAGGCCAGTTCCAGGGTGGACGCGGCCATCGTGGTGGGCCGGACCACCTCCAGCGCGGCGGTGAAGTCGGCCATCGCCACCGTCGGTGTCTCGGCCGTCTTCTGCCGTAGGGCGGCCCGTACGCCGGCCTCGCGGACCAGCGCGGCCAGGTCGGCGGCGACGAAGCCGGGCGTACGGGCGGCCACCTCGTCCAGCCGGACGTCCTCGGCGAGCGGCACCTGCCGGGTGAGCACGGTCAACTGCTCCCGGCGCAGCGGCTGGTCGGGCAGCGGCACGGTGATCCGCAGCGAGAGCAGGTCCGGGGCGCGCAGGGCGGGATCCACCGCCTCCGGGCGACCGGTGGTGCAGACCACCGCCGCCCCGGAAGCGACCGTCTCGGCGACCACCTGGCGGAACACTGTGGCCACCGGGCCCGGCTCGTCCGCCGGGGCGAGCGCCTCCACGTCGGTGACCAGCAGCACGGCGGCTCCGTCGGCGCGTACCGCGGCGGCGGCCTCGCGCAGCCGGCGGGCCGCCGCGTCGTTGCTCAGCGCGGCCAGCTCCGGCGCCCAGAGCGGGCAAACCCGGGCGCGTACCCGGGCGGCGACCGCGCGGACCAGCGCCGATTTGCCCGAGCCGGCCGGCCCGCTGACCAGGACGCCCAGCGCGACCGTGGTGCCCAGCCGCCGCAGCACCTCCCGGTGGTGAAAGCCCAGGTCGAGCAGCTCGGTCAGCTCCTCGGCCTGGGACCGCAGCCCGGGCAGCTCGTCGACGTCCGGCGCCTCGGCCGGCTCGACGAGTTCGGGCTCCGTCGGGGTAGGGGCGGCCCACTCGGTCCCGGCGCCGGACGGTCGGTTGACCGGGGCCCGGCGGCCGGGCTCGGCGGCTGGCCGGCCGCTCGGATACGGGCCGGCGGTGCCGGGGCCGTGGGTGGCCGGGCCGTGCTCCCAGCCGACCACCGTGTCCATGGTGACCAGCGCGCCGGCCTCCGGTTCCGCCCTGACCACGGTGAGCAGGGTGCTGGTCCACGCGTATCCGACGGTGTTGGCGAGGCTGCGCCGGGCGGCCTCGACCAGGCCGCGGACCGCCGCGTCGGGCAGCACGTCCTGGGGCAGCAGCGAGACGTCGTCCCCGGCGGTGACCACCTTGCCGAGCAGGGCGAGGCGGAGCATCTCCGGGGAGACCGCGGCGACGATCGCGACCGGCCCGCTCAGGGCCACCCGGCGGGCGGGGGCCACCGGCAGCGGGCTCACCGTCACCTGCCCGCCATCCCGCACGCCGAGGTTGCCGAGCAGCAGGTCGTCGGCGTAGAGCAGGGCGGTGCTCGCGGTCGGTTCGGCCGCGGCCACGATGCCGGCGGTCACCCGGCGGCCGGCCAGGCGTACCGGGTCGCCGGGGCGCAGCGCCAGCGCGGTCAGCACCTCGGGGTGCAGGCGGACCACACCGCGCCGGGCGTCCAGCGCCGCCGGGCGCAGGCTCGCGGTCAGGGTCAGCTCGGGTTCCGCCACCCGCCCGACAGTAGCCGCCGGCACCACTGGCGTCCGCGGCGCGCGTCCCGCCGGGTCAGCGCGGGCCCGGGTCCTCCAGCAGCGAGGGGTCGCGCCGGACCATCTCGGCCAGCCGGGCCGCCGGGTCCGGGCCTTCCCGGTCCGGCCCGGGGGCCGGCACCGGGGTCACCGGCACCGGCCAGGCCGGCGGGGCCGGCGGTGGCGCGGGCACCGGGCCGACCGTCACCTCCCGGCCCGTCCAGGCGACCCGCAGCGGGTACGCCTGCCCGCCGTGCTCCACCCGCAGGGTGACCGCCAGCCCGGGGTGTTCGGCGACCACCTGGCGTACCGCCTCGGCCACCTCCTCGACCGGGTGCACCTGATCCGGCCCGGTCCCGCCGCGCAGCCGGTACGCGCCGTGCCCGTCCCGCCGCGCCACCGTGGGCGGCGCCTCGGCCCCGTCGCCGGCCTCCCGGCGGCGCATGGCCTCCTCGCGGCGCGCCAGCCGGGCCAGGGTCTCGTCCAGATCGCCTCTCATCGTGTCCACCCCTTTCGTCGAGAACGGACCGTGCAGGCAGCGACGGGTCCGGTACCCGGTTCCGCGCCAAACCACTCCAGCATCGCTGCGGGGTTCGTCAACTCGGCGATCTACCGCGGGCTGAGCGGCCCGCCGGCCGGTCGGCGAAGAGCCGCGGCTCGTACGGCCTCGCGCGAAGCACGGACGGCTTCCAGTTCGGCGCTAAGCGTCCCGTGCACCGGACCGGAACGTAGCAGCACAGGCTCGGGTGTGATCCCCGACACCGAGTCGGCTAAGCGTCACTTCGGGGCGGGTGACCGGTCGTCGGCCGGTCGGGCACGTTGCGTTCCGCAGATGGTCGCCGGGATGGCGGGATCGACGGGGTTTGCGCACGTAGATGCGATTGCACGGCATCCGAAGTCGTCCCGCTGAGCCGGCCTCGACGGACCACGTTCGACGGATCCCGCGCACCGAACAGTGCACCCGGACGGACGTACGGCGGATCTCAGGGAACGCTCAGCGTCCGGGCCGTAGCGTGTGCCGCATGAGATCACCGCTCGCCGTCGCGCGGCTCCGGCGTGCCCTGGCCACCCGCCGTCGTCGGGTCGTCGCCGCGGTGGTGGTGGTCGCCCTGGTCGCCGCCGCCGTGGCCTGGGCGGCCCGGCCGCAGCGACCCGGCTTCCGGACCGAGTCGGCGCTGGTGACCGTCCGTTCCGGACCCGCCGGCGACCAGCCGGTCGACCTGGACACCACGCTCTACCTGCCTGGGGACGCGTCGGCCCGGCACCGGGTGCCGGCGGTGCTGCTGGCGCACGGCTTCGGCGGCACCAAGGAGTCGGTCCGCTCCGACGCGGAGGACCTGGCCGACCGGGGGTACGCGGTGCTCACCTGGACCGCCCGGGGCTTCGGCCGCAGCGGCGGCGAGATCCACCTGGACAGTCCGGACTACGAGGTGCGGGACGCCCAGCGACTGCTCGACCGGCTCGCCGCCCGCCCGGACATCCGCCTCGACGCGGCCGGCGACCCCCGGGTCGGCGTGGTCGGCGGCTCGTACGGCGGCGGCCTGGCGCTGCTGCTGGCCGCCCAGGACCGCCGGGTCGACGCGATCGTCCCGATGATCACCTGGAACGACCTGTCCCGGGCCTTCCTGCCGGAGAGCACCGGCAAGGCGCCCACCGAGGGCGTGTTCAAGAAGGGCTGGGCCGGCATGTTCTTCGGTGGCGGCGGCAACGCCGGCTCCGGCCCGGCCGGCATCTCCGGCACCAGCGCCGGCCAGCCCGAGGGCGCCCCGGCGTCGGCCGGTGCGCCGAGCCCGCAGCCCGGCGCCGGGCCCGGCACGGGCTCCGGGCGCGCCCCCGGCAGCGCCGCCGACCCGTCCTGCGGCCGGTTCGCCGCCGACGTCTGCGCCGCGTACCTGCGGATCGCCACCACCGGACGGGCCGACGCCGAGGCGGTCGACCTGCTGCGCCGCTCCTCCCCGGCCGAGGTGCTCGACCGGATCAAGGCGCCCACCCTGCTGGTGCAGGGGGAGGCGGACACCCTCTTCCCGCTCACCGAGGCGGACGCCAACGCGCGCGGGATCGCCGCCGCCGGCACACCGGTCCGGGTCGCCTGGTTCACCGGCGGCCACGACGGCGGCACCGGCCCGACCTCCGACTCGGACCGGGTGAAGTTCCTCACCGCCCAGTGGCTCGACCACTACGTCAAGGGCGACGGTGCCGCGCCGGGCGGGTCCTTCACCTTCTCCCGGATCGCCGGCTTCGACGCGCTCGACCGGGGCCTGGTGGCCACCGGCTACCACACCACCGACTACCCCGGCGTGGCCGGCCAGAGCCGCCACGAGGTCGCCCTGGCCGGACCCGCCCAGTCGATCGCCAACCCGCCCAACGGCAACCCGGCGGCCATCTCCGCGGTGCCGTTCGCCGGGGCGATCGGCTCGCTGCTGGACGGGGTGGCCGGCGACATCCCCGGCCAGCACGCCCGGTTCGAGTCCGCCCCGCTGACCGACGCGGTCGACGTGGTCGGCGCGCCCACCGTGCGGACCCGGGCGGCCTCGCCCACCGGCGAGGCGGTGCTCTTCGTCAAGCTCTACGACGTCGACCCGAAGGGCGCGGCCACCCTCCCCGACGGGCTGGTCGCGCCGGTCCGGCTCACCGGCCTGCCGAAGACGCTCGACGCCGCGCAGCCGGTGACGGTCACCCTGCCGGCGATCGTCCGCCGGGTCGAGGCCGGGCACCGGCTGCGGGTCGTCGTGGCCACCTCCGACCAGGCGTACGCCACCCCGGCCGAGCCGGCAGTGCACACCGTGGCCCTCGGCGGCGGTCCGCTGGTGCTGCCCACCGTCGACGCCCAGCCGATCCCCACCACCGCCACGGTCTGGCGCTGGGTGCTGGTCGGCCTGCTCGCCGCGATCGCGGTCGGGCTCGCCGTGGTCGTCCTGGTCGCCCGGCGCCGGCACCGCCGCCAGGACAGCTCGGTCCACCCGGAGTACGCGGGCGTCCCGCTCGCCGTCCGCCAACTCCGCAAGGAGTACGCGGACGGCTTCGTCGCGGTCTCCAACGTGGACTTCGAGGTGCATCCCGGTCAGGTGATGGGCCTGCTCGGCCCGAACGGCGCCGGCAAGACCACCACGCTGCGGGTGCTGATGGGGCTGACCCAGCCCACCGCCGGCGAGATCTACGTCTTCGGACACCGGCTGGTGCCCGGCTCGCCGGTGCTCTCCCGGATCGGGGCGCTGGTGGAGGGGCCGGGCTTCCTGCCGCACCTGTCCGGCCTCGAGAACCTGAAGGCGTACTGGCGGGCGACCGGGCGGCCCTGGGCGGACGCGCACTTCGACGAGGCGCTGGAGATCGCCGGGCTGGGCGACTCGGTGCACCGCAAGACCCGCAAGTACAGCCACGGCATGCGGCAGCGGCTCGCCATCGCCCAGGCCATGCTGGGCCTGCCGGAGCTGCTGGTGCTCGACGAGCCGACGGACGGCCTCGACCCGCCGCAGATCGCCGAGATGCGCCGGGTGCTCCAGCGGTACGCCACCGACGGTCGGGCCGTGCTGGTCTCCAGCCACCTGCTGGCCGAGGTGGAGCAGACCTGCACCCACGCGGTGGTGGTCAACAAGGGGCGGATCGTCGCCTCCGGGCCGGTCGGGGAGATCGTCGGCGAGTCGCCGAGCGTGCTGTTCGAGGTGAGCGACCCGGACGCGGCGCGCGGCGTGCTGAGGCGGCTGCACGGCGTACGGGTGCTGCCGGACGGTGACGGCGGGCTGGTGGTGGACACCAACGGCACGGCCCGCAGCGAGGTGGTGGCCGAGCTGGTCCGGGCCGGCATCGGGGTGGACCGGGTGGTGCCCCGCCGTCGCCTGGAGGACGCGTTCCTCGCCCTGGTCGGCGAGAACTCCCGAGGAAGCGGGGACCGGTGATGGGACAGTCGTCATCCGTGGCCACGGTGGACCGTGGCGGGGCGGCGCGGGGCTACCGGCCGTCGGCGACCCTGCCGTTCCTGGCCGAGTTCCGCCGGCAGGCGTCGCGCCGGCGTACCCAGCTCGCGCTCGGGTTCATGGTGCTGCTGCCCTTGATCATCCTGGTCGCCTTCCAGTTCAACTCGGGCGAGGACGACCGCAGCGGCCGGGGGGAGTTCTCCAGCCTGGCCGACCTGGCCACCTCCGGCGGGCTGAACTTCACCCTGTTCACCATCCTGGTCTCGGCGTCGTTCCTGCTGGTCGTGGTGGTGGCGCTGTTCTGCGGCGACACGGTGGCCAGCGAGGCGAGCTGGGGCAGCCTGCGCTACCTGCTGGCCGTCCCGGTGCCCCGGGCTCGGTTGCTCACGGTGAAGCTGCTGGTCGCGCTCGCGTACTCGGGGCTGGCCCTGCTGCTGCTCGCCGCCACCGCGCTGCTCGCCGGCACCCTCCGGTACGGCTGGTCCCCGCTGCGCAGCCAGGTCGCCGCCGAGTTGGCCCCGGCCGACGGGCTGGTCCGCCTGCTCGCGATCCTCGGCTACCTGGCGGTCGTCCTGCTGGTGGTGGCCGGGCTGGCGTTCCTGCTCTCGGTGAGCACGGACGCCGCGCTCGGTGCGGTCGGCGGGGCGGTGCTGCTCTGGATCCTCTCCAGCATCCTGGACCAGATCACCGCGCTGGGCGGCCTGCGCGCCCTGCTGCCGACCCACTACAGCAGCGCCTGGCTGGGCCTGCTCTCCACCCCGATGCAGACCGACGACGTGGTACGCGGCGCCATCTCGGCGATCGTCTACGCCACGGTCTTCTGGGGCCTGGCCTTCTGGCGGTTCACCCGCAAGGACGTCACGAGCTGACCGTTCCTTTGAGATCTTGGTAGGAAATCGCCCCTGGAGGGGCCATTTCCTACCAAGATCTGGACCGCGCCAGTCGGCCGTCAGAGGCGGCTGTCCGGGGTCGGGGTGGTGTCGGGGGCGTCGGGCGGTGCGCTGGGCGTCGGGGCCGGGCGGTCGTCCCGCTTCCAGGCGCTGACCCCGAGCCGGCCGGTGTTGCCGAGGTCGATCGGCCCGTCCAGGTCCACCGGCTGGGCCGGCTGCCCCGCCACCGGGCTGACCTCGAGGTACGCGCCGTTGCTCGCGACCACCGTGGGGTCGGTTACCAGGTTGCGCCAGAGCAGGGCGGCGCTGGCCCGTTCGCCGGGGCGCAGCACGATCCGTCGGGGCGGGTAGTCGAAACCGGAGGTGATCGGGGCGGCCCCGGGGATGACCCGGACGGCCAGCGGCTGCCGGCCGGCGTCCCAGAGGTGCGGCGCCGGATGACCCTCCAGGACGTACGGCCGGCTACCGCAGTTGACCAGCTCCAGGCCCATTGCCCGCAGGCCCATCGCAGCGCTCACGCCGAGCTCGGTGATCCGTATCCCCTCCGGGGAGCAGGCGGCGGCGGGCCGGGCGGTGGTGGTGGCGGCCGGGGCGGACCGGCCGGGTGCGGCGGGGCCGCCGGCCGGGGGGTCAAGCGACGGCCCGGGAGCGCAGGCGGCGAGCAGGGCCGTGCCGGCCAGTGCGCCGAACCGTGCCGTCACCTTCACCCGCTCGATCCTGCCAGGCGCCGTCCGAGGGGGGCCGGGGGCGGTCGGCGCGCCGCGTCAGGAGCGCTCGGCGGGCGTGGTGCTGCGGCTGAGGACCGCGTCGAGCAGGCCGGGGTAGAGGTGCTCCAGTTCGTCCCGGCGCAGCCGCACGTACCGGCTGGTGCCGGCCACCCGGGTCCGGGTCAGGCCGGCCTCGCGCAGCACCTTGAGGTGGTGGCTGCGGGTCGCCTTGGAGACGCCGAACTCGAAGGTGCCGCAGGCGTACTCACCGCCCTCGGCGAGGGCGCGCACGATCTGCAGCCGTACGTCGTCGGCCAGGGCGGCCAGCACGGCGGTGACCGGTACCTCGCGCAGTTCGGGTTCGTGCAGCTCCATGTGACCAGGGTAACCCATGTTCGACAATCGTCGAACAAGCCCCTAGAGTCGGCCGTGCTGGTTCGACGATACTCGAACATTGGAGCTAACATGCGCTCTCGTCACGCCGCCTTCCCGCTCTTCGCCGTGCTGAGCTGGGGCGTCATGTTTCCCGTCCTGGCCAGCGCGCTCACCCGGGTGGACGCGCTCAACCTGACCACCGCCCGGTACGTCCTCGCCGCCGCCGTGCTCGTCGCCCTGCTGCTGGCCCGGGAGGGGTGGACCGCGCTGCGCGCGGACGGGCGCGGGACCGAGGCGGTGCTGCTCGGCGTGGTCGGGTTCGCCGGCTTCAACGTGCTCACCAACCTCGCCCTCGGGCACGCCGCACCGCAGCAGATCGCCCTCTTCGCCGCCACCACGCCCCTGGTCACCCAGCTTGTCCGTTGGGCGCGCGACGGCGTACGGCCCCGGCCGGCGCTGCTCGGCCTCTCGCTGGTCGCCCTGGTCGGCGTGGGTCTGGTGATCACCCGCGGCCGGCTCGACGGGCTCGGCCAGTTCGGGGTCGGCGGGCTGCTCATGATCGGTGCGGTGGTCAGCTGGGCGATCTACACCCACGGCGCGAGTCGCTTCCCCGAGTACTCCCCGGTGCGCTACACCACGCTGACCGCCGTCGCCGGCACGGTCGCCATGCTGGCCGCCAGCGCCGTCGCCGACCTCACCGGGCTCCAGCACGCCCCGGCCGCCGCCGACCTCGTCGCGGTCGCCCCGCAGCTCGCGTACGCCGTGGTGGTCGCCGCCGTCCTCGCGGTGCTCGCCTGGAACACCGGGGTACGCCGGCTCGGCGCCGCCGACGCCGCGCTGTTCATGAACCTGGTCCCGGTGACCACGTTCGCGGTGCAGACCCTCCGCGGCTACCGGCCCGGCGCCGTGGAGTTGGCCGGCGCGGCCCTGACCATCGCCGCCCTGGTCGCCGCGAACTTCGCCGGCCGTGCCCGGACGGCGCGCCCGGCCGCCGGCGCCGTTCCGGCGGCCGCCGGTCCCGCCCGGGTCGCCGTCACCGATCACCCGGCGGTGGTCGACCCGGTCGCCGTCGCGGCCCGCTGACCGCCACCCTCCTTACCGCCGACGGGACCGGCGGGGACAGTTGCCCGGAAAGAGTGGTCTGCCGTTCTCGCAGGCCACTCTTTTCCGTGCTCGCATCCGGCGCGGTAGCTCACAGCGTGGGAACCCGGCTCGGCGGCGGGACGGAGTCTGCTTAAACTCGGTGGCACAACTGCATACCTCATCCAGAGGGGCTGAGGGATACGGCCCGATGACGCCCCGGCAACCACCCGCGTGCTCGACGACGAGCGACGCCGGCAGGTGCCAATTCCGTCCCCGCCGCACGAGGCGATGCGGGGGAAGATGAGAGGACCCTCGACATGACGTCGACGCTTCCCGCCAGCTCCGGCATCGACACCACGCTCAGCCCGGCCCGCGCCCTGGTCTGTCGCGGCTGTTCCGCGCGCTACCCGCTCGCCGCCCAGCACGCCTGCTACGAGTGCTTCGGGCCGCTGGAGGTCGACTACGACACGGCCGCCCTCGCCACGGTCACCCGCGAGCAGATCGAGGCTGGCCCGAAGAACCTCTGGCGGTACGCGGGCCTGCTCCCCGCCGGTCAGGACCCGGCTGCCCGGGTGACCCTGAACCCGGGGCTGACCCCGCTGGTCGCCGCCCCGCACCTCGCCGCCGAGCTGGGCCTCACCGCCCCGCTCTGGATCAAGGACGACAGCGCCAACCCGACGCACTCGTTCAAGGACCGGGTGGTCTCGGTGGCGCTGACCGCCGCCCGGGCGCTCGGCTTCACCCGGTACGCCTGCGCCTCCACCGGCAACCTGGCCAACTCGGTGGCCGCCCACGCCGCCCGGGCCGGGGCGCCGTCGGTGGTCTTCATCCCCAGTGACCTGGAGCAGGGCAAGGTGGTGACAACGGCCGTCTACGGCGGCGACCTGGTCGCCATCGACGGCTCGTACGACGACGTGAACCGGCTCTGCGGTGAGCTGGTGGAGACCGACGAGTTTGAGGACACCGCGTTCGTCAACGTCAACGTGCGGCCGTACTACGCCGAGGGCTCCAAGACCCTCGGGTACGAGGTGGCCGAGCAGCTCGGCTGGCGGATCCCGGCCCAGGTGGTTATCCCGATGGCCAGCGGCGAGCTGCTCACGAAGATCGACAAGGCGTTCTCCGAACTGGTCGAGGTCGGGCTGGTCGAGGCGCCGGCCGGGGGCTGGCGGGTGTTCGGTGCCCAGTCGGCCGGCTGCAACCCGATCGCCACCGCGCTGCACAACGGCAGCGACACCATCGTGCCGGTGAAGCCCACCGGCATCGCCAAGTCGCTGAACATCGGCGACCCCGCCGCCGGCCTCTACGCGCTGGAGGCGGTCCGCCGCACCGGCGGCTGGATGGAGTACGCCGACGACGACGAGATCCGGTCGGCCATCCGGCTGCTCGCCCGTACCACCGGGGTCTTCGCGGAAACCGCCGGCGGCGTCACCGTGGCCGTGCTGCGCAAGCTGGTCGAGTCCGGGCGTCTTGACCCGGCGGCCGAGACGGTCGTCTTCAACACCGGCGAGGGTCTCAAGACCCTCGACGCGGTGGCCGCCCAGGTCGGCCCCACCCACCGGATCAAGCCGTCGCTCCGCGCCGCCCGCGACGCCGGCCTCCTCAGCTGACGCCGACGCTCGCCGGCCGACGGGCCCGGCCCCCTCGGGTCCCGTCCGGCCTGCCTGGCCGTCCTGCCCAGTCGTGATCCACTCCGGGTGCGGTGTCCCGCTGCCCTGACACCGCGATGTCCCGCACCTGGTGTTGATCATGGCCCGCTGGCGGCGACCGGGAGGCCGCCGGGGCCGGGTGGGGGAGGGGCGGATCGCCCGGACGGGGGATCGGGTCGATCCGCCGGGTAACTGGCTTTTCGCTGTGAGTGTGGAAAACCCGCCGACAAGGACTTGACGGCAGGAATTGGACGGCGCAAGATGCTCGGTGCGGGAGGGCATCCGCCGGAGACTTCAAGTTCTTACGACCCAACGCCGGAGGCGTTGTGCGGACGTCCCTCCCGACCAACGTCCGAAGGGGCCAGCGGAAAACCGCTGGCCCCTTCGCTGTGCGTGACGCAGGCTCAACGCATGGGCATCACGATCGCGCCGTTCGACGCCGCCGACCCGGCCGCGATCGACGCGGCGTACCGGATCGGCGCGGCGGCCGAGCGGGCCGACCTGCCGGACTTCCCCCCGTTCTGCCGGCAGCGGTTCACCGCCAGCGTCCGGCACCCGATGCCGGGCACCGTGCGGCTCTGGGCGCTGGCCCGGCTCGACGGGGTGCCGGCCGGCTACCTCGCACTCGACCTGCCGCAGCTCGACAACACCGACAACGCCGACGCCGAGCTGGTGGTGCATCCGGCGTACCGGCGCCGGGGCGTCGGGCGGGCGCTGCACGAGCACGGCCTGCGCCTGCTGCGCGAGCACGGCCGCAAGCGGGTCATCGGGGTGACCGTCTCGGCGCTGCCCGGCGGCGTGGCCCGGCCGCAGGCCGGCGATGCCTTCGCCGCCGCCACGGGGGCCCGGCCGGCGCTCGCCGAGGTGCGCCGCCGGCTGGACACCGGGCGGCTCGACCGGGCGGCGCTGGACCGCCTGGCCTCCGACGCGCGGGCGCACGCGACCGGTTACCGCGTGGTCCGCTGGCGCGGTGACACGCCGGAGGAGTACGCCGCCGACGTGGCGTACCTGGACGGCCGGCTGATGGCCGACGCGCCGCTGGGCGACCTGGAGTGGGAGCCGGAGCGGATCGACGTCGAGCGGCTGCGGGCGACCGAACGGGCCCTGGACGCCCGGGGACGCCGCCGCTACCACCAGGCGGCGGTGCACGAGGCGTCCGGCCGGGTGGTCGCCTGGACCCTGATCGACCTGGGCCCGAGCGCAGACTGGCACGCCTGGCAGCAGATCACCATCGTCGACCCGGCGCACCGCGGGCACCGGCTCGGCCTGCTCGTCAAGATCGAGAACCTGCGGTACGCGCTCGCCTACGAGCCGGCGCTGCGGACGATCGACACCTGGAACGCCGCCGAGAACCGGCACATGATCGCGATCAACGAGCAACTCGGCTTCCGGCCGGTGGACGCCTGGACGGACTGGCAGCTGACGATCTGACTTGTGACACGCCCCTACTGATCTGGTGGCTCGCTGTTGCATGATGGCGGGCATGACGGAGACCCCGCACCCCCTGTACGACAGGCACGCCGACACCCTCAACCGAGCGCTGACCGCCATCACGGAGCGCGGGTACTGGTCCGCCTACCCCGAGTCGCCCAGCCCACGGGTGTACGGCGAGACCGCCGCCGCGGACGGCAAGGCGGCGTTTGAGGCGTACCTGAAGGCCGACTTCCCGCTCGACCAGCCGGGTGACGGGCAGACGGTCGCCACCGAGGTCAGCCCGTTCGGCGTGGAGCTGGACGTGCGCTACCCGCACGCCACCGCCGACCAGCTGGTGGCCGCCGCCTCCGCCGCCCTGCCGGCCTGGCGGGACGCGGGCCCGCAGGCCCGGGCGGGCGTCTGCCTGGAGATCCTCGACCGGCTGCACCGGAACGTGTTCGAGCTGGCCAACGCGGTGCAGTTCACCAGCGGCCAGGCGTTCGTGATGGCCTTCCAGGCCGGCGGCGCGCACGCGCTGGACCGGGCGCTGGAGGCGATCGCCTACGCGTACGCCGAGATGACCCGCCACCCGGCGACGGCCGGCTGGGAGAAGGCCGCCGGCAAGGGCGACCCGCTGCGGATGACCAAGACCTTCCACGTGGTGCCGCGCGGCGTGGCGCTGGTGATCGGCTGCAACACCTTCCCGACCTGGAACTCGTACCCGGGGCTCTTCGCCTCGCTGGCCACCGGCAACCCGGTGATCATCAAGCCGCACCCGCGCGCGGTGCTGCCGCTCGCGATCACCGTGAAGTACGCCCGGCAGGTGCTCGCCGAGGCCGGCTTCGACCCCAACCTGGTGCAGCTCGCGCCGGAGGCGCCGGGCGAGAAGCTTGCGTCGGCCCTGGCGCTGCACCCGGCCGTGAAGATCGTCGACTTCACCGGCTCCACCGAGTACGGCGACTGGCTGGAGGCCAACGCCCGGCAGGCCGCCGTCTACACCGAGAAGGCCGGCCTGAACACGGTGGTCATCGACTCCACCGACGACTTCGTCGGAATGTGCCGCAACCTGGGCTTCACGCTCACCCTCTACAGCGGCCAGATGTGCACCACCTCGCAGAACCTGCTGATCCCGCGGGACGGCATCGAGACCGACCAGGGGCACAAGAGCTTCGACGAGGTGGCCGCCGGCATCGCCGGGGCGGTCGGCAAGCTCACCGCCGACCCGGCCCGCGGCGTGGAGCTGACCGGCGCGATCGTCAACGACGGCGTGCTGGAGCGGCTGGAGGAGGTCACCAAGGTCGGCGAGCCGGTGCTGGAGTCGCGGACCGTCGAGCACCCGTCCTTCCCCGGCGCCGTGGTGCGTACGCCGACCATCGTCAAGCTGGACGCGGCGGACACGGCGACCTATTCGCGGGAGTGGTTCGGGCCGATCTCGTTCGCCATCGCGACCGACTCGACCGCGCACAGCCTGGACATCCTGCGCAGCACGGTGGGGGAGAAGGGCGCGCTGACCGCGGGCGTCTACTCCACCGACGAGGCGGTGCTCGACGCGGCCGAGGGGGCGGCGATCGACGCGGGGGTGCACCTGTCCTGCAACCTGACCGGCGGGGTCTTCGTCAACCAGTCGGCGGCGTTCTCCGACTTCCATGGCTCGGGGGCGAACCCGGCGGCGAATTCCGCGCTGACGGACGGGGCGTACGTTTCGAACCGGTTCCGGATCGTGCAGTCGCGCCGGCACGTCTGATCCTGTTGCTGTTGGGGTTTCCGGGGCAGGCCACCTCGCTCCGGGCGATCAGGCTTGATCCCCTCCGCGAGGCGGCCTGCCCCGGAAACCCGTCCGCGTCACCCTGAGCGCACCGCTTCGGCCAGGGTGTTGATCTC
This sequence comes from Micromonospora sp. RTBAU3-60, assembly GCF_054963695.1. NCBI lineage: Bacteria > Bacillati > Actinomycetota > Actinomycetes > Micromonosporales > Micromonosporaceae > Micromonospora > Micromonospora sp. RTBAU3-60. The sequence continues at coordinate 80,743 of NZ_JBUEGB010000007.1, read as the reverse complement.
AGGGGCGCTGCCTTGGGTCAGGTCCGCGGTCAGCGGGTGGTCTCCGGGGGTGACCGCCGTGGGATGGGCCCTCGGTCAGCGGGGCGGGGTCTAGGCGGGGCGGCGCATCTGGAGTTCCCTGAGGGCGGGGATCTTGGGGTGTGGGACGCGTACACCGGTGTCGACGAAGCCGAGCTTCTGGTAGGCCCGGTAGGCGCGGTCGTTGCCGACCACCACCTCCAGCATCAGCTCGGGGCGGCCGCAGGCGCGGGACCAGGCGGCCACCTCGTCCACCAGCGCGCCGAGCAGCCGGTTGCCGCGCCAGGCCGGCGTGACGTAGACGGCATAGATCACGGTCAGCCCCGGCTCGCCCGGCACGACCGTGCCGCCGGCGTGGCCGACCAGCCGACCGCCCGGATCGGCCACGAACTGGGCGGTCACCGCACCTTCGGCGACCGAGGCGATCCGGGCCGCGTAGTCGGCGTGCGGCCGGGCGGCGGCCTCGGCGACGGTCTCCATGAACGCCAGCGGCGAGTCGGCGAGCATCTCCAGCCGGAGCGCCCGCATCCGCGCGGCGTCCTCGGCACGGACCCGGCGGACGGTCGCGGTGCGGGCCATGGTCGTGATCGGCGCGCTGCTCATGTCGCCTGCATACCGGACCAGGCACCGTCCCTGCCCGCCGGGGTCGAGTGCTGGCCCGAATATGCCCGATTTGGGGTCGTGCGCGGTCGTCACGCCTCGTGTAGCGTGCGATTTCGGTCACCGATTCAGCGGTCGTCACCGATCCGCCGAAACGGGTGGTCCGCCGGTGCCGGTCCGCCGGTCTCCGGGTTGTGGAACGCCGCGCAGAGTGAGGAAGTGCACCGTGGCACAGGGCACCGTCAAGTGGTTCAACGCCGAAAAGGGCTACGGCTTCATCGCCGTCGACGGCGGGCAGGACGTCTTCGTCCACTTCTCCGCGATCGAGATGGACGGCTACAAGGCGCTGGACGACGGCCAGCGGGTCGAGTTCGAGATCGCTCAGGGCCAGAAGGGCCCGCAGGCGGAGCGGGTCCGCGTCATCGCCTGACCCCGTCGCCGCCCGACCGGCGGCCTTTCCACCCGATCAGGGGCTGCGGTGCCGGCGTGCACCGTGAAAGATCATGAGCCGTTCCAGCCGCCACGCTGAGGAGGGTTCATGTCCGACCAGCCCCCGTCGGGTTCCACCGAGCCGGTCCCCCCGGCGTCGTCCGGTCCTCCGGCCGACCCGACCCGGTCGACGTCGCCGGCCCACGAGCCGGCCTCGACGCCGGGCCACGCGGGCGAACCGGCCACAGCCGGACAGTCCACCCCGACAGCGCCGGGTGTGCCCGCCCAGCCCACCGCCGGTTACCCGGCCACGCCGGCGCAACCCGGCCAGCCCGGGTTTCCGGTGGCGCCCGGCCAGCCCGAATATCCGGCGGTGCCCGGCCAGTTCGGCCAGCCCGGGCATCCGGCGGTGCCCGGCCAACTAGGCCAGCCCGGGTATCCGGTGGTGCCGGCCGAGCCCGTGGCAGCCGCGCCGCCCGGCCAGCCGGTGCCCGGCGACTATGGCCAGCCGGTCGTGCCGGGCCAGTTCACGCCGCCCGCGCCGCCCGACCAACCCGCCGTGCCAGGCCAGCCCGGGTACGCCGTGCCGGGTCAGCCGGAGTATGGCGTGCCCGGCGGGCAGCCCTGGGGGACGTACCCGACGGATCCGGCCGGGCCGGCGGCGGGCTGGGTGTGGCCGGCCGCGGGCGGACCGGTGCCGGCCGGCGCCTGGCCGGGTGCCCCCATGCCGGGCCAGCCGTACGGCTGGTATCCGGGCGCGGACCCGGGTGACCCGCTGGTCACGCCGCCGCACGCGGGCATCGGCGGCTGGTTCGCCCGGTGCAGCGGGGCGATGCAGCGCGGCTGGCGTCAGTTGCTGCCGATCATGCTGCTCACCCAGACGCTCCCGGCGGCGGTGATCTCGGTCCTCACGCTCGTCCTCGTCCCGGCGGTGGAGCCCACCACCGCGCCGGACGGCGCGCCGGTCCTGCCGGACGGCTACTTCCAGGACATCTTCGCCCTCTACGGCCTGATCCTGCTGGCCGCCCTGATCTTCGGCCCGCTGCAGAGCGCGGGCTGGGCCGCGGGCACCTGGGTGGTGGCCCGCCAGGCGGCCGGCGAGCCGGTCGGTGTCGGGGCCGCCCTCCGGTACGGGTGGCGCCGCGCCCTGGGCGTCTGGGGCTGGACCATTGTCGCGACCCTGCTGATCTCGGTCGGGTTCTGCCTCTGCGTGCTGCCGGGGATCTACGCGGCCTTCGCGGTCGCCCTGTTCGGTCCGGTCTACCTCTTCGAGCGGCAGGAGCCGATCGGCCGCGCCTTCCGGATGTTCCACCAGCGGTTCGGGATGGTGCTGGGCCGGGTGGCGCTGGTCGCGGCGGCGGTCATCGTCGGCTCGCTGGTCGGCGGGATCATCGAGGGCGTCGGCCAGCTCCCGTTCGGGGTCGATCCGATGTCCGCCCCGGGTACGGCGGCCGGCGCGGTCGCGGTGTCCCTGGTGGCCGCCGTGCTGGTCACCCCGGTCTACCTGGCGCAGCTGGTCGGACTGGTCGTCACGTACGCCGAGCAGCGGGCCCAGGAAGGCCCGGTGAACGCCGCCCGACTGGCCACGGAACTCGGCTGAGCGGGGGCATCGTGCTTGCACTCGGCTAGGGAGAGTGCTAAACAGGTCATTGGCACTCGCGTACGTTGAGTGCCAAATGGTCGGGGCGGTAGGGCCACGGCCACGCCGGTGTCTCGATGGCGCCGGGGTGGCACGAGGCCGGTCGTCGCGGGCTATCCGGCCCGGCCGGCGGACGTCGTCGTCGCCAGGTGGCGGCGTCCCAAGGTGCGTACACCAGGCGGCCCATCCGGGGGGCACCCCCGCGGGTGGCCCGTGAGTGTCCAGGAGGACAACGCCGTATGGCCAAGATGATCGCGTTCGACGAAGAGGCGCGCCGCGGCCTCGAGCGGGGCATGAACCAGCTCGCCGACGCCGTGAAGGTGACCCTCGGCCCCAAGGGCCGCAACGTCGTGCTCGAGAAGAAGTGGGGTGCCCCCACCATCACCAACGATGGTGTGAGCATCGCCAAGGAGATCGAGCTCGAGGACCCGTACGAGAAGATCGGCGCCGAGCTGGTCAAGGAGGTCGCGAAGAAGACCGACGACGTCGCCGGTGACGGCACGACGACGGCGACCGTCCTGGCCCAGGCCCTGGTTCGCGAGGGCCTGCGCAACGTGGCCGCCGGTGCCAACCCGATGGCCCTGAAGCGGGGCATCGAGGCCGCCGTGGCCAGCGTCTCGGAGGAGCTGCTGAAGCTCGCCAAGGACGTGGAGACCAAGGAGCAGATCGCCTCCACCGCCTCCATCTCGGCTGGTGACACCAGCGTCGGCGAGATCATCGCCGAGGCGATGGACAAGGTTGGCAAGGAAGGCGTCATCACCGTCGAGGAGAGCAACACCTTCGGCCTGGAGCTGGAGCTCACCGAGGGTATGCGCTTCGACAAGGGCTACATCTCCGCGTACTTCATGACCGACCCGGAGCGTATGGAGGCCGTCTTCGACGACCCGTACCTCCTGATCGTCAACAGCAAGATCTCGTCGGTGAAGGACCTGCTCCCGATCCTGGAGAAGGTCATGCAGTCGGGCAAGCCGCTGCTGATCATCGCCGAGGACATCGAGGGCGAGGCCCTGGCCACCCTGGTGGTCAACAAGGTCCGGGGCACCTTCAAGTCGGTCGCCGTCAAGGCGCCGGGCTTCGGTGACCGCCGCAAGGCCATGCTCGCCGACATCGCCATCCTCACCGGTGGCCAGGTCATCAGCGAGGAGGTCGGCCTCAAGCTCGACGCCGTGGGCCTCGACATGCTGGGCCGCGCCCGCAAGGTCGTGGTGACCAAGGACGAGACCACCATCGTCGACGGCGCCGGCGACGCCGAGCAGATCCAGGGCCGGGTCAACCAGATCCGGGCCGAGATCGAGAAGAGCGACTCCGACTACGACCGGGAGAAGCTGCAGGAGCGTCTGGCCAAGCTGGCCGGCGGTGTTGCGGTGATCAAGGTCGGCGCGGCCACCGAGGTCGAGCTGAAGGAGCGCAAGCACCGCATCGAGGACGCCGTCCGCAACGCGAAGGCCGCCGTCGAGGAGGGCATCGTCCCGGGTGGTGGCGTCGCGCTGGTGCAGGCCGGCAAGACCGCCTTCGACAAGCTGGACCTGACCGGCGACGAGGCGACCGGCGCCCAGATCGTCAAGATCGCGCTGGACGCCCCGCTGCGGCAGATCGCCGTCAACGCCGGCCTGGAGGGTGGCGTCGTCGTCGAGCACGTCCGCAACATCGAGGCGGGCCACGGCCTCAACGCTGCGACCGGCGAGTACGTCGACCTGCTCGCGTCGGGCATCATCGACCCGGCCAAGGTGACCCGTTCCGCGCTGCAGAACGCGTCGTCGATCGCCGCGCTGTTCCTCACCACCGAGGCCGTCGTGGCGGACAAGCCGGAGAAGACCCCGGCCGCCCCGGCTGGCCCGGGTGGCGGGGACATGGACTTCTGAGTCCAGCTCCACCAGCACGCCGAAAGGGGGTGGGCCGCGTCAGCGGTCCGCCCCCTTTCCGTGTCTCACGTCGGCAGCCGCCGCTGGTTCCGCCGCTTGTGCGCCCGTTCGTACGGGGGTGGGATGCGGATCGGCTCGTCCACCAGTTGCAGCGGTTCGTCGCCGGACGGCTCGTCGACGCCGGCCATCTCCACCAGTTGCTCGGCGTCGCCGTAGTCGAGCCGGTCGAACGGCAGTTGGCCGGAGACCTCGCCGACCGGGTGCCAGCTCGTGGGCTGGTCATCGGTCCGTTCGTCGTCCGTGGTCATGGCTGCCTCCTTATGACTCGACCGTAGGGGGCGGTCAATGGCCACGGGCCGGAATGGCATTATTAGCGTCTATGCACTTTTCGCCCTATTAGTCATTCTTGTCCGGCCAGCGCTTTCCGGTACAGAAAGAAGACCCGCTCGATCCGGGCCCCCGCCGCGTTCGCATAGAACGGCACCGGACCCACCCAGCCGATCTGCGCCGTGCCGATTCCCGCCGCCGCCTGGTCGCGCAGGCAGCGCCGGAGCAGCACTCCGCCGATGCCCGAGCCCTCGGCCGCCGGGGCCGTGCCCATCGGCCCGAACCAGCTCGGCCGGGACGAGCCGTAAGCGGCGAAGCCGAGGATCTCGCCGTCCCGTTCGGCCAGGTGCGTCCCCGCGTCCGGCCGCCCCAGCGAACCGGCCAACTCGCCGTCCCATGCCCCGCCGAAGGTGGACCGGGCGAACGCCGCCAGCGCCGGCAGGTCCGCCGGCTCGGCCCGGCGTACCGTGACGCCCTGGTCGGCCAGCCGGCGTTCGGCGGGTTCCGTGGTACGCAGCGCCGGCGCGCCGTCGGTCAGGTCCGCGGTCATGTTCCACGCCGTACGGTCCTGCCGGTAGCCGAGCCGCAGCGCGAGGCAGACCGCCGGGGTGTACCGCACGTCGATCCCCGGCCAGGCGTAGTACGGCGGATTCCCGGCGAGCAGCAGCTCGGCCGCGCCCAGCCCGGCGAGCCGCCGTTCCGCCTCGGCCAGCAGGGCCCGCCCGACGCCCCGGCGCCGTTCCCCCGGCGCCACCGCCAGCAGGTCCACGTGGCCGAGCCGGGGGTCCCGTCCGGATCGCGATCCGACCAGCACCCCGATCAGCTCGGTGCCGCGTACCGCGCCGAGCCGCAGCACCGGCCGGTCGGCCGCCGCGCGGGCGGCGAGGGTGTCCACGATGGCCGACGCCTCGGCCGCGTCCTCGGGCAGGTCGAGGGCCCGCCGGCAGAGGTCGACGACCGCGGGCAGGCGGTGCGGGCCGAGTTCGATGATCTCCGCGTCCATGGTCGCCGACCCTAGGTCATCCGGCGGCCGTCCGGCACCGCCCGACCGGCCGTCGACCGGAGACCCGCCGTCAGGATGCGGCCCCGGCCCGCTGCGCGGCGCGGACCGCCGCGTACGCGTCGACCAGGCCGGCGCCGATCTCGTCGGCGGGGCCGCCGCAGCGCGCCGCGTCCGGTGGTACGCCGGCCGGGGCGGCGGTGTCGAGGAGGATCCGCCGGGTCCGGGCCAGATCGCCGACGAGCGCGGGATTCGCCGACCACATCAGCGCCACCACCCCCGCCACCTGGGGCGTCGCCATCGAGGTGCCGTCCAGGGTGGTCCAACCGCCCCCGGGGAACGCCGACAGCACCCCCGCACCGGGCGCGACCAGGTCCGGCTTGGCGACGCCCCCGGCGGCCGGTCCCCGGCTGGAGAAGCGGGTGAGCTGCCGGTCCCGGTCCACCGCGCCGACCGTCAGCACGTCCGGGTACGGCGCCGGCGGGTCGGACACCGAGCCGCAGTGCGGGCCGGTGTTGCCGGCGGCGGCCACCACCAGGATGCCGGCCGCGGCCAGCGCGGCGGTCGCCGGCCGCAGCGCACCCGGGTCACAGCCCTCGATCGGTGGGCAGCCCCAGGAGTTGGTCAGCAAATCGGGCGCGCGCTGCGGCCGGCCATCGGTGAACGGGTTTCCGCCCGGCGGGAACGGGGCCAGCATGAACTGGAGGCAGTCGAGGTAGTGGGCCGGGCTGCCCAGGTTGCGGTCCAGGTTGACGCAGGCGACCCAGTCCGCCCCGGGGGCCACGCCGATCCCGCCGCGGCCCACCGCGCTGCCGACCGTGTGGGTGCCGTGACCACCCCGGTCACCCGGCGTGCGGCGGTGCTCCCACGGGTCGTACCAGGAGTCGTCGCCGCCGCGGAAGCCGGCGGCCAGCGCCGGGTGTCGGCCGTCCACTCCGGAGTCGGAACTGCCCACCACCACGCCCGTGCCGGTCACGCCCAGCTGCGACCAGACCCGGTCGGCGCCGATCAGGGACACGTTCCAGACCGGACCGGTCGGCGCCGGCTGGTTGCCGCGCGCCGGGGGCGCCGCCGCCGGCAACGGGCGCAGTCGCTGGCTGACCAGCACCCGGCCGACCTCCGGCCGCCCGGACAGCCAGGCCCGCACCTCCGGCCCGCCGTCCGTCTCGATGGCGTTGACCAGGTAGTACGGCGTCGGGTGCAGGCGCAGCCGGCTCAGCTCGCGGCGTAGGTCGCCCTGGGTCCGGTCGGCGGTGGCCACCAGCCGCCGATACACCTCGGCCGCCCGTGCGTTCCGGCCGGCCCGCCCGGGCGCCGTCGGGATCCCGGTCAGGTCGGCCTGTTCGCGCAGCACCACGAACAGCCGCTCGCCGTGCAGGCCGGGTTGGCCGGGGACGAGGTACACCACGGCCACGGCGGCGAGCAGCGCCGCGGCGGTCAGCCCGGCCGCGCCCCGGCGCGGGGCGCGGGCGCGGGGCCGGGCCAGCAGCACCCCGTACCCGACGGCGAGCAGGACCGCGACGGCGAACGCGGCGCCGGTCCCCACCGCCACCCAGTACGGCACGTCGCGGCTGGCGGCCAGCAGGACGGTGATCTCCTCCGGGTCGGTGAACGCCAGCGGCCCGAGCAGCGCGAGGCCGACCAGCCAGCGGACCGGACGGCGGCCGGCTGGCCGGCCCGCACGCCGGGCCGCGACCTCCAGCGCGCCCAGCACGACGCCGAGCGGCGGCAGCAGGAACAGCGCCGGCAGTTGCGCCCCGGACTGCCCCGCCGCGGCGGCCAGCAGCGCCAGGGTGACGCCGGCGACCAGCCCGCCCACCAGCACCAGCCGGACCGGCCGGGGCGGCGCGCCGACGGCGAACCGGGCCCAGAAGGCGGCGTCGAGCAGGGCCGCCGCGAGCGCGCCGAGCGCGGCGGCGGCGAGGGCGGCGAGCAGCGTCTCCAGCGCCCCGCCGAGCGCGCCCACCCAGGCCCAGGGCAGCAGCACGGCGAGCCCGGCGGCGACCGCGAGCAGGGTCGCGGCGTCGAACCGCCGCCCGCCGGCCGGCCCACCGCCACCCGCCGGCGCGTGGGCCGAGCCCGGCGGCCCGCCGACCGGGCCAGCCGGGCCGTGCTCCGGGCCCGCCGCCGGCCCGCCCCGGCCGGCTACGAGGGGGGCGGGCGCGGCCTCCGCACGGCCGCGCGACAGCCGGCCGACGACCAGTGCGAGCAGGGCGGCCGCGGCGGCCAGCGCGGCCAGGTACGCCTCCTCGTGCACCGGCGGCACTGTCCGCAGCAGGGTCAGCGCGCCGAGCGCCAGCGTCCCGGCCAGCCAGGCGCGGCCGGTGGCGCGGACCGCCGGGGACCGGGGCAGCAGCGCCAACGCGAGGGTGGGCGCGCCCACCAGCAGCACGCTGGCCAGCGCGACCACCGGCCAGGCCAGCACCGCGCGGGGCAGGCCGGTGGTCAGCACCACCTGGTCGACCAACCAGCCGGCGACCTGGCTCGGCACGGTCACGAGAACGGCCCAGGCGCCGGTGAGCACGGCGGCGACCACCGGCCACGGCCCGGGTTGGCGGGGAGCGGGAGCCGGCGGCGGGACCGGGGCAGCGGGGGGACCGACGTCCATGACCATCACCGTACGGCCCGGGCGGCACGTGTCGTCGAAGCGCGCGGACGGTTACGGTGGACGGGTGCGCGACCCGAACGTGTCCCGATCCGTGGCCGGTCAGCTCTCCGCCGAGCGCCGCGCCGACGACCTGCGCCGACTCCGCGCCGAGCGCTTCGACGTGCTGGTCATCGGCGGTGGGGTGACCGGGGCGGGTGCCGCCGTCGACGCGGCGTCCCGTGGGCTCAAGGTGGCCCTGGTGGAGGCGCGGGACTACGCCGCGGGCACCTCCAGCCGGTCCAGCAAGCTCATCCACGGCGGCCTGCGCTACCTGGAGCAGCTGGAGTTCCACCTGGTCCACGAGGCGCTGACCGAGCGAGGGCTGCTCGCCACCCGGCTCGCCCCGCACCTGGTGCGGCCGGTGCCGTTCCTGGTGCCGCTCCCCGCCGAGGGCGGGCCGCGGGACCTGCCGAGGCGGTTCTTCCGCCGGTCGTACTACGGCGCCGGGGTGGCCGCCTACGACGCGTTCGCCGGGGTGTTCGGCGGCGGCCGTGGCATGCCGCTGCACCGGCACCTGACCCGCGAGGGCGCCCGCCGGGTCTTCCCGAGCCTGCGCGCCGACCAGCTGGCCGGGGCGATCCGCTACTACGACGGGCAGGTCGACGACGCCCGCCTGGTAGTGACGCTGGCCCGGACGGCGGCCAGCCTCGGGGCGACCGTGGTGACCAGCGCCCGGGCGGTCGGGCTGCTCCGGCAGGCCCGCGAGGTCACCGGGGTCCGGGTCCGCGACCTGGAGGCGCCCACCGGCTCGCCGGACGCCGAGTTCGAGGTACGCGCCCGCACGGTGATCGCCGCGACCGGGGTGTGGAGCGACGACATGTCGCGGATGCTCAACGACGTCGGGCTGCGCCCCGGCCTGCGGGTCCGGGCCTCCAAGGGCGTGCACCTGGTGGTGCCCCGCTCGGCGATCACCGGCGAGGCCGGGCTGATCCTGCGGACCGCCACCAGCGTGCTCTTCGTCATCCCGTGGGGCGGTCACTGGATCATCGGCACCACGGACACCGACTGGCGGCTGGACCGGTCCCACCCGGCGGCCACCGCGCGGGACATCGACTACCTGCTGGAGCAGGTCAACACGGTGCTGGACCGCCCGCTCACCACCGACGACATCGAGGGCGTGTACGCCGGGCTGCGCCCGCTGCTGGCCGGCGAGGCGGACTCCACCTCGAAGCTCTCCCGGGAGCACGCGGTGGTCGAGCCGATGCTCGGGCTGCTGCTGGTGGCCGGCGGCAAATACACGACGTACCGGGTGATGGCCTCGGACGTGGTCGACCGGGCGGTGCACCGGTTGGGCTGGACGCGCCCGTCGCGTACCGCCGACCTGCCGCTGCTCGGTGCCGACGGGTACGCGGCGATGTGGCGGGACCGGGCCGACCTGGCCCGCCGGCACGGGGTGCCGGTCGGCGTGGTCGAGCACCTGCTGGAGCGGTACGGCACGCTCACCCTCGACGTGCTCGCCCTGGTCGGCACCGACCCGCTGCTCGGCTCGCCGCTCGCCGGGGCCCCCGAATATCTGGCCGCCGAGGTGACCTACGCGGCCCGCGCCGAGGGGGCGCTGCACCTGGAGGACGTGCTGACCCGGCGTACCCGGATCTCCATCGAGACCAGCCACCGCGGCCTGGAGTCGGCGGAGCACGCCGCGGAGCTGATGGGCGCGGTGCTCGGCTGGGACGAGGCGACCCGGGCCCGCGAGGTCGCCCACTACCGGGCCCGGGTGGAGGCCGAGCGGCGGTCGCAGGCGATGCCGGACGACGTGGCCGCCGACGCGGCGCGGCTGGGCGCCCCGGACGTCCGCGGCTTCGCGGCGGACCGGGGCGGGGACGAGCTTCCGTCGTCCCCACGGTGACCAGCGGGTAACGTCGCTCCGGAGGGTACCGGCGCTACCTATGGAAGTGTAGGTTCCCTGCGTGCTTCGTCCATCATGGTCGCGCGTTCTCCCCGTGTCCGCCGGCGTCCTGCTGGCGACCGCCCTGACCGGCTGCTCGCTGATCGGTCCGGCCGAGGGCGCCACCACGCCGGACGCGGGCCAGGCATCGAGCGCCACCACGGACGCCCGACGCGTCTCGCTGGTGCAGCGGCTGGGCATCGACGGCCCGGTCCGGACGCTCGACGTGGACCCGAGCGGGCGGTGGCAGTGCCGGGACTGCGCCGGTGACGGGGTCGAATCGACCGGGTCGCTCAACCCGGAGCAGACGCGGCGGTTGCAGCGGATGCTCGCCGACCCGGCCCTGGCGCAGGAGACCGACGAGGCCCGCCGCTACAAGCAGAGCTGCATCGACGCGTTGACCTCCACCCTGCTGATCCCGCCGGGGCTGACCATCACCTCGCAGGACTGCCCGGGCGAGGAGAAGCCGCCGGTGGCCAACCGGATCCTGCTGCTGCTCACCCAGGTCACCCCGGCCGAGGACAAGGGCTGAGCGTCAGAACACCTTGCCGGGGTTGAACAGGCCGGCCGGATCGAGCGCCTGCTTGATCGCCTGGTGCACCCGGATGCCCACCGGGCCGATCTCCCGGGCCAGCCAGTCCCGCTTGAGCAGCCCGACGCCGTGCTCGCCGGTGCAGGTGCCGCCGAGCTCCAGCCCGAGCCGCATGATCTCGTCGAAGGCCCGCCGGCCGCGCGCCACGCTGGCCGGGTCGGCCCGGTCGACCACGATGTTCGGGTGCATGTTGCCGTCGCCGGCGTGCCCCACCACGCCGATCGGCACGCCGCACTCCTCGGCGATCCGGGCCACCCCGTCGAGCAGGGCCGCCAGCGCGCCGCGCGGCACCGCCACGTCGTCGATGACCAGGCCGCCGTTGCCGGCGGGGAAGGTGTCGGCGGCGAACTTCTCCATCGCGGGGTGGGCCAGCCGCCGAGCCTGGAGCAGGGCCGCCGCCTCCGCCGCGTCGGTGGCCGCGTAGACCTCGTCCGCTCCGGCCGCCGTGCACACCTCGGCGATCCCGGCCAGGTCGTCCGCCGCCCGCCCGCCGGTGTCCACCGCCGCCAGCAGCAGCGCCTGCGCGTCGGTCCGCAGCCCCATCGGCCGGTACGCCTCGATGGCCCGCAGGTGGGTGTGGTCCAGCAGTTCCAGCAGGCTCGGGGTGAGCCCGCGCTCGGCGATGCCGGCGACCGCCGTGCCGGCCGCCGCCGTGGTGGGGAAGACCGCGACCAGGGTCAGCGAGTCCTCCGGCGCCGGCCGCAGCGAGACGGTCACCTCGGTGATCACGCCGAGGGTGCCCTCGGAGCCGACGAAGAGCCGGGTCAGGTCGTAACCGGCGACCCCCTTGGCGGTGCGCCGACCGGTGCGCAGCACCTCGCAGGAGGCGAGCACCACCTCCAGGCCGAGCACGTACTCGGTGGTCACGCCGTACTTGACGCAGCACATGCCGCCGGCGTTGGTGGCCACGTTGCCGCCGATGGTGGACGACTCCCACGAGCCCGGGTCCGGCGGGTACCACAGCCCCTGCTTCGCCACCGCGTCGGCCAGCGCGGCGTTGACCACGCCCGGCTGCACCACGGCGATCCGGCTCACCGGGTCGATCTCCAGGATCCGGTCCATGGCCACCGTGCTCAGCAGCACCGCACCGTCGACCGCGTTCGCCGCGCCGGCCAGCCCGGTCCGCGCCCCCTGCGGCACCACCGGTACGCCGTGCCGGGCCGCCGCCCGGACCACCGCCACGACCTCCCCGGTGGTGCGCGGGCGGACCACGGCCAGCGGCGTACCGGCCGTGCAGAGGTCGGCCTCGTCCCGCTCGTGGGTGCGGAGCAGGTCCGGGTCGGTCAGCACGGCGGCGTCGCCGAGCGCGGCCCGCAAATCGTCGAGGAGGGGGATGGCGGCCATGCCGGGAAGGCTAGGTCGTGATCGTCGTGATCATCAACCGGGCGTACCGTTGGTCGCCATGCTGTACCTGGACCGGCCGGCGGTGCCCTCGCGGGGACGGCTCTGGTCGCACCTGATCAGCGACGTCTCGTACGCGGAGCTGCACGCCTTCGCCGAGGCGCTGGGCGCGCCCCGCCGCGGCTTCGACCGGGACCACTACGACCTGCCGGCGGAGCGGTTCCCGATGGCCGTCTGGCTCGGCGCCCGGGTGGTCCCCTCCCGGGACCTCGTCCGGCTGCTGCGGGACGCCGGACTCCGCCGCCCCAAACACCTCACCCGGCCTGCAGGGTCGCGAGTTCCCGGGTGAGGTTGGCGCGGGCCGGGACCTCCCAGCGGGCGTGCGGCTCGGGCAGGCGGTAGAGGGCGGGCAGGGCCAGCAGGCCGGCCAGCACCGCCGCCCGGCCGGCGCGGAAGTCCGGGTCGGGGACGTGGGCGTACTCGCGCCGGACGGACGCGGCGTAACGGTCGTACCCCTCGGGCGGGGCGGCCAGGACCGCCAGGTCGGCGTCGCAGAGCAGGGCGCCGTCCGGGTCGTCCGCCCGCACCGCGTGCCCGGCGGTGAGCAGCACCAGCCGGCGTACCTCGGCCACCGCGTCCGGCGGCAGCCCGAGCCCGGCGAGCAGGTCGCCGGCCAGCTCGGCGCTGGCCCGCTCGTTGGCGTCCCCGCCAGCCCGCGGGTCGTACACCGCGTCGTGGCACCAGGCCGCCAGCCGGACCAGCTCCGGCCGCCGCGCCTGCCCGGCGTACGCGTCGACCACGTCCAGCACCGCCCGCAGGTGCGCCACCGTGTGGTAGTGCCGATGCGGCTCCCGCCACCCGGCCAGCAGCCGCGCCCCGGCGCGCGCCACGGCGGCCGGATCGGCCGCCCCCGCCGCCCGGGCCGCGTCCTGCCACCGCTCGATCAGCTCCTCCACCCGGTGCAGTCTGCCCCACCATCGGCGAGAAGGAGGATTCACCGGGTGCGGACCGGGTAGTCCCGGCCATGGCCGGGGCCCGGGACCGACGACTGCCGTTCCTGCGGCGTAAACGGCTGCGCGAAGGGCTGGTCGACGTCGACGGGGCCCGGATCGCCGAGGCGATGGACGAGCTCCGCCACCGGAGCAAGGCCACCTGGCACGACCGGCTGCACCGGGTGCGTACCGCCGCCGGCCTCGCCGTCCAGGCGGGTCTCGCCGCTGCCCTGGCCTACCTGGTCTCCCACCGGCTGCTCAAGAACCCGCAACCGGTGTTCGCGCCGATCTCCGCGGTGGGCACCCTGGCCGCCTCCGTCGGCCAGCGGTTCCGCCGGACCGTGGAGCTGATCGTCGGAGTGGCCATCGGGGTGGCGCTCGGCGACGGCCTGGTCTACCTCCTCGGGACCGGTGCCTGGCAGCTCGGTCTGGTGGTGACCGCGGCGATCCTGCTGAGCATCTTCGCCGGGGCGAGCGTGGCCGTGGTGATCCAGGCGGCGGCCACCGCCGTGCTGATCGTGACGCTGAGCCCGTCCACCAAGAACCTGGAGGTGCCACGCTTCATCGACGCGTTCGTGGGCGGGAGCATCGCGCTGATCGTCACGGCGATCCTGCTGCCGCTGAACCCGTTACGGGTGATCAACCGGGCCGCCCGGCCGGCGTTGGACCTCCTCTCCGATCAGCTCGACGCCTGCGCGGAGGCGCTGCGCAGACGGGACCGGAACGCGGCGCAGCAGGCGCTGCTCCGGCTCCGGGAGAACAAGGAGGAGCTGGCCGCGCTCTCCGAGGCGATCGAGGGCGCCAAGGAGACCGCCACCATCTCGCCGGCCCGCTGGCACCGGCGCAGCGAGCTGACCCACTACGCGGAGGCGGCCGACCCGATCGACCGAGCGATGCGCAACAGCGGCACCCTGATCCGTCGCTCGGTCACCCTGATCGAGGACGAGGAGCCCATCCCCGAGCCGATGCCCGACGCGATCGCCCACCTCGCGGAGTCGGTCCGCGTGCTGCGGCACGAGTTCTCCGCGGGACAGGAGCCGCAGAAGGCCCGGGAGCGGTCGCTGCGTGCGGTCAGCGAGGCCAGCCGGGCGTACGCCGAGGGCGTGGGCTTCTCCGGCAGCGTGGTGATCGCGCAGGTCCGCACCGCGGCGAGTGACCTCATGGTGGCCTCCGGCATCGACCAGGAGGAGGCGAACCGGCTGATCCGGCAGGCGTTCGGCGAACGGGAGCAGCGGGCGGCCAGCCAGCCCGACCAGGGCGCGTCCCCGCCCCCCACCGCACCCCCGGTCGGCTGACCCGCCCCGGTGGTCGGGGCGGCCGGTCAGGGGAGGGTGGCCAGCGCGGTGAGGAGGGCGTCGACCTCGGCGGCGGTGCTGCCGAGGCCGAGGCTGGCCCGCAGCGCGGTCGGCGGCAGGTCGCGCCGGCCACTGCGCGCGGCCGCCTCGGCGAGCAGCCGACGGGCCAGCGGGTGGGCGCAGAAGAGCCCGTCCCGGACCCCGATCCGGTGCGCGTCGGCCAGGTGGGCGGCCACCTCGGCGGAGTCCCGCCCGGCGACCACGAAGGAGACGATGCCCACCCGGGGCGCGTCCGGCCCGAAGGTGCGCAGCTCCACCACGTGCGGCAGGGCTGCGATCCCGGTCCGCAGCCGGGTCAGCAGGGCCTGCTCCTGGGCGTGCAGCGCGTCCCGGTCCGCCTCGGCCAGCGCGGTGCAGACCGCCGCGAGGGCCACCGCGCCGAGCAGGTTCGGGGTGCCCGCCTCGTGTCGGGCCGGCCCGCTGGCCCAGCGCACCTCGTGGGTGGCCGTGCCGACGTGGCTGGTGGCCCCGCCGCCGACCAGGTACGGCGGGGCCGCGTCCAGCCAGTCGCCGCGCCCGACGAGCACGCCCGCCCCGAACGGGGCGTACAGCTTGTGCCCGGACAGGGCCAGGTAGTCGACGTCCAGCGCGGCCAGGTCCACCGGGACGTGCGGGGCGAGCTGTGCCGCGTCCACCAGGATCCGGGCGTCGTGCCGGTGCGCCACCCGGGCCAGCTCGGCCACCGGCCAGCGTTCCCCGGTCACGTTGCTCGCGCCGGTCACCGCGACCAGCACCGGCAGGCCCGGCCGGCTCTCGGCACCGGCCGGCGGCCGCGACCGCCCGGCCGGCGTACCCGACCCGGTGGCGGTGCCGCGGCGCAGCTCGGTGAGGGCGGCGTCGAGGGCGCGGACCGCCTCGGCGGGGCTGGCCGGCACCGGCAGCCGGACCGAGCCACGCGGCCAGGGGAGCAGGTTGGCGTGGTGCTCACCGGCGAAGGTGACCACGGTGGTGCCGGCGGGCAGCGCCCGGGCCAGCAGGTTGACCGCGTCGGTGGTGTTGCGGGTGAAGATCAGGTGATCGTCCGGGCGGGCGCCGAGGAAGTCCGCGACCGTCTGCCGAGCCCGCTCGTAGGCGAGGGTGCAGCGCCGCGACAGCGCCCCGGCGCCGCGGTGCACGCTCGCGTACCAGGGCAGCAGCTCGGCCACCGCGTCGGCCGCGGCCTGCGCGCACGGCGCGCTGGCGGCGTGGTCGAGGTTGATCTCTCCGGGTACGCCGAGCACGCCCAGCGGGTCCGGCCGGGTCGGCGCCGGCAGCGAGGGCAGCGAGGGTACGAGGGTGACGGTCATGCCGGAATCTCCCGGGTCCAGGGGACCCCGGGGTGGGCTACCGGGACGGGGTCCGCGCTTGCCCAGCACGCGGTTCGGGCTGGGCCCGGTCATCACCCGGGGCACCCCACCGCGAACTCGACGAGGGTTGCCGGCCAGCAAGCCGGGGCTTGACGCTGGCGCTCGTGACCTGCCCCGCAGCATAGCGGGCCGGATGCGGCCGGACCAGAGGGGCACGGGTGACTACGCTGACCGCATGGCCGACACCCCGCCCGGCGGCGCCCTGCCGCCGCCGTCCGCGCCCGCCCTCCCGCCGCCGGGGTCGTCGACCCCCCGGATGCCGCTGCGCCGGCTCGGCTGGCGGCGGATCCTGGCGCTCGCCGCGGTGGTGCTGCTGATCGCCGCCGGCGTGGTGTTCATGGTCTTCACCCTCGGCGAGAGCCTGGGTGCCGAGGCCCTGCTGGTCGGCGTGGTCGCGGCGATCCTGCCGGTGCCGGTGCTGGTCTCCTGCTTCCTCTGGCTGGACCGGTACGAGCCGGAGCCGCTGAAATACCTGATCTTCTGCTTCGCCTGGGGCGCGTTCGTCTCCACCGCCATCTCGCTGCTGGTCAACGAGACCGGCGCCCGGCTGTTCAAGGACTGGGGGCTGCCGACGGCGCTGACCGCCGTGCTGGTCGCCCCGTTCATCGAGGAGTTGACCAAGGCGGCCGGGCCGATCTTGCTGCTGATCTTCCGCCGCCGGGAGTTCTCCGGGATCACCGACGCGCTGGTCTACTGCGGGCTCTCCGCGGTCGGCTTCGCCATGGTGGAGAACATCCTCTACCTGGGCGGATACGGCTACCGCACCGGCGTCGAGGAGTACGGGCCGGCCACCGGCGCCCAGCAGGTGATCGCCATCTTCATCGTGCGGATCCTGCTCTTCGGCTTCGCCCACCCGCTGTTCACCTCGATGACCGGGGTCGGGCTGGGCGTCGCCGCCCGTACGGCCGACCGGCGGATCCGCGTCCTCGCCCTGATCGCCGGCCTCCTGCTGGCGATGATGCTGCACGGCACCTGGAACCTGCTCCCGTCGCTGGCCGCCGCCACCGGGCAGCCGATCATCGTGCTGTACGGCTACATCGGCGTGATGGTGCCGATCTTCTTCGGCATGGTCGGGCTGGCCATCTGGCTGCGGGCGTGGGAGGGGCGGCTCACCGAGCGCATCCTGCCGGACTACGTCCGGGCCGGCTGGCTCACCCCACCGGAGGTGGCGGCGCTGGGCAGCCTCGGGCGGCGGCACGCCGCGCGTACCTGGGCCCGGCGGGTGGCCGGCGACGGCGGGGTGAAGGCGATGCGGGGCTACCAGTTCGCCGCCACCCGACTGGCGCTGCTGCGCGACGGGATGCGCCGCGGGCTGGACCGGAAACCGGCCGAACGGGACCGGACCTTGCGGGAGGAACGGGAGCTGCTGGACGCGATCGCCGCGTACCGGGCGTTCTTCGTGGGTCGGGACCCGCAGGCCCCGGTCGGGGTCTGGGACGGGCAGCGCTACCACCTGCGGTTCCCGGACGGCTCGCAGCGCCCGGTGGCGGCTCCGGACGAGCCCGTGGTGCCGATCCCGGTGGTGCTGACCCAGCCGCCGCCCCCGCCCCACCCGGGCGCCTACGGCCCACCCGGCTGGTACGGCCCGAGAACCGCCGCGCCCTGGCCCCCCGGCGCCTGACGGCGCCCACCGGCTGGTCCGGCCCGAGAACGCCGCGCCCCGGCGCCTGGCGGCCTCGTCCGGCCGAGCGTGGGGAGGGTCAGGTCATCACGCTGGTGAGGAAGTCGCCGAGACCCTGGGCGATGGCCATCAGGACGGCGCCGATCGACTTGAACAGTTGCGCCGCGCCGTCCGGCCGGAACGCCATGAAGAAGATCAGGAAGCCGACCGCTCCCACGATCAGCAGCTTCTTCAGGAATACCGGCATGGTCCCTCCCCAGGGCGCTGGTGGTTGCCTGGCTTCCCAGCGGAAAGCGGCGCAAACGGCACCCCGGGGCGGGCGGTTACAGGTAGAGGCCGGTCGATCCGGTCGGCTCGTTCTCCACCCGCTCGGCGGCGACGGCGTGCACGTCCCGCTCGCGCAGCAGGACGTACGCCCGCCCGTGCAGCTCCACCTCCGAGCGGTCGTCGGGGTCGAAGAGCACCCGGTCGCCGGCGACGATGGAGCGCACGTGCGGGCCCACCCCCATCGCGGTCGCCCAGGCCAGTCGCTTGCCCACGGCCGCGGTGGCCGGGATCACGATGCCGGCGGTGGAGCGGCGCTCACCGTCGGCGCCCTCCGTACGCACCAGTACGCGGTCGTGCAGCAGGCGGATCGGCAGGCCGGAGTCGAGGTTCTGGTCGGCGGTCACGCGAAGACGCTACCGCGTGCCCCGGAGTTGACCGTCGGCGTGGTTGATCGGGGCGCGACACGGGCAATGTGTGGCGATCTCGCCCTAGGGTGGGACGGACGGACGTATCCTGTCCCCCCTGTGCGTGGGCGGACCAGATTTGCGGGAGGTGCGCTTGAGCCGCTTCGAGCGGATGCGCAGACGGCTCCGCCGTGCATACGAGTCCGGTCGCCACTCGGCGCGGGCCGGCCGGACCGACCCCGACCACGCGCCGGGGGAGTCGGGGGCCGCCTCGCCGTCCACGCCGGGCCCGGCCGCTCCCGCTGCGGCGACGGTGGTCGGGGTGGAGCCCCCGGCCGCCCTGCACACCTCGACCGGTAGCCGCGACGACGCGGAGGTGCCGCACGCGATGCGGATCGCCGCCGCCTGGTCCTGGCGGTTGATCGTGATCGGCATCGTGGCCTGGTCGCTGCTCAAGATCATCGGCACCATCCGCATCGTGATCATCCCCCTGGCGATCGCGCTGCTGCTCTCCGCGCTGCTCGCGCCGGCGGTCGGCTGGCTGCTCAAGGCCCGCTTCCCGCGGTCGCTGGCGACCGGGGTGGTGCTGGTCGGCGGCCTGGCCGCGGTCGTCGGCACGCTCACCCTGGTGGTCAACGAGTTCATCCAGGGCGTGCCGGAACTGAGCGACAAGTCGTCGCAGGGCGTCCGGCAGATCCAGAACTGGCTCAAGACCGGCCCGCTGCACGTGTCGGACAGCCAGATCAACCACTACATCGACGAGGCGCAGACCTGGATCAGCGGCAACTCCAAGACGTTCACCACCAGCGCCCTCTCCGCCACGGCCACGCTGGCTGAAGTGCTCACCGGCACCGTCCTGGTGCTCTTCGCGACCTTCTTCTTCCTCCGCGACGGCAACAAGATCTGGCGGTTCCTGGTCCGGCTGCTGCCGGTGGCCGCCCGGTGGAAGGTCGACGACGCCGGCCGGGCCTCCTGGTCGACGCTGGGCGCGTACGTCCGGGCCACCGTGCTGGTCGCCTTCATCGACGCGGTCGGCATCGGCATCTTCCTGGTCGTCTTCAACATCCCGTTCGCCTTCCCGCTGGCCGCCCTGGTCTTTCTGGGGGCGTTCATCCCGATCGTCGGGGCGGCGCTCTCCGGTGGGGTGGCCGTGCTGGTGGCGCTGGTCGACAGCGGCCCGGTGACCGCGTTGATCATCCTCGGCGCGGTGATCGGGGTGCAGCAGCTGGAGGGGCACGTGCTCCAGCCGCTGATCATGGGGCGGGCGGTCGCCATCCACCCGCTCGCCGTGATCATCGGAATCGCCGCCGGGGTGGTCCTCGCCGGCATCGCCGGCGCGCTCGTCGCGGTGCCGCTGATCGCCGTGCTCAACACCGCGATCCGCCGGCTCGCCGCCCGGACCGTGCCGGACACCCCACCGGACGCCGTGGTGGTCGCCTCCCAGGCCCCCTGACCCACCCTGTCCCGCGCCACTCCGGGTGCCGCCCGGCGCGGCCGCCCGGCCGGAGGCCGCGACCTGGCCGAGGGCGGTGCGGAGGGCGCCCGCCGCACCCGGAGTGGAGCAACGCCGGGATCAGGACTTGCCGAGGCGTTCCAGCGCGCCCCGGGCCACATCGGGCCGGGTGGTGTACCAGAACGGCGGCAGCGAGCGCCGCAGGAACGGGCCGTAGCCCCGGGCGGTCTCCAGCCGGGAGTCGAGCACCGCCACCACGCCTCGGTCGCCGGTCGCCCGGATCAGCCGGCCGACGCCCTGCGCCAGCCGGACCGCCGCGATCGGCACGCTGACCGCCGCGAAACCGGAGCCGCCGCTCGCGTCCACCGCGGCCGCCCGGGCCGCGGCGAGCGGCTCGTCCGGCCGGGGGAAGGGCAGCCGGTCGATCACCACGAGCTGGCAGGCGTCACCCGGCACGTCGACCCCCTGCCAGAGCGACATCACCCCGAACAGGCAGCTCTCCCGCTCCTCCCGGAACCGGCGGACCAGCAGCGGCAGCGCCTCCTCGCCCTGCAGCAGCACCGGCAGGTCGGTCCGCGCGCGGAGCAGCTCCGCCGCCTGCTGCGCGGCCCGTCGCGACGAGAAGAGCCCGAGGGTACGCCCACCGAGCGCGCCGACCAGCGCCAGCAGCTCCTCGCCGGCCGCCTCGGGCAGCCCGGAGACGCTGGGCCGGGGCAGGTGCGCGGCGACGTACAGGATGCCCTGCCGGGCGTAGTCGAACGGCGAGCCGACGTCGAGCGACCGCCAGCCGGGTCCGTCGGTGGCAGGCACGGTGCCGACCGCGGCGCGGCTGCCCGCGGTGCTCGCGACCGGCGCGGCGGCGGTGCCGGTGCGGCCGGCGGCGGCCGCGCTGGCCAGCGCGGCGGCGGCCGGGGAGGGCGGGGCGGGCGGCGGCGCCTCCAGCCCCAGCGCCCGGGCGACGGTGTCGAACCGGCCGCCCAGCGCCAGCGTGGCCGAGGTGGCGACCACCGTGCGCTCGTCGTACAGGTGGGTGGCGAGCGTGCCGGCGACCGAGAGCGGCGCGACCACCAGCGCCCGCCGGCTGCCGTTCTCCGGCCTCTCCACCCAGGCGACGTCGTGGTCGGCCTCCTCCAGCAGCCGCTGCGCGGTGGTGGAGAGCTCGTCCAGCACCGCCTTCGCCTGCTGCTTGCGGACCGGGTCCGGGTCGTCGGCCTTGACCTCGCCGATCGCCTCCAGCGCGGCCCGGGTCGCCGCGTCGAGCAGCGTGCACGCCTCCCGGAGGGCCGGCGGCAGGCCGGCGGTGAGTCGCCCGGCCGGTGCCTCGGCCAGCCCCACCGCGAGGGCGTCGCCCGCTTCGGTGAGCCGCTCGGCGACCTCCGGGCGGAGCAGCGGCCGGGCCCGGCGGGCGGACCGGTCGATCAGCTCGGGGACCAGCTCCGCCTGGGCGGCGGACGACACCCGGTCCGCCAGCTCGTGCGCCTCGTCCACCACGAGCAGCTTGTGCGGCGGCACGATGTGCCGGCCGGCGAGCATGTCGACGGCGAGCAGGCTGTGGTTGGTCACCACGATGTCCGCCTCGCGGGCCCGGGCCCGGGACGCCTCGGCGAAGCACTCCTGGCCGAACGGGCAGCGGGTGGCGCCCACGCACTCCCGGGCCGGCATCGAGACCGACCGCCAGACCTGGTCGTCGACGCCCGGGTCGAGCTCGTCCCGATCGCCGGTGGCGGTCTCCTCTGCCCAGTCGCGCAACCGCTGCATCTGCTTGCCCAGCCGGCCCGCCTCGCCGAGCCACTTGGTGCCGCCGCCGGGCCGGGGCGCGTCGAAGAGGGCCTCCTCCGGCTCGTCCTCGACCGAACTGTCCAGCCGGGCCAGGCAGAGGTAGTGGTGCCGGCCCTTCAGCACGGCGAAGGTGGGGCGGCGGCGGAGCAGCGGCTCCACCGCGTCGGCCAGCCGGGGCAGGTCGTGGTCGACCAGCTGGGACTGCAACGCCAGGGTGGCGGTGGAGACCACCACCGGGCCGTCCACGGTCAGCGCCGGGGCCAGGTATGCCAAAGACTTGCCGGTGCCCGTGCCGGCCTGGACCAGCAGGTGCTCGCCGGAGGCGATGCTCCGCTCGATCGCCTCGGCCATCTGCTGCTGGCCGGGTCGCGCCGCGCCGCCGGGGACCGCGCCGACCGCCGCGGCCAGCAGCTCGTCGCCGCTGGGCCGGGTGCCCCGACGTTGCTTTCCGACGGTGGGACCGGTGGCGGTACGGGGCGGGGTCACCGTGCGACCGTACCCGCCGCGGCCGACGGCGGTCCCGCCCATCCGGCCGCGTGGCGCGATCCGGGGTCGCGTCCGGTTACCTGCCGATCGCGTCGCGTGGCCGGAATCGGTTAGGGTGCCAGTCATGCCGAGCGACGTGGTCCGCGTGATCTACCGCAAGTACGACGGCAGCGCCCACCGCGACTACCCGGCCCGCCGGCTCGCCGAGGACGACCTCGGCGTCTGGCTCGGCGTGCCGGCCGGCACCGAATCGGTCTACCACGGCCGGCCGTCGGTCGAGCAGATCCCGTTCGTCCTGCTGGTGCCCCGGCACAACTGGTGGACCGGGATGTTCAACCCGCCGCCGCGGACCAGCGAGGTCTACTGCGACATCACCACCCCGGCTCACTGGGAGGGCGAGGACACGGTCCACCTGATCGACCTCGACCTGGACGTGGTGCGCCGCCGTGAGACCGGCGTCGTCGAGCTGCGCGACGAGGACGAGTTCGCCGAGCACCGGGAGCGCTTCGGCTACCCGGACGACGTGGTCGTCGAGGCCGAGGCGGCGGCCCGCTGGCTGTTCGGCGCGCTCGGCGACGGCACCGAGCCGTTCGCCACGTCGTACCGGAAGTGGCTGGCCCTGGTGGTCTGAGCCGGCCTCACCCGTGCGGCGGCCAGCCCGCCTGCGTCCCCACCGCCGGCAGCTGGGTCACCTTCTCCGGGTTGAGCTGGTTGTAGACGCCGGTGACCCGGCCCTCGTGCACCGCGAACGAGGTGACCATGCGGATCGTCCGCCCGTCCCGGTACGCCGTCTCCGCGTGCCAGCCCAGCGTGCCGTCCACCAGCACGGGCCGGGCCAGGACCCGACCGGCGTACCGGGCGGCCTGGCCGAAGAGCCCGAGGATGAAGCGGGCCACCGCCTCGGCCCCGACCACCGGCCGGCGGGCCGCCGGGAAGTGCCCGCCGCTGTCGCCGATCAGCACCACGTCCGGGGCGAGCACCTTGACCAGCCGCTCCAGCTCGCCGGACTCCACGGCGGCGGTGAACGCGGCGAGCACCCGCTGCTGCTCGGCCAGGTCGGCGGTGTGCCGCGGGACGTCCGGCGCGGTCACCGCCCGGCGGGCCCGGGAGGCGAGCTGCCGGGCCGCGACCGGGGTGGTGCCGAGCACCTCCGCGACCGTGGCGAACGGCACAGCGAAGACGTCATGCAGCACGAACGCCACCCGCTGCTCCGGGCTCAGCCGTTCCAGCACCACCAGCAGCGCGGTGCCGAGCTGGTCGGCGCGGACCGCCCGCTCCGCGGGGTCGGGGGCGAACCCGTCCGCCGCGGGCAGGTCGGTCACCACCGGCTCCGGCAACCACTGACCGGGGTACGCCTCGCGGCGTACCCGGGCGGAGCGGAGCACGTCCAGGCAGATGCGCGAGCAGGTGGTGGTCAGCCAGGCCCGCAGCTCCCGGATCTGGGCGCGGGCGGCGGGGTCGGCGAGCGCGCCCGCGTACCGCAGCCAGGTCTCCTGCACGGCGTCCTCGGCCTCGCTCCGGCTGCCCAGCATCCGGTGCGCGACCGCCATGAGATGGCCACGCTCCGCCTCGAACTCCGTGGCCAGGTCCGTCACGGTCCGCTCCCTCCCGCCGGAGACACATTCTCCCCGTACCTCTGGACGATCCGCCGCCCCCAAACGTGACACGTCGCCACGTTCCGCCGTCAGGTTAACGATCAGCGCAGGGTGTGGATCTTGGGGCGGGGCGCGCTCGGGAGGCGGGGGTGGGCGCGGTGGGTGAGGATCGGGGGATGAGCGGAGTCGATGAGGTGGTGCGGCCCGAGGGCGGCGCGATGCGGGAGCTGCTGCGGGTGGCGCCGGGCGGCCGGGCCGTGGACCTCGCGGGCATCGATCCCCGGTCGACGCCGGGGCTGCCCGTGGCGGCCGGGAGCGGCAGCCGGCGCAAGGAGTGGGCGCGCGGGCAGGTCGAGCTGCTCGGCGTGGCGCTCGGCCGCCAGCAGGAGATGTTGTACGCCGGGGCGAAGGCCGCCGCCGGTCCGGAGACGCCGACCAGCGCCCCGACCCAGGCCGGCGCGTACCTGGCCGGCGACCGCCCGCGCCGGGTGCTGCTGGTGCTCCAGGCCATGGACTGCGGCGGCAAGGACGGCACGATCAAGCGGGTGGCCGGCGCGATGAACCCGCTGGGCCTGCACATCCGCTCGTTCGGGCCGCCGACGGAGGAGGAGCGGCGGCACGACTTCCTGTGGCGGATCCGCCGGGCCCTGCCGCCGCCCGGGTACGTCGGGATCTTCAACCGCTCGCACTACGAGGACGTGCTGATCGCCCGGGTGGAGTCGCTGGTCGACGAGGCCACCTGGCGGGGCCGCTACGACGCGATCAACGCCTTCGAGCGGGAGCTGACCGAGAACTCGGTCACCCTGCTGAAGGTGATGCTGCACATCTCGTACGCCGAGCAGGGCGAGCGGCTGTTGGAGCGGCTCACCGACCCGACGAAGTACTGGAAGTACAACCCGAGCGATCTCGACACCCGCGCCCGCTGGGACGGCTACCAGGCCGCGTACGCCGAGGCGCTCCGCCGGTGCGGCACGGACGCCGCGCCCTGGTTCGTGGTGCCGGCGGACCGGAAGTGGTACCGCGACTGGGCGGTGGCCCACCTGCTCCGGGAAACGTTCGACGGGCTGGATCTGGGGTATCCGCCCGCCGATTTCGACGTCGAGCGGGAGCGCGAGCGGTTGCGGGGTGAGGGGCGAGAAGATCAAGGTGAACGGCAGGTGAACGAGTGGTGAATCGCCCCTGACCAGGGGTGGGCCGACGGATGCCCGGTTACGCCGGGTACCTAGCATGCGCAGAGCGGACGCCCCGCGGGGCGACGGCCACCCTTCCACCGACACGACGAGGTCCGTGCTGTGAAGTTTTCCTTCCGTCCCACCGAGGGCGCCTTCTACGAGCTCTTCACCAGGGCCGCGCAGAACCTGGTGCGGGGTACCGAGCTCCTCAACGAGTTGGCGCTGCCCGGCGTTGACGTGCAGTCGGTCAGCGAGCGGCTGACCGAGGTCGAGCACGACAGCGACCAGATCACCCACGACCTGTTCAAGAAGATCAACTCCACCTTCATCACGCCGTTCGACCGCGAGGACATCTACCGGCTGGGCTCGCTGCTCGACGACGTGATGGACCACCTGGAGGCGGTCGGCAACCTGCTCTACCTGTACGGCCTGACCAAGCTCCCCGCGCTGCCGCGCGAGCTGCACGAGCTGGTGAACGTGCTGGACCAGCAGGCCAAGCTGACCGCCGACGCCATGCCGCAGCTGCGGTCGATGAAGAACCTCGAGGACTACTGGATCGAGTGCAACCGGCTCGAGAACGACGGTGACCAGGCGTACCGGATGCTGCTCGTCCGCCTCTTCTCCGGCGAGTACGACGCGCTGACCGTGCTGAAGATGAAGGAGGTGGCCGACGAGCTGGAGGCCGCCTGCGACGCCTTCGAGCACGTGGCCAACACCGTCGAGACCATCGCGGTCAAGGAGTCCTGAGCCCGTGACTCCCGAACTCATCGCCGTGCTGGCGGTGATCGTGGTCGCCATGGCGTTCGACTACACGAACGGCTTCCATGACGCGGCCAACGCGATCGCCACCAGCGTCTCCACCCGGGCGCTGACCCCCCGGGTCGCCCTCGCGCTGGCCGCCGTCGGCAACTTCGTCGGCGCGCACTTCGGCGCCGGGGTGGCCAAGACGGTCGGCGACGGCCTGGTCACCCTGCCCACCGGGGTGGCCAGCCTCGGGGTGGTCTTCGCCGGCGTGCTCGGCGCGATCGCCTGGAACCTGATCACCTGGTACTTCGGCCTGCCGTCGTCCTCCTCGCACGCCCTCTTCGGCGGCCTGGTCGGGGCGACCCTCTTCGCCGCGGACGGCGTCGTGCAGTGGGGCAACATCATCGACAAGGTCATCATCCCGATGGTGCTCTCGCCGGTGGTCGGCCTGATCCTCGGCTTCCTGGTGATGCTGGCGATCCTCTGGCTCTTCCGGAAGGGGCAGCCGGGCAAGCTGAACCGGGGCTTCCGCTGGGCGCAGACCGCCTCGGCCGCCGCCATGTCGGTCGGTCACGGCATGCAGGACGCCGCCAAGACCATGGGCATCATCGTGCTGGCCCTCTACACGGGTGGCTACCAGTCCGACAAGACCCACATCCCGCAGTGGGTGTTCTGGACCTCGGCGGCCATGCTGGCGGCCGGCACCTACGCGGGTGGCTGGCGGATCATCCGGACTTTGGGCCGCAAGATCATTGACCTGGGCCCGCCGGAGGGCTTCGCCGCCGAGACCGTGGCCAGTGCCGTGCTCTACTTCAACGCCCTGGTGCTGAAGGCCCCGATCTCCACCACCCACACCATCACCTCGGCGATCATGGGCGTGGGCGCGACCAAGCGCCTCTCCGCGGTGCGCTGGAACGTGGCCGGCAACATCGTGGTCGCCTGGATCATCACGTTCCCGGCGGCGGCGGCCATCGCCTGCCTGGCGTACCTGCTGGTCCGTCCGCTGTTCTGAGACCGACGTCGGGAGGGCTCCCGGCCGCCCGGCCGGGGGCCCTCACGCGTACGAGACGCCGATCCGGGCCCGGATGTCGTCCAGCAGGGCCATCACCTCCAGGGTGGCGGCGTGCGGCACCAGCGGGCTCTCGATCAGCCCGGCCGCCAGGCAGCGCTGCACCTCGGCGGCCTCGTACTGGTAGCCGCCGCCGGTCAGCTCCGCCGCGACGGTCTCCGGCTCGGCGCCGCGCCGGTGCAGCACCGCCGCGCCCGGCCGGTAGAACGGCTCGGGCAGGTCGATCCGGCCGCGGGTGCCGGTGATCGACGCGGTGATCGCGGTGGCGCCCACCATCCCGCAGCTCAGGGTCGCCACCGCGCCGGAGTCCCAGCCGAGCACCATGCCGGTGTTCTCGTCCACGCCCTCCGGGCTCAGCCGGGCCCACGCCTGCACGTGCCGTGGTGCGCCGAGCAGCAGGTGGGCCAGGCTCACCGGATAGACCCCGAGGTCGAGCAGGGCGCCGCCGCCGAGCGTCCGGGCCCGCATCCGATGCCCGGCCGGGAACGGCCCGGCCACCCCGAAGTCCGCC
Organism: Micromonospora sp. RTBAU3-60; assembly: GCF_054963695.1. NCBI lineage: Bacteria > Bacillati > Actinomycetota > Actinomycetes > Micromonosporales > Micromonosporaceae > Micromonospora > Micromonospora sp. RTBAU3-60. The sequence continues at coordinate 53,609 of NZ_JBUEGB010000007.1, read as the reverse complement.
CGTACGTGGGTCACCTCGCCGATCGCCCCCTCCGCGATCAGCTCAACCACCCGCAGGAGCAGCGGGTTGGTCCGCATCCACATGGCCTCCATGAGGAAGCGGCTGCGGGCGCGCGCCGTCTCGACCAGCTCGGTGCTGGTCGCCAGGTCGAGGGTGCACGGCTTCTCCACCAGCACGGCCTTGTCACCCGCCAGGCAGGTCATGGCGGCCTCGTGGTGGGCGGCGTGCGGGGTGGCCACGTAGATGACGTCCAGGTCCGGGTCCGCGGCCAGTTCCGCCCACGAGGCGTACGCCCGGGGCACGTCGTGCCGGGCGGCGAACAGCTCGGCGCTCTCCCGGGTACGCGAGCCGACCGCCACCAGCTCCGCCCCCGGCACCAGCCGCAGGTCCGCGGCGAAACGGCCGGCGATCAGCCCGGTGGCCAGGATTCCCCAACGCGTCATGAGACGGCACGCTATCCCGGTCCGCCGGATCGCCGGAGCGTTGATCCACTGGTCGGGAACTAGGCTCGCAGGATGACCACCCACGGTTTCGCCGCACCCCCCGCCCTGGTGGAGCACGCCCGACGGTTCCACGCCGAGGGCGGCGTCCCGGCCGTGCCCCGGGTCGCGGCCACCGTGCTGCTGCTCCGCCCCGCCGGCGCCGACTTCGAGGTGTACGTCATCCGCCGGGTCGCCGCGATGGCCTTCGGCGGCGTGTACGCGTTCCCCGGCGGCGGGGTGGACCGCTCCGACTCGCAGGCGCACCTGGACTGGGCCGGCCCGGAGCCGGCCGCGTGGGGTGGCCGGCTCGGCCTCGGCCCGGACGCCGCCCAGGCGGTTGTCTGCGCCGCCGCCCGGGAGGTCTTCGAGGAGGCGGGCGTGCTGCTGGCCGGCCCGGACGCGGCGACCGTGGTGGGCGACGTGAGCGGGGACGACTGGGAGGCGGCCCGGCAGGACCTGGTGTCCCGCCGATCCGGCTTCGCCGACCTGCTGGCCGGCCGGCGGCTCACCCTCCGGTCCGACCTGCTGCTGCCGTGGAGCCGCTGGATCACCCCGGAGTTCGAGCCGCGCCGGTTCGACACGTACTTCTTCGTGGCCCTGCTGCCCGAGGGGCAGCGGACCCGGGACGTCTCCGGCGAGGCCGACCACACCATGTGGATCCGCCCGGCGGAGGCCCTGGCCCGGGCGGAGGCCGGCGAGCTGAACATGCTGCCGCCCACCCTGGTCACCCTGAATCAGGTCGCCGCCGCGGGTGACCTGGCCGGCGTGGCCCGGGCCGCGGCGACCCGCGACGCCGCCACCCCCGTCACCCCGCGCCTCGACCTCCCCGCGAACGGCGAGCCCCGCTTCCTCCTCGACTGACCCGGGCCGAGGGGCGCCGGTCGAGATCGACCGACGCCCCTCGCGGACCGGGATCAGTGGCTCAGCCGAAGCGGCCGGTGATGTAGTCCTCGGTCTTCTTCACGCTCGGGTTGCTGAAGATCTTCTGGGTGTTGTCGTACTCGATCAGCCGGCCCGGGTCACCGGTCTTCTCGATGGAGAAGAAGGCGGTCCGGTCCGACACCCGGGCGGCCTGCTGCATGTTGTGCGTGACGATGATGATGGTGAACTTGTCCTTGAGCTGGAACATCAGGTCCTCGATGGCCAGCGTGGAGATCGGGTCGAGCGCCGAGCAGGGCTCGTCCATCAGCACCACCTGCGGCTCGACCGCGATCGTGCGGGCGATGCAGAGCCGCTGCTGCTGGCCGCCGGAGAGGCCGGCGCCCGGCTTGCCGAGCCGGTCCTTCACCTCGTCCCAGAGGTTCGCCGACCGGAGGGCCTTCTCGGCCGCCTCCTCCAGGATCGACTTCTTCTTCACCCCGTTGAGCCGCAGCCCGGCCACCACGTTCTCGAAGATGCTCATGGTGGGGAACGGGTTGGGCCGCTGGAAGACCATGCCGATCATCCGGCGGACCGCGGTGACGTCGACGTCCCGGTCGTAGATGTCCTGGTTGTCGATGGTCAGGCTGCCCTCGACCCGGGCGCCCGGCAGCACCTCGTGCATCCGGTTGATCGACCGGAGGAAGGTGGACTTGCCGCAGCCCGAGGGTCCGATCAGGGCCGTCACCGTCTTCGGCTCGACGGTCAGGTTGATGTTCTCGATCGCCTTGAAGGCGCCGTAGTAGGCGGTGACGTTGGTGGCTTCGATGCGCTTGGCCATGGTGGTGGTACCTCCGGGGTTCATCGGCCGAGCCGGTTGCGACGGGCCAGCAACTTCGCCGCGACGGTCAGGATGAGGACGAGGGCGACCAGGGTCAGCGCCGCGGTCCACGCCCGCGCCGGCGAGTACTTCGAGGCCTCGCCGGCCTGCTGGTAGACGAAGAGGGCCAGCGACGACTGGTTGTTCTCGAACGGGTTGAAGTTGATCGCCGCGCCGCCACCGGCGACGAGCAGCACCGGCGCGGTCTCGCCGGCGGCCCGCGCGATGGCGAGCATGATGCCGGTGACGATGCCGGGCAGCGCGGTCGGCAGCACGACCCGCAGGATGGTCTTCCACTTCGGCACGCCGAGGGCGTACGCGCCCTCCCGCAGCGGGGCCGGGACGAGGCGGAGCATCTCCTCGCTGGACCGGACCACGGTGGGCAGCATGAGCACGCTCAGTGCCAGGGCGGCGGCGAAGCCGGAGAAGCCCGGCCGGCCGTCGTTGAAGAACGGCGAGACGATCAGCACCCAGAAGGCCAGCACGAACAGGCCGGTGACGATCGACGGGATGCCGGTCATGACGTCCACGAAGAAGCGGATCGTGAAGGCGAACCGGCCCCGGCCGTACTCGACGACGTAGATGGCGCAGAGCACGCCGAGCGGGACGGTGATCAGGGTGGCGATGCCGACCTGCTCCAGGGTCCCGACGATGGCGTGGTAGGCGCCGCCGTTCGCGTCCCGGGCGCCGATGTTGTTCATCGAGGTGAGGAAGAAGTTGCCGTCCAGCCGCTCGGCGCCCTTGCTGACCAGGGTCCAGACCACCGAGGCCAGCGGCAGCACCGCCAGCACGAAGGCGGAGTGGATCAGCGCGCTCCAGGTTCGGTTGCGGGCGGACCGGTGGCCCTCCACCGCGTTCGCGGCGGCGTAGAGGCCGGCCAGGTAGAGCAGCGCGCCGAGGACCACGACCAGGACCGGGCCGCCGATGCCGGCGCCGTACACGATCCCGGCGGCGACCAGCAGGGCCACGACGGCGATGGCGGGCGCGGCGTACGCCGGAAGCCGCTTGGCCCGCAGCGTGACCGGCTGGGCCGGGGGCTGCGGGCGGTGGGAGGTGACGGTGGTGGTCATGCGGCCGACTCCGTGAACTCGCGGCGGCGGTAGATGATCGCGCGGGCGGTGATGTTGACGATCAGCGTGATCGCGAAGAGCACCAGGCCGGAGGCGATCAGGGCCCCCCGACCGGTGTCGTTCGCCTCGGCGAACCGGTTCGCGATGTTCGCCGCGATCGAGTTGCCGCCGCTCTGCAGGATGTTGAACGAGATGGCGTACGTGGAGCCGAGGGTCAGCGCCAGGGCGATGGTCTCGCCGAGCGCGCGGCCCAGGCCGAGCATCACCGCGGCGATCACGCCCGGCCGGCCGTACGGGAGGACGGCGGTCCGGATCATCTCCCAGCGGGTGGCGCCCAGGGCGAGGGCGGCCTCCTCGTTGGCCGTCGGCGTCTGCCGGAACACCTCGCGGGACAGCGAGGTGATGATCGGCAGCACCATGATCGCCAGCACCACCGAGCCGAGCAGGATCGAGTTCCCATACGGACCCTCGCCGAAGATCGGGATCCAGCCGAAGTAGCGGTTGAGCCAGGTCGACAGGTCGGCGATCGGCTGGGCGAAGTAGTCCCGGCCCCAGAGCCCGAAGACCACGCTGGGCACGGCGGCCAGCAGGTCGATCAGGAAGCCGAGGCCGTTGCCCAACCGGCGGGGGGCGTAGTGCGACAGGTAGAGGGCGATGCCCATCGCGACCGGCACCGCCATGAGCAGAGCGAGCAGCGCGGTGAGCACGGTGCCGAAGGCGAGCGCCCCGATGCCGAACTTCGGCGGGTTCTCGTTCGGGAACCAGCCCTCGAAGGTCCAGAAGGACTCGGTGTTCGCCCGCAGCGCCGGCACGGCCTTCGCGATCAGGAAGATCGCGATCGCCGCGATGACGACCAGGACGGCGGTGCCGGCGGCCAGGGTAAGGCCACGGAACGCCCGTTCCGCGCCGAAGGCCCGGGCCCGGGGCAGGGCCCCGCCACCGCCCAGGCCGGGTTCGCGGTTACCAGGGTTGCCGGAGGTCTCGGCCACACGCGCCGAGGCACCGGCGGGCCACTCGTGGCTCGTGGCCACGCGGGTCCCGCCGGTGCCGGCGTGCGCCGAGCGCTGAGGGGTGTCACCCATCTGCTCGCTCGCTTCGCATTGAGAAGGTGGTGTGGGCCGGTGCGTCAGGCGAGGCTCTTGACCGCGGTCTCGACCTTGGTGCGGACCGAGTCCGGCAGCGGGGCGTAGCCCAGCTCGACCAGGTCCTGCTGGCCCTCGGCGCTGGCCGCGTGGGTCAGCAGGCCCTTGACCAGCGGCAGCTTGTCGGCCGCCAGGCCCTTGCTGCAGACGATCTCGTAGGTCACCAGGACGATCGGGTACGCCCCGGCCTCCTTGGTGTTGTAGTCGATCGACATCTTCAGGTCGTTGCCCTGGCCCTCGATCTTGGCCCCGGCGATCGCCTTGCCGGCCGACTCGGCGGTCAGCTCGGCCCACTCGCCGGCACCGTTCTGGACCTTGGTCTTCTTCAGGCCGGAGTTCTCGGCGTACGACCACTCGACGTAGCTGATGGTGCCCTCGGTGCTCTTGACCTTGCTGGCCACACCGTCGGACTTGGCCGCGCCGACGCCGCCCGGAGCCTTCCAGGCCTTGGCGTTGCCGAAGGTCCAGTCCGCCTCGGCGGTCTTGGAGAGGTACTTGGTGAAGTTGTCGGTGGTGCCCGACTCGTCGGAGCGGTGCACCGCCTGGATCGCGGTCGACGGCAGCTTGGCGTCCGGGTTGTCGGCCTTGATCGCCGGGTCGTCCCACTTGGTCACCTTGCCGGCGAAGATCTGCGCCAGGGTGGCCGGCTTGAGCTGGAGGTTGTCCACGCCGTTGACGTTGTAGACGACGGCCACCGGGCCGATCACCATCGGCAGGTTGAGGGCCTGGCCGCCGGCGCACTTGGCGTCCGCCTGCGGCTGCTCCTCCGGCTTCAGGGCGGAGTCCGAACCGGCGAAGTCGGCGGTGCCGGCGATGAAGGCCTGGATGCCGGCGCCCGAACCGCTGGGCTCGTAGTTGATCGTGGTGCCCGCGCACTTCTGCTGGTACGCCTTGATCCACTCGGCCATCGCGTTCTTCTGCGCGGAGGAACCCTGCGCGTTCAGCGTGCCCGTGGCGCAGTCGGCGGCGGCGGCGGAGCCGGAGGCGGAGGCGCCGCTCGGCTCGTTGTTGTCCGAACCGCAGGCGCTGAGACCGAGCACCGCGGTGAGAGCGAGGCAGGCGATGGCGCCGTGGCGCTGCAGCTTCACCTGAGGGGTTTCCCTTCACGTCTTTGTCAGGTCGCCCGGTCCGGGAGGCCGGGTGCCGGCGCTGACCGGCTGAAGATGAAGCTAGAAGTGCCAGGTAGACGGTTCGCCGGTCAGAAGTGAACGGAAGATGAACAGGCTCGCTCCGTGGAACGACGGCCAGCTGAGTGTGTGTTGTCCATTACATGAACTGGCGGGGAGGTGTCCCCTTTATCGCCATACGTCGGGCGGCACGGGATCGCCCCGGAACGTCACCGTGACGGTCCCGTGATGCGTGCTGTCCGGTCCTGTCGACGTCGGCGACGGGGTCAGCCGAGCTGGTAGTTGACGTGCGCGGACCAGCGGGCGAAGCCGAGCCGCTCGTAGAGCGCGACCGCCCCGGTGTTCGACTCGTCGACGTAGAGCATCACCCGGTCCAGCCCGCGCCGGTCCCGCAGATACGCCAGCCCGGCGGTGGTGAGCGCCCGGCCGAGCCCGCCCCGATGCGCGGTCGGGGACACGCCGAGCACGTAGACCTCGCCGATCGGGGTCGAGCCGGGCCGCTCGTGCACCTTGGTCCAGTGGAAGCCGAGCAGCCGGCCGGTGGACGACTCCACGGCGAGCAGGAAACCGGCCGGGTCGAACCACGGCTCGGCGAGGCGTACCCGCAGGTCGGCCAGGGTCCACCGGCCCTGCTCCGGGTGCGCGGCGAAGGCGGCGTTGTTGAGCGTCAGCCACGCCTCGTCGTCCTCGCTCGGACGGAAGGCGCGCAGCTCGACCCCGTCCGGCAGCGCCGGCTCGGGCAGGGCCGCGGTCAGCGGGCGGCGCAGCTGCCAGAGCACCCGGGCGCGGGCGAAGCCCAGGTCGACCGCGAGCGCCGCGGCCGACGGGTGGTCGCCGTGCGCCCAGGCGCGCAGCGGCCCGGACGCCGCGGCCAGCACGCCCCGGGCCAGCGCCCGTCCGGTGCCACGCCGGCGGTACGTCGGATGCACCACCATCTCCACCCCGATGCCGTTCGCCGGGTCGGTGGTGTCCAGGTGGGCGTACCCGGTGAGGGTGTTGTCGGTGGCCCGGGCGGTGAGGTGCACGGCGGCCGCCTCCGGCTCCCGCAGCCGCAGCAGCACGTGCTCGTCGAGCGGGTCGGCGCCGTCGGCGTCTCCGGCGACGCGGGCCAGCGCCAGCACCTCGGACACCTCGACCGGCGCCAGCCGGTCGGCGCGGACGACCCGGTCGGCGGTCGGCTCGGTGCTGCTCATGCCGCCGCACCGTTTTGACGATTCGCTTGCTGCCGCTCGCTCATCCCGTCACCGTAGCGGGCGGCGGGCCGCCGATCCGGCCCGACGCCCGCGCTGGCCCGTGGTGGTCGTCACGTGGTGCCGGTGGGCAGCGCCTCCAGCTGGAACCGGCGCAGCAGCTCGGGCAGCAGGTACTGCAACGCCTCGACCGTGCCCGACCGGTCGCCGCCGGCGTCGTGCATCAGCACGATCGAGCCGGGGGCGGTCTGGGTCAGCACCGTATCGGTGATCTGCGCCGCGCCGGGCATCGACCAGTCCACCGGGTCCACCGCCCAGTGCAGCGGGACCATGCCCAACTCCTCGGCGACCGACACGACCTGGGACGTCCAGGCCCCACCGGGCTGCCGGTAGTACGCGACCCGCGCGTTCGGCGCCGCCGCCCGGATCGCCGCGTCGGTCCGCAGCAGATCGTCCCGGATCGTCCCCGGCGACTGGTCGCCCAGGCTCACGTCGTGGTTCCAGGAGTGGTTGCAGAGGGTGTGCCCCTCGGACACGATCGCCCGGACCAGGTCCGGGTTGCTCTCCGCGTTCTCCCCCACCACGCAGAAGGTGGCCTTCACCCGGTACTCCTTGAGCAGGGCGAGCACCTGCGGGGTGTACTGCGGGTCGGGCCCGTCGTCGAAGGTCAGCGCCACCCGGGACGACCCGGTGGTGACCATGGCGCCGAACGGCCCGTCCGGGTCACCCTGCGGCTGGCGGTCCCGCTTGGACGGGCTCGGGCTGGCGGACGGCGAGGCGGAGGGGCTGGTGGGGGGTGGCTGGTCGGCGTAGTGCGTGCTGTTGACGTTGGCGGTCGCCCCGGTGGGCGGGGGTGCCAGCTGGGCCATCAGACTGTGGCCGATCGCGAACGACGAGCCGAGCAGCGCCGCCAGCACCAGGGCCACGGTCGCGATCCGGCGTAGTGTCTTGGCCGACATCACCGGCACCGCCCGTCGGGCTCGCCGTGTCGGCCTGTGCTCTTCTCCCTGATCCCCGTACGCACTGCCGCCCCCTTTGTCCGAATTTGACTCAGGATAATCCCGGCCAAGAGGGCAAAAGGGTCAGAAGGGAGGAAGCTTCACGAAAGAGGGAACAGAAGAGGTTTTCGGTCAGACCGGCAGGGGCGCGGTCTCCGACTCCGGCAGCGAGCGCGACGGCGGCACAACGAACTTGTAGCCCACCTGGCGCACGGTGCCGATCATCGACTCGTACTCCGAGCCGAGCTTGGCGCGCAGCCGCCGGACGTGCACGTCGACCGTCCGGGTGCCGCCGAAGTAGTCGTAGCCCCAGACCTCGCGGAGCAACTGGTCGCGGGTGAACACCCGGCCCGGGTGCTGGGCGAGGAACTTCAGCAGCTCGAACTCCTTGTAGGTGAGGTCGAGCGGGCGGCCCTTGAGCTTGGCCGCATAGGTATCCGGGTCGATGGTGAGCTCGCCGGCCCGGATCGAGCCGCCGGCGCCGGCCGTCGCGTTGCTGAGCCGGCCGACCGCGAGCCGCAGCCGCGCCTCCACCTCGGCCGGTCCCGCCCCGGCCAGGATGACGTCGTCCACGCCCCAGTCGGCGTTCAGCGCGATCAGGCCGGCCTCGGTGACCACGGCGACCAGCGGCACCCCCAGCCCGGTGGCGTGCAGCATCCGGCAGGTCGCGCGGGCCTCGCTCAGCTCGGAGCGGGCGTCCACCAGGACGGCGTCCGGGGTCGGGCCGGACACCAGCGTGCGGACGTCGCGCGGCGCGGTGCGGACCGAGTGCGGCAGCAGGTCGAGCGCCGGCAGCACCGCCGATGGTTCCCCCGCGCGGGCGGTCACCAGCAGCAGGATCTCCACACGATCACCTCCGTCCCCCGGCGGCCTCGGCCGCGCGCGACCAGCGACACTCCCGGGCGGGGTGGCACTGCGAACTTGCGTGGGACCCGGCGTCGCTGACGGGCGACTAACGGCTTGAGCGTAACGGATCGACCGGATCCGGCTTCCGTACGATTTCCCGTTTGCCCGATCTGCCCTCGATCGCGGCCCGGGTTTTAACGTTGCCGAAACCGTGACCTCCGCCGGAGCCGCCGGGTCTGGCACGATCGGGGCGTGTTTCCCTCCACCTCGCCCGACACGGGCCGCGACCCGTGGGCCGACGACGCGCGTCCGGGGCCGGCCGGCCCGTCCCGTGGCTATCCGCCGGGTCCGCGCACCGGTCCGACGGACGGCGAGGAGCGGACCGAACGGACGGGCCCGCGCCGGCTCCGCAAGGGCGGCCCGGGGCGACGCCCGGACCCCGAGTCCGCCGACGAGGCCGTGGAGGAGGTGCCCCCGGTCCCGGTACGCCGACCACTGGCGCTGACCGTCGCGGGCTTCGCCGCGCTGCTCGGCGTCGGCCTGGTACTCGGCGCGCAGACCGCCGGCCCGGGGCACCGGCTGCCCTTCGCGTTCATCGTCTTCGGCGTCCAACTGCTCTTCGTGCTCGCCTGGACGATGGCCATGCGCCCGCCGGCGCTGCTGGTGGTCGCGTTGGTCAGCGCCGGGGTGGCCGCGATCGCCGACGCCGCCGCGGTGCAGTCGGAGATCGCCGGCCTGGCCCCGCTCGGGTACGCCGCGGCCGCTGGCTTCGTGCTCGGCGTGCTCGGCCAGCTCGTCCGCCGGGTGGACCGGGTCCGGGTGACCGACTCGCTCGGCAGCACCCTGCTGATCGTGGTGGGCGTGGTCGCGTTCGCCAGCCTGATCGTGCTCAGCCGGATCCCGAAGGGGACCCAGGCGATCACCGTCTGCCTCACCGCCACCGGTGTCGCGCTCCTGGTGGCCCGGCTGACCGACGCGGTGGCGCCCTGGCCCCGGCTCGCCCCGCAGGTGCCCCGGGGGGCCGCCGGCGTGGTCGTGGGCGCCATGCTCGGCACCCTGACCAGCGCCGTGTTCGGTAGCTACCTGGTCGGCTTCACCCCGACCAGCGCCGCCCTGGTCGGGCTGGTCACGGCGGCCACCGCCGTGCTGGCCGACCTCGCCGTCGGATACGCCGAGGCGGGCCGGCTGATGGCCGGCGAGCCGCCCACCATGTGGATCGCCCGGCACATGCAGGGGCCACTGGGCGGCTTCGCGCTCGCCGCGCCGGCCGCGTACGCCATGTGCGTGCTCTTCCTCTGAGCTGCGGTTGGGGATTTCACGCCTCGGGTAAGTACCGTTGCGCCCCGAGAGGACGACAGCGCGGATCTCGCGACCGGCAGCGAGGACAGGAGGCGGCGTGGCAGAGGCGTACCCGGCGTACGAGGACCGGCCCCGACGACGGGGCCGGAAGGTGCTGATCGGCTTCGTCGTCCTGCTGCTGGTCCTGGCCGGGCTGCTGGTGGTCGCCGACCGGGTGGCCGCCGGGGTGGCCGAGCGCGCCATCGCCGACCAGGTGCGGCAGGAGGTCGCCAAGCAGGACGTGCAGTCCGCGCCGCCCAAGGTCGACGTGGCCGGCTTCCCGTTCCTCACCCAGGTGGTCGCCGGAAAGTACCAGCACATCTCGATCGTGCTGACCGACGTGACGGGCTCCGTGCAGGGCGACGCGGTCAGTGTGCCGCGGCTCGACGTGGACGCCCGCAACGTGCGGGCGTCGCTGGACACCCTCCGGTCCGGCCAGGGTGACGTGGTCGCCGAGAGCGTCGACGGTCGCGCCACCATCAGCTACGACAGCCTGGCGAAGATGCTCGACCGGCCGGGGCTCACCCTCGGCGAGCGGGACGGCAAGCTCACGGTCACCGCTCCGGCGGACATCCTCGGCGTCAAGCTCACCGTCCACGGCACCGCCGACCTGACGGTCGCCGGCGGCAAGGTGGCGCTGCGGTTCAACGACCTGACCGCCGAGGGTCTGCCGAACCTGCCCATGGCCAAGGCGCTGCTGGCCAACTACGCCCGGAGCATCTCGATCAACGTGCCCCTGCCCGAGTTGCCGTTCCAGCTCGCCGTCCGGAAGGTGGAACCGAAGCCGGAGGGCCTGGTGGTCACCGCCGACGCGAAGAACGTGCCGATCAACTCCGCCAGCTGACGGAATCCCTGCTCACGGCCCGACCACCGGTCGGGCCGTCGGCGTTGTCCGGGCTGGTGCCGTGTCCCGGATGCTGGTCGGACCGGTGGCGCCGGCCGGAGCGGCTGGTAGTGTCCCTCCCCATGGGGACGCTCCTCACCAAACGGCGCGCGGTCGACCTGTGCCGCGTGGCCACCTGCCTGTGTCGCCCCGTCATCTGACGGCGGGGCTGTCCTCGGCCGCCTAGCGGCCACCGGCACGCAGGGTCCGCGTACCCTCCGGTTTCCCTTGATCGCCCGGCAGCGGCGCCGTCGCACGTACCCGTGATCCGTTCCTAGCTCTGGGTCCCGCGCGTGGTGCGACAACTACCGACTTCGATCTCCGCGCGCAGGCTCACCATCCGTCCTCACCAGGGAGTGATCTGATGAGTCGCGACACCGCACTCGTCTCGGCCGAGTGGGCCGAGAAGAACATCGACGCCCCGGGCGTCGTCTTCGTCGAGGTCGACGAGGACACGTCGGCCTACGACACCGGCCACATCTCCGGCGCCGTCAAGCTCGACTGGAGGACCGACCTCCAGGACCCGGTGCGCCGGGACTTCGTCAACAAGACCCAGTTCGAGGCGCTGCTCTCGGACCGGGGCATCGGCAACGACGACGTCGTCGTCCTCTACGGCGGCAACAACAACTGGTTCGCCGCGTACGCGTACTGGTACTTCAAGCTCTACGGTCACCGTGACGTGAAGCTGCTCGACGGCGGTCGTAAGAAGTGGGAGCTGGACGCCCGCCCGCTGGTCACCGACCGGGTGGAGCGCCCGCGGACGCAGTACGTCGCGAGCGAGCCGGACACCTCGATCCGCGCCTTCCGCGACGAGGTGGTCGCCGCGATCGGCACCAAAAACCTGGTCGACGTGCGCAGCCCCGACGAGTACGCGGGCCGGCTGCTCGCCCCCGCCCACCTGCCGCAGGAGCAGGCCCAGCGGGCCGGCCACGTGCCGACCGCGATCAGCGTCCCGTGGTCCAAGGCGGCCAACGAGGACGGCACCTTCAAGTCCGACGACGAGCTGCGCAGGATCTACGCGGACGCCGGGCTGGACGACAGCAAGGAGACGATCGCCTACTGCCGGATCGGCGAGCGCTCCTCGCACACCTGGTTCGTGCTCCAGGAGCTGCTCGGCCACCGGAACGTGAAGAACTACGACGGCTCGTGGACCGAGTACGGCTCGCTGGTCGGCGTGCCGGTTGCGCTCGGCGACGAGCCGGGGGAGGCCTGATCACCATGACTGCTTCCACTGCGGCAACGGCTGCCACCGCCGCCGGTTGCGCCGCTCCCGACCAGGCCGCGCCGCTGCCGGCCAGCCTGGACCTGGAGAAGGAGACCGTCATCACCGGCCTGGTCAAGGCCGAGTCCGGCGAGGTCGTGCCGGGCGCGTACGTCCGGCTGCTCGACTCGACCGGCGAGTTCACCGCCGAGGTGGTGACCTCCCCGGCCGGCCAGTTCCGGTTCTTCGCCGCGCCGGGCAACTGGACCCTGCGGGCGCTCTCCCGGCACGGCAACGGCGACACCGCCGTCACCGCCGCTCGCGGGATCAACGAGGTGGCCGTGACGGTCGCCGCCTGACCCACGCTCTGACCGACCCGTGGCCCGTCGCCCTACCCCCCCCCAGGGCGGCGGGCCGCGGGTCGTTCCGGGGCGCTCCCGCCCGGCCTGGCCCGGTCAGGCCGGCTCGGGATTGATCGACTGCGGGTCGGCGATCTGGTGGGGTCTGCGGCCGTGCGACACCGCCAGATCGGCGACCTGGCACCGCCAGGCCGAGGGCTCGCCGCCGCGTGACACGATGGCCCGGTGAGTGGTGCTGTCCAGGCGGGGTACGCCCCGCCGACCCGTCCCGAGCAGCCGGCCCCGGGGCGGCGCGGGCTGCGTTGGCTGGTGGCCGCGGCGGCGGCGTGGGCGGTGCTGCTCGCCGGGCTGACCTGGTGGTCGGTGCGGCACGACCCGCCGACCGTGAAGGAGCAGCGCAGCCTGGGCCAGGCGATTCCGGTGGTGGACGGCGCGTTGGGGCGCCTGGTGGCCGCCGTGGACGGCGAGGCCTGGGAGTTGACCCCGGCCCAGATGCGCCGGGGTTGCCGGGTCACCCCGCTGGCCGACGGGGCGACACTGACCCGGGGCCTGGACGTGCTGGTCGCCGTCGGCGGCGAGCGGGCCGTGCTGGAGCGGGTGGCGCAACGACTGCCGGCCGACTGGTGGGCCGGGGTCGGTGCCGCGTCGGGCGGTCCCCGGCTGCGCGCCGACGCGGGGGAGTTCGTCGCGGTCGACGGGCGGGTGGTGGCCGACGGACGGGTCCGACTCTCTGCCGCGACCGGCTGCCGTCCCGTCGACACCGAGTACGCCGAGCCGCGGCCAGCGCCCGCCGTCGCACCGGAGCTGGGGGCGGCGCTGCGGGCGCTGGGCCGCTCCGTCCCGCCGGCTGCCGACGTGGTCGTGGCACCCTGCCCGGCGGGCGGGACCGCCCGGACGGTCAGCGCCGCGGCCGGCGGCAAGCCCGTGTCGCTGGCGCCGCTGCGCCCGCTCGGCGTCGCCGTGGTTGACCGTCCCGAGGTGTACGCCTACCGGGCCGGGCCGGTGGCCGTGCTGGCCGACGCCACCGGCGACCAGCTAAGGCTGGCCGCCTCGACCGGCTGCGCCGGCTGACCGCCCGGTCCGGCCGAACCGGGGCCGCTCCCGGGCTGGCGGCCTCGATCGGCTGACCGCCTGGTTCGGCCAACCCGGGGCCCCCGGACCGCGCCCGGCCGAGGTGGCGGGGCCGCCGGGGTGCGAACGTCAGTGGCTGTGGTCGTGCGGGCCGCGGCTGCGGCCCAGGGCGTCCACCCGGCCCCACCGGCCCGGGATGTCGAGCACCTCCACCCGGCCGATCCCCTCGGGCAGGGCGGGATCGATGATCAGATGCTCGCCCTGCGGCTCCAGGCCGAGCATCACCCGGAGCAGCAGCAGCGGCGTGCCGGACGACCAGGCCTGCGGGCTGCATGCGGTCGGGTACTGCACCGGGTAGTCGGTGAGGGTGCGCTCGTAGCCGGCGAACGCCTCGGGGAGCCGCCCGTCGAAGTAGCGGGACGCGGCGAGCATCCCGTCGCAGATCCGGCCGGCCTCCTCCCGGAAGCCGTACTTCATCAGCCCCCAGGCGATGAACGAGTTGTCGAACGGCCAGACCGTGCCGACGTGGTAGCCGATCGGGTTGTAGCGGCCCTGGTCGTCGGCGAGGGTACGTACCCCCCACCCGGAGAAGAGGCGCGGCCCGAGCAGGTGACCGGCCACCGCGGCGGCCCGTGACTCGTCCACGATGCCGCTCCACAGCAGGTGGCCGATGTTGGACGAGAGGGCGTCGACGTGCCGTCCCTCCGGGTCCAGGGCCATCGCGTAGTACTCCTTATCCGGGATCCAGAAGTCCCGGTTGAACCGCTCCTTCAGCTCCGCCGCCTCGCGTTCCAGCCGGTCGGCGTACGCGGGGTCGTTCCAGAACGTTCGGGCCAGCCGGGCGCCGCGCAGCTTGGCGTCGTACGCGTACCCCTGGAGTTCGCAGGTGGCCCGGGGGAACCCGGGCAGCCGGCCGTCGGCGTAGGAGACGGAGTCCCAGGAGTCCTTCCAACACTGGTTCGGCAGGCCGGTCTCCGGGTTGCGGGTCATGTACCAGACGTATCCGGTGCCGAGCAGGTCCCCGTACGTGTCGATCCAGTTCAGCGCCGCCCGGGTCTCGTGCTCCAGTTGCCGGACCAGCGTGGTGTCCCCGGTCCACCGCTCGTACTCGTCGAGCAGGATCACGAAGAGCGTGGTCGAGTCGGCTGAGCCGTAGTACGGGGAGTGCGGCTGCTCCTCGAAGCCGGCGGTCTCGCCGTACCGCAGCTCGTGCAGGATCTTGCCGGGCTCCTCGTCCCGGAAGTCGTCCAACCGGCTGCCCTGCAGGCCGGCCAGCATGAGGATGGTCGGCGGGACCAGGCCGGGCAGGAAGGGCAGCACCTGGAGCGAGGTGAAGATGCTGTCCCGGCCGAAGAGGGTCATGAACCAGGGCAGGCCGGCGGCGAGCAGCCGTACCCCCAGCGCGATCGACTCGTACCGGAGGGCGGCCAGGTCGTTGAGGCTGCGCCGGTACGCCCCGGCCAGCGGCTGGCAGTCGCAGCCGAGTTTCGGCGCCCGCTCGATCAGGTCGTTCTGCTCGGCGTGGATCGCCGCGGCCGTGCGGTGCCCGCCCAGCGGCAGGGTGCTCCGGATGTCCTCGCCCCGGGCGCCGTAGATGACGGTGCTGACCTGCAACCGGGTGGTCCACTCGCCGTGCGGACCGACCCGGATCCGGAAGGTCATGCCGCCCTCGTCGATGTCGGCCGGCGCGCTCGTGCTGATCACGGTCTCCCGGTGGAGATTCTCCCGCCGGTAGACCAGCCGGAGCTCGTTCGCCGCCACGCTCGGGGTGGTGCGCCCCTTCTTCGGCCGCTGGTGCTTGATCTCGAAGACGTCCGCGAAGTCCGCGCCGATGTCGATTCGGAGACTGAACTCCTTCTCCTGCTCCGAGTGGTTGATCAGGGTCAGCTCCTCGCCGAAGCTGCCGCCGATCGCCCGGCTACGGATCACCGAGACCTTGGCGTCCACGTAGTGCGTCGGCTCGCCGGGGACCAGGAAGAAGCGCGTCGCGTACGACTGGGAGTCGTCGACGGAGAGCGGCTGCAGTCGCTGGCCGTCGAGGGTGAGTATCCACGCGGAGACGAACCGGGTGTCGAAGGAGAACAGCCCGGTGGGGAAGTCGAAGGACGGCTCGATGTCGCCGCGCTCGTCGCTGACCAGGAACGTGTTGCCGTCCAGGATGCTGACCCGCGTCATCCGGACCGTCCGGCCTGTTCGCGGGCGACCTCGCGAGCCACCTCGCGGGGATCCCGGGTGCCGGGCGGATCGGGGAAGAACCGGCGGAAGAGGAGGAACAGCAGCACGTTGCCGCTGAGCGTGGCCTCGTTGCGGAACACCGCCGCCAGGGCCGACTCGCGGCCTTCGGCCAGTTCCTCGAACAGGTCGGCACCGACCGTGAAGGTGGCGTCCGCCAGCCGCTGCTCCCGGCTCACCCGGACCGACCCGGGCGCCAGCTCCAGGTACCAGTGTTCGGTGCGGTTGCCCGCAGTCAGGTCGACCTGGAGGGTGCCGCCGGCCGGGCCGCGCAGCACCGCCGGGGCACGCTTCGGCAGTGCCGCGAAGAACTCCTCGGTCGCCTGACCCACATCCGAATCGTAGGCAGCAGCCGGACATGCCGGGTCATTATCGGCGCTCCACACAAGGTGGACATCGGTCCCGGGCCGGCCCGGGCGGCCGTCAGTAGACCAGGGCCTGGGCGCCCTCGGCCATCGCCTCCTCGACGAAGACGGCCGCGCCGGCGATGCGTACGCCGGGGATGACGTCACCCTGGCCGATGTCCCGCCGGGCGGCGCACTGGGTGCAGGCGGTGACCTTGCCGGTGGCGAGGATCACGTGCAGCAGTTCGGCCAGCGGCGCGGAGTGCGGCAGTTCGAACTCCTGCGCCCGCCCGGGCAGCGCGAACCAGGTCGACTCCCCGGTCAGCCAGAGCGACACGTCGACCCCAGCGGCCGCCGCCGTGGCGGCGACGGTGAAGGCCTGCGCGCAGCGCTCGGGTGCGTCCGCCCCGGCGGTGGCCTTGACGACGAGAGTACGGGCCATGGCGCCCAGCATAGGATGGCCCGGATGGTTACCGAGATCGGGTTCGTCAGCCTGCTGGTCGCCGGCCTGGGCGCGCTCGCCGGTGGCCTGGTCTACCTGGCCGTGAAGATCTCGAGAGGAAAATGGTGAGCGACAACCCACTTGCGCCGCCGCCGTGGCTGAACGCGCCGCCGGTCGACCCGTACCCGTACGAGGAGAGCCACGACCTGCGCGTCGGCCCGAAGCTGCACCCGAGCCTGGACGGCCTGCTGCCGTACATCGGGGTGTGGCGGGGGCGCGGCCGGGGCGGGTTCCCGACCATCGAGGACTTTGACTTCGCACAGGAGATCCGGATCAGCCACGACGGCCGGCCGTTCCTGCTCTACGAGTCCCGCGCCTGGATCCTCGACGAGCAGAGCCGCCCGGTCCGCCCGGCCGGCCGTGAGGTCGGCTGGTGGCGCCCGGTGATGGACGGCGACCGGGGCACCGACGAGGTCGAAGCCCTGATGAGCACGCCGACCGGGGTGATGGAGCTGCACATCGGCCGGCGCAAGGGCACCCAGATCGAGTTCGCCACCGACGCGGTGCTCCGGACGGCCGCCGCCAAGGAGGTCACCGCCGGTGCCCGCCTCTTCGGCATCGTCGAGGGCGCCCTGCTGTACGCCCAGGAGATGGCCGCCATGGGCCACCCCCTGAGCCCCCACCTCTCCGCCCGCCTCCTCCGCGTGGCCGGCTGACGCCGCCCCGGCCCGTCGGGATCATGAGGGTGCCGGCGGTGCCGCGCCCCAGGCCGCCAGCGACCTCGCGACCGACAGCGCGGGGCTCCGCCGGTGCGGGCGGGGCGGTGCGGTGGCCGAACTATGATCGGACGGTGTCCGAATCCTCCCTCGCGGAACTGCTCCGCTCCCGTGGGCTGCGGCTGACGGCGCAGCGGCAGCTCGTCCTGCAGGCGGTGATGGACCTGGGGCACGCCACGCCGGAGCAGGTGCACACGGCGGTCCGGGAGGTGGCCGCCGGGGTCAACATCACCACCATCTACCGGACGTTGGAGCTGCTGGAGCGGCTCGGGCTGGTGACGCACACCCACCTGTCCCACGGCTCGCCGACCTACCACGCGGCGGGCGAGCACCAGCACGTCCACCTGGTCTGCCGGGAGTGCGGCGCGATCGACGAGATCGAGCCGGAGCTGCTCCGCCCGCTCGCCGACCAGTTGGCCGCACAGCGGGGGTTCCAGGTGGACATCGGGCACGTGGCGCTCTTCGGCGTCTGCGGCCAGTGCGAGGACGGGGGACGCAAATGATCGACATCGTGGGAGCGGTGGCCGCCGAGGCCATCGACGAGGAGACCCGGGAGCAGCCGGAGCCGGTGCACCGGGCGGCCGGGGTCGGCCCGGTGGCCGCCCACTACGGCGACCCGCTGCGCGAGCAGCGCACCCTGGCCACCGGCGTCGGCCTGGTCGACCGCTCGCACCGGGGTGTGGTGGCGGTGCCGGGCGAGGAGCGGATCGGCTGGTTGCACACCCTGACCAGCCAGCACCTCGCCGGGCTGGGTGCCTGGCAGGGCACCGAGCTGCTCGTCCTCTCTCCGCACGGGCACCTCGAGCAGCACGCCATGGTCGCCGACGACGGCGAGACCACCTGGCTGGACACCGAGCCGGGGATGACCACCGGGCTGCTGTCGTACCTGGAGAAGATGCGGTTCTTCAGCAAGGTCGACCCGCGCGACACGACCGCCGACCACGCGCTGCTCTCGCTGGTCGGGCCGGAGGCCGCCGGCGCGCTCGACACGCTCGGCGTCACCGGGTTGGCCGCGCCGGACGCCGTCGCCGTGCCGGGCCCGAAGTTCCGCTCCGGCGAGCTGCCGTCCCGGCCCTCCGTGGTGTACGACGTCAAGCCGCTGCCGGTCGGCGGGTGGGCCCGGCGGGTGCCGCTCGGCGTGGACCTGCTGGTGCCCCGGGAAGCGATGCCCCAGGTGGTGGACGAGCTGCGCGGGGCCGGCGTGCCGGTGGCCGGGCTGTGGGCGTACGAGGCGATCCGGGTGGCCGCCCGACGGCCGCGGGTCGGGGTGGACAC
Organism: Micromonospora sp. RTBAU3-60; assembly: GCF_054963695.1. NCBI lineage: Bacteria > Bacillati > Actinomycetota > Actinomycetes > Micromonosporales > Micromonosporaceae > Micromonospora > Micromonospora sp. RTBAU3-60. Next base: position 35,095 of record NZ_JBUEGB010000007.1, on the reverse strand, counting down.
CGACCACCGGACGATCCCGGCCGAGGTCGACCTGATCGGGACGGCCGTACACCTGGACAAGGGCTGCTACCGCGGGCAGGAGACGGTGGCCCGGGTGCACAACCTGGGCAAGCCGCCGCGCCGTCTCGTCCTGCTCCACCTGGACGGGGTGACCACCGACCAGCTGCCGGCCGCCGGCACCCCGGTGACCCTGGACGGCCGGGCGGTCGGTTTCGTCGGCACCGCGGTGCAGCACCACGAGCTGGGCCAGATCGCCCTCGCCGTGGTCAAGCGCAACGTCGCCGAGGACGCCCGCCTGCTGGTCGGCGAGGCCGCCGCCGCCATCGAGCCGTCGTAAGGGTGCCTTGCCGAGGGCCGCAAGGCGGAAATTCTTTCGGCTCCGCGCCCGATCAGGCATGATTCTTCCGCCTCGGCCCGCTCCGGCCATCGACCGGAGTCGGGTGGGGCGTCTAGGATCGCCGGCATGAGCACAGGGACGTTGATCACGGTTGCCCCCACCGGCGCGGAGTCGGCGAAGGCGGAGGTGCCGGCGCTGCCGGTGACCCTCGACGAGTTGCTGCTCACGGCCAAGGAGTGCGAGGCGCTCGGCGCCGCCGTGATCCACGTCCACATCCGCGACGACGAGGCGAAGCCCACCCTCGACCAGGGGCGGCTGCGCGAGACCGTCGCGGCGCTGCGGGAGACCACGGACCTGATCGTGCAGCTCTCCTCCGGCGGTGCGGTGACCGACCCGGAGGCCGACCGGCTGGCCGTGCTGGACGCCGGCCCGGACATGGCCTCCTGCACCATGGGCACGGTCAACTTCGGTGACGACGTCTTCCTGAACCGCTGGGAGTTCATCGTCGACCTGCACACCCGGATGCAGGAGAAGGGCGTCGTCCCCGAGTACGAGATCTTCGACCTCGGCCACCTCACCGCCCTCCAGCGCCTGCTCGGCAAGTACGGCCTGCCGCACGGCGGGCACGTGCACGTCGACTTCGTGATGGGCGTGCCGGGCGGCATGCCGGGCACCACCGCGACCCTGGTCGCCGCCCAGCAGATGCTGCGCGACCTGCCGGAGGGCACCACCTTCTCGGCCACCGGGATCGGCCGCAGCACCATCCCGGTGCTGCTCGCCTCCCTCTCGGCCGGCGGCCACCTGCGTGTCGGCATGGAGGACACGGTCACCTACGCCAAGGGCCAGCCGGTCGAGTCCAACATGCAACTGGTCGCCCGCGCGGTCGGCTTCGCCCAGCTCGCCCAGCGCCCGCCGCTGACCACCACCGAGGCCCGGCAGCTCCTCGGCATGTAAGCCGCGGCAGGCCCGGCACCCCTGTACGCCCAGGGCCGACGCCGCTGGTCACCCCGGTGACAGGCCCGCCGCGCCCGTCGGTACCGTCCACCTCGTGGGAAAGACGTACGAGGGCGGCGTGCCGCTCGCCGAGGTGGTCCGGTCCGGGTTCGTGGAGGGCATCCACCGTGGCTCCGTGGCGGTGCTCGACGCCGCCGGTGCACCGGTGGCCGGGGCGGGGGACGTGGCCTCGCCGATCTTCCCCCGCTCGTCCAACAAGCCGATGCAGGCGATCGGCATGCTCCGGGCCGGCCTGCCGCTGACCGAACCGGCCGACGTGGCGCTGGTCTCGGCCAGCCACGCCGGTGAGGAGTTCCACGTCGAGCGGGTCACGGCGCTGCTGCGCGGCGCCGGCCTGACCGAGGAGGCCCTGCACTGCCCGCCGGACCTGCCGGTCGGCGAGGCGGCCCGGGAGGCGGTGCTGCGGGCCGGCGGCGGGCCGACGCGGACCCGGATGAACTGCTCCGGCAAGCACACCGGGATGCTGTTGACCTGCCTCGCGGCCGGCTGGCCGCTGGACGGCTACTGGCGGCCCGAGCACCCGCTCCAGCAGCGGCTGACCGCCGCGATCGAGGAGTTCACCGGGGAGACGGCGGCGGCCGTCGGGGTGGACGGCTGCGGCGCTCCCGTGCTCGCCGTCTCGCTGACCGGGCTGGCGCGGGCGTACCTGCGGCTGGTCTCCGCCGAGCCCGGCACCGTCGAGCGGACCGTGGCGGACGCCATGCGGGCGTACCCGGAGTTGGTGGGCGGCACCCAGGCGGACGACACCCGGCTGATGCGCGGCGTACCCGGGCTGCTGGCGAAGGTCGGCGCGGAGGGTGTCGTCGCGGCGGCGGTCCCGGGGGTCGGCGCCGTGGCCGTCAAGATCGACGACGGCGCCGGACGGGCCCGGATGCCGGTGCTGGTGGCGGCGCTGCGCCGGCTCGGCGTCGAGGCCCCGGTGCTGGCCGAGTACGCCGAGCTGCCGCTGCTCGGCGGCGGCCTGCCGGTCGGCGCCATCCGCCCGGTCTGGTAACCCTGGGCCTGATTCACGGAAAGAGTGGACAGCCACTCTTCCCGTGAATCCGCGTGACGCACCTGCGTCGGGCAGGGCTCAGGGCAGGAAGTCGAGCAGGGCGGCGTTGACCGGCTCGGGGCGCTCGAGCGGGAGCAGGTGGGCGGCGTCCGGGACGTCCGGCAGCCGCACCCCGTGCGGGGCCTCGGCGGCGATCCGGTCGGCGAGCCGGCGCAGGTCCGCGAGGTCGTCCGCGCCGGCGCCGGCCAGCACCGGCATGGCCAGCTCACCCAGCCGGCCGATCGCTGGCGGGTCGAGTTCGCCCACCTCGACGGCGCTGAGCGCCAGTTCGGCGGCGAGGGCCCGCCGGTCCATCTCGTCGGCGAACCGGATCAGCTCCGGATCGACGTCCTCGGGGCGGCGGGTCGGGCCGACCACCCAGAACCGCACCTCGCCGGCCGCGGTCGCGGCGAAGTCCTCCGGATCGACCTCGCCGATCAGTTCGTCCCAGAGCTGTTCGGTCTCCTCGGACCACTCGTTGCCGGAGACCGGGGCGCCGAAGAGGGCCAGCGCGGAGATCCGGTCCGGGTACGCCAGCGCGGCGTCCACCGCCACCTTGCCGCCGAACGAGCAGCCCACCAGCGCGGCGCGTGGGACGCCCAAGGCGTCCAGCAGCCCGATCACGTCGTCGTGGTGCGCGAACGGGCTCGGTGGCAGCTCGGACTCGCCGTAGCCGCGGAGGTCCACGGCGATCACCCGGTGCCGGGCGGCGAGCGCGGGCAGCTGGCCCCGCCACATCCGCCGGTCGGCGATGCCGGCGTGGAGCAGCACCACCGGGCTGCCGCTGCCGACCTCGTCGTACGCGAGCACCGCACCATTCACGTCGATCTTGACCACGGGGGAACGGTACGGACCGGACACCGGTCGCGCAACCGGCTACCTGAGACCCTGCTAACTTTGGTTAGCATTTTGCTTGCAGTAGCTAGCGCCCCGCGTTAGCGTGGAGTCATGGCCACCGGTAAGGACCTTCCCGACGTCGGCGGGTTCATTCGCGATCTGCGCCGCAACGCGAAGATCTCGCTGCGGCAGCTCGCCGAGCAGGCCGGCGTGAGCAACCCGTACCTCAGTCAGATCGAGCGCGGCCTGCGCAAGCCGAGCGCCGAGGTGCTCCAGCAGCTCGCCAGCGCGCTGCGGGTCTCGACCCCGGCGATGTATCTGCGTGCCGGGCTGCTGGACGCCAAGGAGGGGCAGGGCGTGCTCGCGGCGATCGCCGTCGATCCCGAGCTCACCATGGCCCAGAAGCAGTCACTCACCCAGATCTACGAGACGTTCCGCCGGGAGAATGCCCGGCTCGCCGAGGCGACCGCCGCGGCGCAGGGCGCCACCGAGCCGACCGCGGCCACCGAGCCGACCCCGTCGACCGGCGTGCCGGCCGCGGCGCCGTCGGCCCCGGCCGCCAGCACGCCGGCCACGGCCGGCCCCGCGACGCCGGGCGGTACCCCGACCGAGGCCGTCCTCGAGTCGGTCGCCGTCACCGAGGCGGGTCCCGCGCCCGCCCCGACCACCGCCGACCCCGACAGGAAGACCGCCCACCGGGTGGTCCGGAAGGCCGCCGGCGCGGCCGAGGAGGAGAAGTCATGACCCAGCCGAAGACCAACCGCATTCCGGCCCCGCTCTACGCCGCCGCCGGCGCCGGCGAGCTGGCCCTCGAGCAGCTCCGCAAGCTGCCCGCTGCGGTCAGCGACCTCGGCACCCGGGTGGTCGCCGAATTCGGCGGCAAGGCCGTCGTTACCGGTGTCGAGCTGCGCCAGAAGGCCACCGAGACGCTGAAGACCGCCAACCTGACCGCGACCGGGCTGCGGGAGAAGGCCGTCCCGACCGACCTCGACCTGGACAAGCTCCGCGAGGCCGCCGGCCGCAACGCCGCCGCCGTGCTGGCCGGCGCCCAGGAGCGGGCCCAGGCCGCGCAGGCCCGGGCGGTGGCCGCGTACGCCGAGCTGGTCGCCCGCGGTGAGCGGGTCGTCGGCGCGGGTGTGCTGGAGGCCGCCGACACGGTGAACGCCGACATCGAGGCGACCGAGAGCGTCACCCCGCCGGCCGAGGTGCCGACCCCGGCCGAGGTGCCGACCCCGACCGAGGTGGCCGCGGCCGCCGAGGCCAAGCCGGCCGCCGTGAAGCGCACCCGAGCCACCAAGGCCACCGCCACCAGGGCCACCGCGGCGAAGTCGGCGACCCCGTCGGCGAAGCTGCCGAAGACCACGAAGCGGACCCGCCCCGCCGCCGAGTGAGTCGAAGCTGGACCGAGACCCCGGACAGCGTCCTGTCGGACGTTTTCCGGGGTCTCGGCATAAGCTTGCCGACATGGCCTACGCCGCGCCGATCTTCGCGTTCGAAGTCCGCTACGTGATCGAGCTGATCCTGCTCGTCTTCGCCCTGGTGATCGAGGCGGTGGCGCTGGTCCACGCGATCACCCAGCGCTCCGACGCGTTCGCCGCGATCGGCACCCTGCCCAAGGGCGGCTGGATCGCCATCCTGGCGGTCTGCCTGGTCCTCACCCTGCTCGGCGTCGGCGGCGGCGTGCTGAGCATCTTCACCCTGATCGGCATCGCGGCCGCGATGATCTACCTGCTGGACGTCCGGGTCGGGCTGCGCGACCTGCACGACGGCCGGGGCTCCTGGTGAGGAGCTTCCGCTGGCCCCCGCCACCGGACGGCGGCCCCCGCACCTGGGGGCCCGGCCCCGGTGCCCCTCGCACCGGCCGGCCGGCGCTGCCCGAGCCGGAGACCGAGTTGGTCACCACCCCGCACGGCGTACGGCTGGAGCGGCTGGTCACCGGCACCGGTGACCCGGTGACGGTGTTCGCCCACGGGCTCGGCAACGGCATCGCCATCACCCGCCCGTTCGGCAGCGGGGTCACCGGCCGGAAGATCTTCTTCCAGTTCCGCGGGCACGGCCGCTCCGACTCGCCGCCCGGGCCGTGGAGCTACCTGGACCTGGCCCGCGACCTGCGGGCGATCGCCGACCTCGGCGGCGCCACCCGGGCGTTCGGGGCGAGCCTCGGCGCGGGCGCGTTGTGCCGGCTGCTCGCCGAGAGCCCGGAACGCTTCGAGAAGCTGGTCTTCTTCCTGCCCGCCGTGTTGGACACCCCGCGCGGCGAGGTGGCCCGGGCCCGGCTGACCGATCTGCTCGACGCGGTGGCGGAGGGAGACGCCTCCGCGCTGGCCGACGTGGTGTCGCTGGAGCTGCCGCCGGCCGTCCGCAACACCCCGGCCGGCTGGGCCTACCTGCGGCAACGGCTGGACCAACTGCTCCGGGACGGGCTCGCCCCGGGCCTGGCCAGCCTGCCGGACCAGACCCCGCTGCGGACCCCCGACGCGCTCGCCGGGGTCACCGTGCCGGCGCTGGTGATCGGCTGCGCCGGCGACGACCTGCACCCGGTGGCCGTCGCCGAGCAGTTGGCCGCCGCGCTGCCGCAGGCCACCCTGCACGTGTACGACCGGCCGGGCGTCCTCTGGTCCGACCGCGCCGACCTGCGGGAGCGGATCTCGACGTTCCTCAACGGGTAACGTGCCCGGCATGGGCGTCACACACCACGGCCGTACGCACCGCCTCGACCTCGCCGACCCCACCCTGCGGGAGTGGGAGTGCACGGTGCTGGCGGCCGATCCCGAGCAGGGCATCGTGCTGGACCGGTCGGCCTTCTATCCGGGCGGCGGCGGGCAGCCGCCGGACCACGGGGTGCTGCTCTGGCAGGGGGTGCAGACCCGGATCGTGGGCACCCGCAAGGGCGACGACCTCTGGCTCATCCCGGCCGAGGGTGACCCGCTGCCACCGGTCGGCACCGCCGTCACCGGTGCGGTCGAGGACGTCCGGCGGACCATGCTGATGCGTACCCACTCCGGGCTGCACGTGCTCTGCGGGGTGGTCTTCCGCGACTTCGGCGCGCTGGTCACCGGCGGCAACATGGAACCCGGCGAGGCCCGGATGGACTTCAACCTCCCCGAAGTGCCGCCGGACTTCAAGTCCCGGATCGAGGAGCTGGTCAACGCCGAGGTGGCCGCCGACCGGTCGGTCGCCGTGCGGGTGCTGCCTCGGACGGAGGCGCTGGCCCTGCCGGACATCATCCGTACCCAGTCCAATCTGATCCCGCCGGACGAGCAGGAGGTCCGGATCGTCGACATCGTCGGGCTGGACGTGCAGGCCGACGGGGGCACCCACGTCGCCTCCACCGCCCAGATCGGCAAGGTCCAGGTGGTCAAGGTGGAGAGCAAGGGCCGGGCCAACCGCCGGGTCCGCGTCCGCCTGGTGGACTGAATCTGGGCAGCCGCCTGGCCGACTGACGCGACTCCCGGCGCGCGACCCGCGCGCCGGGAGCCGTGGGCTCAGACCAGGTCGACGCGTTCGCGTTCGATCGGGTAGCCGGCCCGGGCGAAGGCCGCGGCCATCGGGTGGTTGGTCTGGTCGGTGGCCGCCACGACCTCCGTCTCGCCGGCCTCGACCAGCACGTGGGTCGCCTCGACCAGCAGGTCGTACGCGTAGCCGTGCCCGCGCTGCCCGGGCACCACGCCGACGAAGCCGACGATCGGGTCGCGGTGGTTGCGGGCCGGCACGGTCAGGCCGACCAGCTCGCCGTCCGGGGTCCAGGCGAGCCGCCACCAGTCGCGCGGGCTGGGCAGCCAGCGCAACAGGTCCAGCTCCTCCTGGGCGGCGGCGTCCGGTCCGGACGCCGCGGCGGTGTGCCGGGCGTGCGCGTCCAGGCTGCCCTCGACGACGCGGCGGAGCACGTCCAGCACGACCGCATCGTCCGGCTCCGGGCGGAACTCCAACCGGCCCGGTCGGTCGGGCAGCCCCTGGTCCAGGGTCCAGCGGTACCGGTACCGCCACACCAGCACCGACATGCCGGCCTCGGTGGCGGCGGCGATCCGGGCCTCGGCCTCGGCCCGTACCGCCGGGTCGGTGCGCCAGCCGACCGGTAGTGAGATCGAGTACTCGGCCCGCAGCGGCGCGGTCCGGAGCAGCTGGACCGCCGCGTCGGGGTCGGTGAAGTCGAACCAGTCGAGCGCCAGGGGTTGGTCGTCGTCCGGCCCACCCCACCAGGCGGCGCGGGCCACGACGACGCCGTCGCGCAGCGCGATCCAGCTCCACTCGGGGCGGTACTGGCCGTCGGCGGCCATGTCGAGCCAGCGCTCGCCGAACGCGGCGCGCCCGACCAGACCGGGGTCGGACAGGGAATCGAAGAGCTTTTCCTCGCCCGCGTTGAGCGGGCGGATGACCAGGTCGGTCATGGTTTCCTTCCGGGAGGCGAGTGCTCCCGTCAGGACGCCCGGGTCCTCGTGACCGGATGGGAGCACGGCAATGTCGTGATGGACACGGCGCTCACCTCCTTCCGGTCGTCGAGGACGCTCGGCGAGCATACCGGCCGGGTGCCGTGCCGGCATCGGGATATCCCCTCGGCGGCCCGGCGGCCCGGCGGCCGGTGGCCCGGCGACTCGGTGGGCGTGCCTCAGCGCCGGAGCCGGTCGGGCGGCAGGTGGGCGGCCCTTACATCGAGCAGCCAGCGCTCCACGGTCTCCTCGTCGGGCCGCTCCGGCAGCGGCGTACGGATCCGGTCGAAGTCGCGCTCGGCCGCCGCGACCAGCGCCTCCGCCTCGGCCAGGGCGCCGCCCGCGACCCGCTCGCCGAAGGCCCGGAACCACTCCGGGTCGGCCAGCCGGATCTCCAGCACGCCGGTCGCGTAGAGCACCCGGCCCTGGTGCAGCAGCCGGGCCAGGTGCCGGGCGTGCTTCGCCGTGCGCCGCCGCCCGCCCACGGTGGAGTCCCGGCCCGCCAGCTTCCGGAACTGCTGGCCGGCGTATCCGAGGTAGGCGTCCCGGACCCGGGGCGCGCTGAGGAACGCCGAGCGGACGGCGATCAGCCGCTCGCCGAACTCGGTCCGGGTCTCGTAGCAGTCGTCCGGCAGCCACATCAGCTCCGTGGCGGTCGGGTTGCCGCTCAACGCCAGGCGGCAGTATTTCCGCGCCTCGTGCCGGGTCACGTCCGGCTCGGTGGTGACCACCGACTCCCGGGGCGGGTGCAGGCCGTGGAAGGCCACCGTCGGCGCGGCGAAGACGCCGATCCGGTCCACGTCCGAGCCCGGGCCAGCCAGCCCGTACGCGACCGAGCCGACGATCCCGGAGAGCAGCAGGTGCATGCCGGCCATGATGGCGGATCCGGATCGCCCGGGAAACCGGACTTCCGTTGTCAGGTATCGCTGCCATCGTCGTCGGTATGACGCAACCGCTGACAGGGAAGATCGCACTCGTCGCCGGGGCGACCCGGGGCGCCGGTCGGCAGATCGCCGTCCAACTCGGTGCCGCCGGGGCGACCGTCTACGCCACCGGCCGCAGCACCCGGGAGCGCCGCTCCGAGATGGGCCGGCCGGAGACCATCGAGGAGACGGCCGAGCTGGTCACCGCCGCCGGCGGCACCGGCATCGGCATCCCCGTCGACCACCTCGACCCCGACCAGGTACGCCGCCTGGTCGATCGGATCGACGCCGAGCAGGGCCGCCTCGACGTGCTGGTGAACGACATCTGGGGCGGCGACCCGCTGATCACCTGGGAGAAGCCGGTCTGGGAGCAGCCGCTCGGCGCCGGCTTCCGCATGCTCCGGCTGGCCGTGGACACCCACATCATCACCAGCCATTTCGCCCTGCCGCTGCTGATCCGCAACCCGGGCGGCCTGGTCGTCGAGATCGGCGACGGCACCAAGGAGTACAACGACCGGACGTACCGGCTCTCGGTCTTCTACGACCTGGCCAAGGTGTCGGTGAACCGGCTCGCCTTCACCCAGTCGCACGAGTTGGCGCCGCACGGCGGCACGGCCGTCGCGCTCACCCCCGGCTGGATGCGGTCCGAGGCGATGCTGGAGCACTACGGGGTCACCGAGGCCAACTGGCGCGACGGCGCGACGAAGGAGCCGCACTTCGTCATGTCGGAGACGCCGGCCTTCGTCGGGCGCGCGGTGGCCGCCCTGGCCGCCGACCCGGACCGGGCCCGCTGGAACGGCCAGTCCGTCGACGCCGGCGGGCTCGCCCAGGTGTACGGCTTCACCGACCTCGACGGCACCCGCCCGCACTTCCTGCGGTACGAGAGGGAGGTGATCGCGGCCGGAAAGCCGGCGGACGACACCGGCTACCGCTGACCGGCGGCCGTGGCCGTCTCCGCCGCATCCGGCAGGGGCCCGCCGAGGTAGAGCGCGGCCGTGCGGCGGGCCGCCGCGGCGAAGCGCTCCCGCAGCTCCGGCGGGTCGAGCACCTCCACCTCGGGGCCGAGCGAGAGCAGTTGGGTGTACGCCACCTCGACGGACTCGACGGGCAGCCGGAGCACCATCCGGCCCTGCCCGTCGGGCCCGTCGGCGGCGCCGACCGCCTCGTCGTACACGAACGGGGCGTCGACGAGGTGCCGGAGCGCGCGCAGGCCGGCGGCGCTGAGCCGGACGGCGACCTTGGCCCGCAAGATGTCCCGCAGGAACGCCTCGGCCTGCTCCCGCCAGTACGCCCCCAGGTCGAAGACCTGGTCCCGGTCGAAGGTCTCCCCGCCCACCTCGACGCCGACCACCCGGTCCACCCGGTACGTCCGGTACCCGTCGCCGACCCGGCCGACCAGATACCAGACGCCGCTCTTCAGCACCAGCCCGTACGGCTGGACCACGCGGGTCACCTCCCGCTCGCCCCGGCGATAGCGCAGCTCGACCACCCGGTCCCGCCAGACCGCCCGGGCCAACTCGGTCAGCCACCGGGGTGGCTCGCTCTGCCGGAACCAGCCCGGCACGTCGAGGTGGAACCGCTGCCCGGTCCGGGCCGGGGCGTCCCGCAGGCTCGGCGGGAGCGCGGCGAGCACCTTCAGCTCGGCGGCGGCCACCGCGTCGGCCAGCCCCATGTCGCCGGCCGGACCGGGCAGCCCGGCCAGGAAGAGCGCCTCCGCCTCGTCCCGGGTCAGCCCGGTCAGCCGGGTCCGGTAGCCGCCGAGCAGGCGGTACCCGCCGGCCCGGCCCCGGTCCGCGTACACCGGCACGCCGGCGGCGGAGAGCGCCAGCACGTCCCGGTAGACGGTGCGCTCGGAGACCTCCAGCTCGCGGGCCAGTTCGGCCGCGGTCATCGTCTCCCGCGACTGCAGCAGCAGCACGAGCGAGATCAGCCGGGACGCACGCACCCGCCCATCCTGCCCGAGTTCGCGCGACCAGGGTTGCTGCGGGCGACCACTAGGCTGTCCGGTCGTGGACGTACCCCGCCTCGCCGCGCCGGTGACCGGCGCCGCCAGCCGCTTCCTCTCCGGCGCCGGCCTGCTGCTGCGCGGCATCGGCCTCTATGTCCGCAGCCCCGGGCTCATGCTGCTCGGCATCGTCCCGGCGCTCATCTCCGGGGTGCTCTTCGTCGCCGCGTTCGCCACCCTGCTGTACTTCGTGGACGACCTCGCCGCCCTGGTCACCCCGTTCGCCGACGACTGGTCGGGGGCCTGGCGGGGCCTGGTCCGGGTGATCGCCGGGCTGGCGATCGTGGGCCTGGCCGGGCTGCTCGGGGTGCTCACCTTCACCGCGGTCACCCTGGCCGTCGGCGACCCGTTCTACGAAAAGATCTCCGAGCGGGTCGAGGACCGGCTCGGCGGCACGCCGGGCGCGGTCGAGGTGTCCTTCTGGGCCTCGCTGCGCCGCAGCATCATCGACTCCCTACGGCTGGTGGCGGTCTCCGCGCTGGTCGGCGTACCCCTCTTCGCGGCCGGCTTCATCCCGCTGGTCGGGCAGACGGTCGTCCCGGTGATCGGTGCGGCGGTGGGTGGCTGGTTCCTCGCCCTGGAGCTGGTCGGCGCGGCCTTCTACCGCCGGGGGATGGGCCTGCCGGAGCGCCGGTCACTGCTCAAGGCCGACCGTCCGACCACCCTGGGGTTCGGGGTGGCCGTCTTCGTGTGCTTCCTGATCCCGCTCGGCGCGGTGCTGATCATGCCGGCCGCCGTCGCCGGCGCCACCCTGCTCGCCCGCCGGTCGCTCGGACAGTCCGTCGAGGAGGGCTGACATGGAATTCATCCTGGTCGAGGGCGACATCACCACCCAGCGGGCCGAGGCCATCGTCAACGCGGCCAACTCCTCGCTGCTCGGCGGCGGGGGAGTGGATGGGGCGATCCACCGCAAGGGCGGTCCGGCCATCCTCGAGGAGTGCCGGGCCCTGCGCGCCTCCCGCTACGGCAGGGGCCTGCCCACCGGCCAGGCGGTCGCCACCACCGCCGGCAACCTCCCGGCCCGGTGGGTGATCCACACCGTGGGGCCGGTCCACTCTGCTGGCGAGGACCGGTCGGCGCTGTTGCGCGACTGCTACGCGAACAGTCTCAAGGTCGCCGACGAGCTGGGCGCGACCAGCGTCGCCTTCCCGCTGATCTCCGCCGGCGTCTACCGCTGGCCGGTCGAGGACGCCGTCCGCCAGGCACTGGCCGTGCTGCGCGGGGCCACCCCGACGCACGTCACCGAGGCGCGGCTGGTGCTCTTCGGCACGGGCACGTACGCGACCGCCGAACGGGTGGCCGCCGGGCTCAGCTGAGTTCGCGCAGGCAGGACCACTGGGCGGCCACCGGCCGGTAGCCGAGCCGGGCGTTGACCGCCAGCATCGGCGCGTTCGCCTCGTCGTTCGAGGTGTACGCGATCCGTACGCCCGACTTGGCGGCGCGGTGCAGCGCGGCCTGCTTCACCAGGCGGGCCAGGCCCCGCCCCCGGTGCCCGGGCACCGTGCCGGTGAACGCCGACCACATCCGGTCGCCGTCCCGCTTGACCAGGCTGACCGCGGTCAGCGTGCCGTCCACCTCGGCTACCGTGCTGGCGTCCCGCTCCAGCCCTGGGTTGATCCAGACCTCGTTGTGCCAGATGTCGTAGCCCATGGCGTCGGTCGGGACGTCGCCCGGTTCGTCCAGCGAAGACTCGGCGTCCACCTGGTGGATCCGGCGCGGGTCCACCTCGGTGGCCGGGAGCAGCCGTACGTCCGGCGGCGGTTCGGGCATCGGCGGGGCGGGCCGTAGGCCGAGTGCGGAGTAGCGCAGCTCCCGACTGGGCGTGAAGCCGTGCCGGCGGGCGAACGGCAGGGACCCGGGCTGGGACCAGGTGAGCACCCGCCGCGTGCCGATGGCGCGCAGGTGGCCGAGCGCGGCCTCCAGGAGTGCGGTGCCGATGCCCCGACTCCGGTGCGCCGGGTGTACGTGCAGGGTGGAGATCTCTCCCACGTCCGGCTCCGAGGTCTGGCTGTTCCGGTACGCCGACACCCAGCCGACCACCTGCCCGTCCGCCTCGGCCACCCAGGCCGTCCAGTCCTCCTCGGGCGGCGGATGGGCGATCAGGTGCCGGGTCGACTCGACACCGCGCACCAGGTAGGGGTGCACGACAGTCCGGAGGGCCACGACGCCCGGCGCGTCGTCGGGGTGGGCGGGACGGATCGCAGACACGGGCCGACGGTAGCCGCAGCCCCCGGCATGCGCGACGAGTTAAATGCCGCCACTTTCGCCTGTAAATGCAAAAAGTCGTGCCCTCATCGTCAGAAGTTTCGTCTCCAGCATCTGTCCTTTGTGTTTCGCGGCCGTTAAGGTCCCGTAGAAGCTGGTCGATCGGATGAGGAGGCGCCGTGTCCCGCAAGCCGTTACGCCGTCTGCTGTCGGCAGCGCTCGGTGCGCTGCTGGCGCTGCCGATATCCGGAAGCTTCGCCACGCCGGCCGCGGCGGCCGAACCGGGCTTCCGGGCCCTGGTCTTCTCGAAAACCGCGGGATTCCGGCACGGTTCGATCCCCGCCGGGATCGCGGCGATCCAGAAGCTCGGCCAGGACAACAACTTCACGGTCGACGCGACCGAGGACGCCGGGGCGTTCACCGACGCGAACCTGGCCCGCTACGACGTCGTGGTCTGGCTCTCCACCACCGGCGACGTGCTCGACGCCGACCAGCAGGCGGCCTTCGAGCGGTACATCCGCCAGGGCGGCGGCTACGCCGGCGTGCACGCCGCCTCGGACACCGAGTACGAGTGGCCGTGGTACGGCAAGCTCGTGGGCGCGTACTTCAACAGCCACCCGGCCATCCAGCAGGCCACGGTCAAGGTGGACGACCACGTGCACCCGTCCACCGAGTCCCTGCCGGACCGGTGGGTCCGCACCGACGAGTGGTACAACTACCGCACCGACCCGCGCGGCAAGGTGCACGTGCTCGCGGCCCTCGACGAGCGGACGTACGGCGCGGGATCGGGCGCGATGGGCACGAGCCACCCGATCGCCTGGTGCCAGCAGTACGACGGGGGGCGATCCTGGTACACCGGCGGCGGCCACACCGACGCCTCGTACGCCGAACCGGAGTTCCTGCGGCACCTGCTCGGCGGGATCCAGACGGCGGCCGGCGTGCTGCCGGCGGACTGCGGGGCGACCGTCGACGACAACTTCGCCCAGGTGACCCTCGCCAAGGGCGCGGACACCACCGGCGAACCCATGAACCTCGCGGTGCTGCCCGACCGGCGGGTGCTGCACACCTCCCGCGACGGCCGCGTCTTCCTCACCACCCCGGAGGGCGTGACCAGCCTCGCCGGCCGGCTCCCGGTCTACAACCACGACGAGGACGGGTTGCAGGGCATCGGGGTGGACCCCGGCTTCGCCAGCAACGGCTGGATCTACCTCTACTACGCACCCCCGCTGGACACCCCGGAGGGGGACGCGCCGAACGACGGCACCAGCGCGGACTTCGCCCGCTTCGACGGGGTGAACCGGCTGTCCCGGTTCAAACTCACCGGCGGCACCCTCGACCTGGCCAGCGAGCAGGAGATCCTCGAGGTGCCGGCCAACCGGGGCATCTGCTGCCACGCCGGCGGCGACATCGCCTTCGACGCGGCGGGCAACCTCTACCTCTCCACCGGCGACGACTCCAACCCGTTCGCCTCCAGCGGCTACAACCCGATCGACGAGCGGCCCAGCCGCAACCCCGCGTACGACGCGCAGCGCTCGTCGGCCAACCCGAACGACCTGCGGGGCAAGGTGCTACGGATCAAGGTGGCCGCCGACGGCAGCTACCAGTCGCCGGAGGGGAACCTCTTCCCGGCCGGCACCGCCGGCACCCGCCCCGAGATCTACGCGATGGGCTTCCGTAACCCGTTCCGCTTCACCGTCGACCCGGAGACCGGCTGGCTCTACCTCGGCGAGTACGGCCCGGATGCCGGCGCCGCCGACCCCAACCGCGGCCCCGCCGGGATGGTGGAGTTCAACCAGATCCGCGGCCCCGGCAACTTCGGCTGGCCGTACTGCGTCGGCCCGAACGTCGCGTACAACGACTACGACTTCGCGACCGGGACCTCCGGCCCGAAGTTCGACTGCGCCGCCCCGCGCAACACCTCGCCGCACAACACCGGCAAGCAGGACCTGCCCGCCGCGCAACCGGCGTGGATCACGTACGACGGCGCCTCGGTGCCGGAGTTCGGCGACGGCAGCGAGTCGCCGATGGGCGGCCCGGTCTACCGGTACGACCCGGACCTGAGGTCGGACACCAAGTTCCCGGCGTACTTCGACGGCACGTTCTTCGCGGCCGACTGGGGACGTGGCTGGATCAAGAACATCGTCCTGGACGACGCCGGCCAGCTGCAGAGCATCAACCCGTTCCCCGAGCAGGTGGTGCGGCCGATGGACATCGAGTTCGGCCCCGACGGCTCCCTCTACGTCCTCGACTACGGCAGTGGCTACTTCGGCGGCGCGCCGGACTCGGCCGTCTACCGGATCGACTACGTCAAGGGCAAGCGCGCCCCGATCCCGGCGGTGAGCGCCAACCCGACCTCCGGCGCGGCCCCGCTCACCGTGGCCTTCTCCTCCGCCGGATCCCGGGACCCCGACCCCGGCGACTCGTTCACCTACGCCTGGGACTTCACCGACGACGGCACGGTCGACTCGACCGAGCCGGACCCCACGTTCACCTACCCCACCAAGGGGCAGTTCACCGCCCGGCTCACCCTGACCGACCAGGCCGGTACGACCGGGACGGCGACCGTGCAGATCACGGTCGGCAACACGGCGCCGCGCGTCGAGTTCACCAACCCGCCCGCCGGTGGCGTGTTCCAGTTCGGTGACCGGGTGCCGTTCAAGGCGACCGTCACCGATCCCGAGGACGGCGAGATCGACTGCGGGACCGTGCAGATCGACTACGCCCTCGGCCACGACACGCACAGCCACGGGCTGGTCCAGACGCACGCCTGCGAGGGGGTGCTCGACACCGTCGCCGAGGACGGCCACAGCGCCGACGCCAACCTCTACGGCGTGCTCGCCGCGACCTACACCGACCAGGGTGCGGCCGGCGTTCCGCCGCTCACCGGGCAGACCCGGCTGGTTCTCCAGCCGCGGGTCCGGCAGAGTGAGCACTTCACCGAGGCCAACGGGATCCAGGTCGTCGACGCGGGCGGCGCGCACGGCGGGAAGCGCGTCGGATACATCGACAACGGCGACTGGATCGCGTTCGACACGTACAACCTGACCGGGATCACCGGTGTCCAGGCCCGGTTCTCCTCCGGCGGCGGAGGCGGCACCCTCGAATTCCGGACGGACCGGCCCGACGGGCCTCTGGTCGCCAGCCTGGCCGTGGCGAACACCGGCGGCTGGGACAACTACGTCGACAGCCCGGTCGTCCCGGTCACCGACCCTGGCGGCACCCACCGGCTCTACCTGGTGTTCAAGGGCTCCGGCGGCGGGCTGTTCGACGTCGACCAGTTCACCTTCCACGGCAAGGGCGTGGCGTCGAGCACCCGGCCGGAGGTGAGCGCGTCGGCTGACGTCACCCAGGCGGAGGTCCCGGCGACCGTCCACTTCACCGCCACCGGCGCGGACCGGGACGGGGACCCGCTCAGCTACGCCTGGGAGTTCGGTGACGGCGCGACGTCGACCGAGCAGAACCCGACGCACACCTACACCAGGGCCGGCATCCACACCGCCAAGGTCACCGTGCGGGATCCGTCCGGGCTGGCCGCGTCGGCCACCGTCACGGTGAACACTTACCGGGTGGCACCGCCCTGCGCAGACCCGTCCGCCGAGGTGAACCCGGACGACGAGTTCACCGGCGAGGTCATCGACCGGTGCCGGTGGACGGTGCTGCGCGAGGACTCCGCGCACTACCGGCTCGTCAACGGGTCGCTGCAGGTCGACGCCCTCCCGGGTGACATGTACGGCGGCGCCACGGACGCGAAGAACATCCTGCTCCAGGACGCCCCGGACGGGTCGTGGCAGGCCGTGACGAAGCTGACCATCGACCACACGGACACGTGGGAGCAGGCGGGCCTCATCGTCCACGGCGACGACCCGAACTTCGTCAAGTTCTCGTTCATCCGGACCGACAGCGGCGTACGCAACTTCGAGTTCATCCAGCAGCAGGGCGGATCGCCGATCGACGGCGGCGCCGTCGACCGTTCGCCCAACCTGGCCGTGGACTTCCCGCACACGGTGTGGATGAAGGTCACCAGCGACGGGCGGACCCTGACGGCGGCGTACTCGACCGACGGCGAGCAGTGGACGACCGTCGGCCGGCCGCGGAACCTGGCCGCGGTGCCGAACCCGAAGGTGGGTGTCGCCGCCTTCAATGGCACCGGCAACCCGGCGTCGTTCGACTTCTTCCGGCTCGACGACGCGCCGCAGCACGCCTGCACGCCGACCGCCCCGGAGGCCGGCTACACCAGCCTCTTCGACGGCACCGCGGCGAGCCTGGCGAAGTGGAAGCAGGCCGGGCCGGGCGGCTTCCTGCACGCCGCCGACTGCACCCTGCTGTCCTACGGCGGCCTGGGCCTGCACTGGTACGACCAGAGCTTCCGGGACTACCGCCTGAAGCTGGACTGGAAGCTGGCCGGGGACGACAACTCCGGGGTCTTCGTCGGGTTCCCGAACCCGGGCAACGACCCGTGGTCGGCGGTCAACCAGGGGCACGAGATCCAGATCGACGCCACGGACGTGCCGGAGAAGACGACCGGGGCGATCTACAACTTCCAGTCGGCCGACCTGGCCGCCCGGGACGCCGCACTCAAGCCCCCGGGGCAGTGGAACTCGTACGAGATCGTCGTCCGGGGCCAGAGCATCGTGATCTTCCTGAACGGCGTGAAGATCAACCAGTACGTCAACACCGACCCGGCCCGGATGCAGCAGCCCAGCTACGTCGGTATCCAGAACCACGGTGACGGTGACGACGTCTACTTCCGCAACATCCGGCTCCAGGAGCTGCCGGCCGACACCGTCGCGCCCACCACCCGGGCGACGACCTCCCCGGCGGACCCGGACGGCGCCGCCGGCTGGTTCCGCTCCGACGTCACGGTGACCCTGAACGCCACCGACGGCGACAGCGGCGTGGCGCGGACCGAGTACCGGAGCGGCGGTGGGTGGACCGCGTACACCGGGCCGATCCCGGTGTCCGGCGACGGCGAGCACACCGTCGAGTACCGCTCGGTGGACCTCGCGGGCAACGCCGAGGAGGCGCGGCAGCTGGTGGTCAAGCTCGACGGGACCGCGCCGGTCTCCGCCGCCACGTTCGCCCCGCCCGGCGACGCGGGGTGGCACAACGGAGCTGTGCCGGTCACCATCACGGCCGCCGACCAGACCTCCGGAGTGGGCAAGATCGAGTACTCGCTCGACGGGGGTGCCTGGACGCCGTACAGCGACTCGGTGGAGGTGCGCGGCGACGGCAACCACACCCTCCGGTACCGGGCGACGGACCGAGCGGGCAACGTCGAGGACGTGAAGTCCGCCGTGCTGAAGATCGACGGTACGGCCCCGGCGGTCCTCCTCTCCGGGGTGGCGGCCGGTGCCACGTACGGCGACAGCCAGGACGTACGGATCACCTACTCGGCGACGGACGGCACGTCGGGGGTGGCGTCGCTGGTCGGCACGCTCGACGGGAAGCCGATCCTCGACAACACCCTGCTGCCGCTCTACGGGCTGTCGCTCGGCGAGCACACCCTGGCGGTGGTGGCGACCGACGAGGCGGGCAACCGGTCGACCCGGTCGATCACCTTCACCGTGACGACCTCGATCGAGGACATGGGCAACCTGGTGGACCGGTTCCGGGCCACCGGCTGGCTCTCTGCCGAGAGTGCCAGCCAGCTGCACAAACCGTTGGACCAGGCCGGCAAGTTCGCGGCCAAGGGGCTCAACAAGCAGGCGGTGCGGGAGCTCCGGCCGTTCCGGGACCTGGCGGGTGACCCGAAGGTCGTACCGAACGCCGAGGTGCGCGCCGTCCTGGTCCGCGACGCGGACGTGATGATCGGGCGGTTGTCCGGGAAGTAGGAGGGTTTGCGAGGCGGCCAGGGCCGGGGGTGGCACACCCCCGGCCCTGTCCGGTGGTTCTCGGCTACGCGGAGTCGCGGACGACGAGCTCGGTCGGCAGCATCAGCGCCTGCTCGACCGTCCCGCCCGCCGCGATCCGGAGCAGTTGCCGGGTCATCGCCCGGCCCAGCTCCACTATCGGCTGCCGGATCGTGGTCAGCGGCGGTTCGGTGTACGCCGCCGTCTCGATGTCGTCGAAGCCGACCACCGCCACGTCGTCCGGCACCCGTCGCCCCGCCTCCCGCAGGGTCCGCAGGGCGGCGTGCGCCATAAGGTCGGACGCGGCGAACACCGCGTCCAGGTCCGGGTGCTCGGCGAGCAGTTGCCGCATCGCCGCGGTGCCGGACTCCCGGGTGAAGTCGCCGAACGCGACCAGCTCGGGCAGCCCGGCCGCGGCGACGGTCTCCCGGTAGCCGACCAGCCGCTCGATGCCGGCGACCATGTCCTGGGGCCCGGCGATGGTGGCGATCCGCCGCCGGCCCCCCTCGATCAGGTGGCGCACCGCCCGGGCGACCCCGCCGACGTGGTCGATGTCGACGTACGGCACCTCGGCGCCGTCCAGGGGCCGGCCGCTGCACACCACCGGGATACCGAGCCGGGCCAGCTTGCCGGGCAGCGGGTCCGCGCCGTGCAGCGAGGCGAAGAGCACGCCGTCCACGTGCCGGCCGGTGGTGTACCGCTCGACCCGTTCGTGCCCGGCCGGCGAGCCGGCCAGCATGAGCACGAGCTGCTTGTCCGCCGCCTCCAACTCCTGTGCCGCCCCGCGGATGATGCCCGGGAAGACCTGGTCGTCGGAGAAGACCCGGGTCGCCGCCTCGGGCAGCACCAGCGCGATCGAGTCGGTCCGCTGGGTGACCAGGCTGCGGGCGGCCAGGTTCGGCACGTACCCGAGTTCCTCGACGGCCTGGCGGACGGCCCGCTGGATCGACTCGGCGACCGTGGTGGAGCCGTTGACCACCCGGGAGACCGTGGCCCGGGACACGCCGGCCCGGCGGGCCACCGCCTCCAGGGTCGGGCGCTGCGCCGTCGTCATCCCCGTTACCCCCCCCACCTCGTCACAGCCCGTTCCGGGAGATCACCTCCTGGTGCCAGCGGGCGCTCTCCTTGGGTGTGCGCCGCCGGGTCAGGTGGTCGACGTGGACGATCCCGAACCGCATGCGGTAACCCTCGACCCGTTCGAAGTTGTCCAACGACGACCATACGAGATAGCCCGCGCCGGTCGACCCCGCGGGCGACGCCGCGATCGCCGCTACCTCGTCACCGCGCGTAACGGCGACGAGCGCAGGTACCTTCTCCCGCACTCGCTTTGCTCTGCAGCCACCCACGCAGCAGCCACGCTCCGTGTCCGCTGCGTGGGTGGCTGCAGAGCAAAGGCGGAAGGGAGCGACTACGGCGCCTCCGTACTGCTGGACTAAAAGTCCGATTTGCTGTCGTTCGGCGGAGGGTTTGGGCGGTCCCAAGGTCACGCAGGTTCGGCATTGGTGACCCAACGTGAGGATTACCCGCCGTCACACCGGTTGCCCGATGCTCGGCGCCCAGGCGAACGGGGGAGAGTGGCCTCCCCGTGCCGGGAAGCCACTCTCCGCCGTGCTGTTGTGCGAGCCCGAGGGCCGCCCGGGTGGGGTCAGCCCACCCGCAACCCGTCGAGCAGCCGGCGGTCGCCGGCCACGCCGAGGGCGTCGAAGCTGATCCGTCCCATCAGGGCCAGCAGCAGGTCGCTCGCCGTCCCGGTGATCTGGGCCCGGGCATGGTGCTCGTCGTGGTCGAGGATGGTGGTGGTGTCCAG
This sequence comes from Micromonospora sp. RTBAU3-60, assembly GCF_054963695.1. Lineage (NCBI taxonomy): Bacteria > Bacillati > Actinomycetota > Actinomycetes > Micromonosporales > Micromonosporaceae > Micromonospora > Micromonospora sp. RTBAU3-60. Next base: position 14,658 of record NZ_JBUEGB010000007.1, on the reverse strand, counting down.
CAGCGCCACCCCCTCGCCGCGCAGCCGCAGGTACCAGTTCTGGGCGGCGTCGGTCGCGGTCACCTGCACCACGCCGTGCCACTGGCCGGGCTGGATCCGCCGGCCCGCCGGCAGCCAGGTGTCCAGCACCTCGCTCACCCCGTCGGCCGCGAGCTTGGCCTCGATCGGCTCACCGGCGGCGATGGCGACCTGGGCGTCCCAGCGGTGCACCGCCGTCTCGTGCGCAACCCGTCGCGGCCAGAAGCCCGCCTTCTTCGGCTGTGGCGCGAAGTTCCACGCCGGCGCCTCCGGGTCCAGCCCCTCGAGCAGACGCATGAGCTGGTCGAACTCCTGGCGGTACCACTGCGCCGGGGTGAGGTCGGCGGGCGGGGCCACCTCCTCGCGTACCGGCCTGGTGGTGGTCCCGGCGGTCACCACCGTGCGGGCCCAGCGGTAGACCCCGCAGAGGTGGTGAGCGAGGTCGGAGACCGTCCAGCCGGGACAGGAGAGCACCGGAGTCTCCGCCGGCGCCTCCGCGACGGCGGCGGCGAAGGCGGGGCCCTCCGTGCGCAATGCGCCGATCCAGAAGTCCTTCGTGCCGTGCAGTCTGCTCATCGCAATCCTCCCGGGGGTGACCGGGCCACCAGTGGGTGCCGCGGCTACCCCTCAGCCTAGGGTGAAAGGCGTGTCAGACGTCTACGCCGAACCGACGACCGGAGCCGACCCGACCGACCCGGCCACCCTGGCGAGATACACCACGCTTCGCCTCGGCGGCGCGGCTCGGCGGCTGGAGACCGCCGGCAGCGCCGAGGAAATCGTACAAAAAGTGCAGGAGGCGGAGGCACGGGACGAGCCGGTCCTCATCCTCGCCGGCGGCAGCAACGTGGTGATCGGCGACCAGGGCTTCCCCGGCACGGTGGTGCTTGTCCGGTCCCGGGGGTTCCGGGTGGTCGCCGAGGACGCCGACACGATCACCGTACGGGTCGAGGCCGGCGAGCCCTGGGACGACCTGGTCGCCGCCACCGTCGGGCGGGGCTGGTCCGGGCTGGAGTGCCTCTCCGGCATCCCCGGCTCGGCCGGGGCCACCCCCATCCAGAACGTCGGCGCGTACGGCCAGGAGGTGGCCGAGACCATCACCGGCGTCCAGGCGTACGACCGCACCCACCGCGAGGTGGTACGGATCGAGGCGGGCGACTGCGGGTTCGTGTACCGGGGGAGCATCTTCAAGTACAGCGACCGCTGGGTGGTGCTCTCGGTCGACTTCCGGCTGACCCGCTCCCCGCTCTCCGGCCCGGTGCGCTACGCCGAACTGGCCCGGGCGCTCGGCGTCGAGGTCGGCGACCGGGTGCCGCTGGCCGACGCTCGGGCCACCGTGCTGCGGCTGCGTGCCGGCAAGGGCATGGTGCTGGACGGGGACGACCCCGACACCTGGTCGGTGGGCTCGTTCTTCACCAATCCAGTGCTGGAGCGCGAGGCGTACGAGCTGTTCCGGGAGCGCGCCGCGGACCTCGGCGAGCCGCCGTCCTGGCCGGGCGCGGGGGACGTGGTCAAGGTCAGCGCCGCCTGGCTGATCGACAAGGCCGGCTTCGGCAAGGGTTACTCCGGCCCGGAGGGGGTGGCCATCTCCAGCAAGCACACCCTCGCGCTCACCAACCACAGCGGCACCGCCAGCACCTCGGCCCTGGTGGCGCTGGCCCGGGAGATCCGCGACGGCGTTCACGACCGCTTCGGCGTCACCCTCCACCCCGAGCCCGTCCTCATCAACTGCACCATCTGACCCCACCCACCCGGGTCGCCGGCCCTCGGCGATCATGAAGTTAGCGGCGACAAATCGGACGCCGGGCACCGCTAACTTCATGATCAACGCGGCCCGCGGGGGCGGGAAGAGGAAGGGGGCCGTCAGGTGGGGGAGATGGTGGGCCAGGGGACGGTGAGTTCGCCGTGGCGCCAGCGGCGGGGGCGGTCGAGGACGGGCCAGCCCGCCTCTTCGACCGCGGCTACCGTCCGGAGCCAGCGCTGGCGGGGGCCGAAGGGGGCGTAGCCGGCGGCGGCCTGCCAGGCCTCGTCCAAGGCGCCGATCAGGTCGTGGATCCGTTCCCCGGGGACGTTGCGGTGGATCAGCGCCTTGGGCAGCCGCTCGGCGAACTGGGCCGGGCTCTCCAGGGTGGTCAGCTTCGCGGCCAGGGTCAGGGTGCGTGGGCCGGCCGCGTCGAGCAGCACCCAACTACCCAGCCGGCCCAGCTCGTCGCAGGTCCCTTCGACCAGGAGCCCGCCCGGGGCCAGCCGCTCGACGACCGTCCGCCAGGCGTCGGCCACCTCGCTCTCGTCGTACTGACGCAGCACGTTGAACGCCCGGACCAGGGCGGGCCGAAGGCCAGCCAGCTCGAAGCCGCCCCGGGCGAAGGTCAGCCCGGGCGGGTCGGCGGCGGGCTGGGCGGCGGCCACGCGTACCGGATCGATCTCCAGCCCGACCACCCGGACGTCGGCGCGGACCCCGGCCGCGAGTCGGGCCCGCAGCTCGACGGCGGTGACCGGGGTGGCGCCGTAGCCCAGGTCGACCACCAGCGGGTCGGCGGCGGCGCGCAGCGCCTCGCCGCAGGTCTCCACGATCCAGTTGTCGACCCGGCGGAGCCGGTTCGGGTTGGTCGTCCCCCGGGTCACCACCCCGAGCGGCCGGTGCCGCATCAGGCTGTCCGGTGCACCTTGTGCTGGGCGGCCTGGGCCAGCGGACGGACCACCAACTGGTCGATGTTGACGTGCTGCGGGCGGGTGGCGCACCAGGCGACGCAGTCGGCCACGTCCTCGGCGACCAGCGGCTCCGCCACCCCGGCGTAGACGGCGGCGGCCCGCTCGGCGTCGCCGCCGAACCGGACCAGGCCGAACTCCTCGGTCTTCACCATGCCCGGGTCGATCTCGATCACCCGCACCGGGCGGCCGCACAGCTCGAGCCGGAGGGTGCCGGCGATCGCCGTCTGGGCGTGCTTGGCCGCGGTGTAGCCGCCGCCGCCCTCGTAGACGACGCGCCCGGCGGTGGAGCTGACGATCACGATGGTGCCGGCGCCGGACGCCTCCAGCGCGGGCAGCAGCGCCTGGGTGACCCGGAGCGTGCCCAGCACGTTCACGTCGTACATCCACTGCCAGTCGCCGATCGAGCCGGACTTCACCGCGTCCAGGCCGCGCGCCCCGCCGGCGTTGTTGACCAGCAGGGTCACCGGACCGGGCGCGGCGGCGGCCGCCGCGACCAGGCCGGCCACCGACTCGTCCGAGGTGACGTCGCACTCCACCGCGGTGGCCGCGCCGCCGGCCGCCTCGATCTCGGCGACCAGGCCGGCCAGCCGGTCGGTACGCCGCGCGGCGGCGAGCACGTGGAAACCCTCGGCGGCCAGCCGGCGGGCGGTGGCCGCGCCGATCCCGCTGGACGCTCCGGTGACGATGGCGACAGAGGTCATCCCGGCATTCTCCCCCGCGTCCGGCATCGACGCGGTGATGAGGTCCGTCACGCCGGCGGACCGCCCCGCGCATTACCACCCGCCGATCGGGAAGATGACATCCGGCGAGGACGTTGTCCGAAAAGCGCCGGGCGTGCGGGACGGCATCAACCGTGACAGAGGGAGCGGACGTGGCGGAGTTGCACACCGGTGTCGGTCGTCAGCGAGGTGCCCTGCCGTGGCCGCGGCCGCGCCGGATCGCCACCCTCTCCGTACACACCTCGCCGCTGCACCAGCCCGGCACGGGCGACGCGGGCGGCATGAACGTCTACATCCTGGAGGTCGCCCGACGGTTGGCCGAGGCCGACGTCGAGGTGGAGATATTCACCCGGGCCACCTCCGGCGACCTGCCGCCGGTGGTCGAGATGGCCCCCGGCGTGCACGTCCGGCACGTCACCGCCGGCCCGCTGGAGGGGCTGACCAAAGAGGAGCTCCCCGGGCAGCTCTGCGCCTTCACCGCCGGCGTGCTCCGCGCCGAGGCGGCACGCCCGCCGGGCCACTACGACCTCATCCACTCGCACTACTGGCTCTCCGGGCAGGTCGGCTGGCTGGCCAAGGAGCGGTGGGGCGTGCCCCTGGTGCACACCGCGCACACCCTGGCGAAGGTCAAGAACGCCCAGCTCGCCGCCGGGGACCGGCCGGAGCCGAAGGCCCGGCTCATCGGCGAGGAGCAGGTGGTCGCCGAGGCCGACCGGCTGGTCGCCAACACCCGGGTGGAGGCCCGCGACCTGCTCTCCCGGTACGACGCCGAGCCGGACCGGGTGGCCGTCGTGGAGCCCGGCGTCGACCTGGACCGGTTCCGGCCCGTCGCCGGGGACCGGGACGCCGCCGCCCGCGCCGCCCGCCGCCGCCTCGGCCTGCCCACCACCGGGTACGTGGTGGCGTTCGTCGGCCGGATCCAGCCGCTCAAGGCACCGGACGTGCTGGTCCGGGCGGTCGCCGCGCTGCGCGAGCGGGAGCCCGCGCTGGTCGACGAGCTGACCGTGGTGATCTGCGGTGGCCCCAGCGGCAGCGGTCTCGACCGGCCCACCGCGCTGATCGAACTGGCCGGCGCGCTCGGGGTCGCCGACCGGGTGCGTTTCCTGCCGCCGCAGACCGGCGACGACCTGCCCGCCCTCTACCGGGCCGCCGACCTGGTCGCGGTGCCGTCGTACAACGAGTCGTTCGGCCTGGTCGCGCTGGAGGCCCAGGCGTGCGGCACACCCGTCCTGGCCGCCGCCGTGGGCGGTCTGGTCACCGCCGTTCGCGACGGGGTCAGCGGGGTGCTCATCGACGGCCACGACCCGGTCGACTGGGCCCGTACGCTGGCCCGGCTGCTCCCCGACCGGCTGCGCCGCGCCGCTCTGGGCCGGGGCGCGCAGCGTCACGCCCGCAACTTCTCCTGGCATCGCACCGTCTCCGGCCTGCTCGCCGTGTACGGCGAGGCGATCGCCGAGCACCGCGCCCGGCTGGCCGGGCAGCTCTCCGGCGACCCGGCCCTCTCCTGCTCCTGGTGACCGGTCCCGCCCGCCCGGCCGGCGGCGGGTGGGGTCCGTGGCGCGCCCGTAGAGTGGGTGCGGTGAGCCGCAGGAGTGAGGTCGCCGCGCTGATCGAGTCCGGCTGCGCCGAGCGCGAGCTGGAGTGGGAGGCCACCGGCGAGGCGTCGTACGCGGTCACCCTGCCGGGGACGCACAAGCTCAAGACGATCTGCAACCTGATCGTCGGCGAGCACGCGCTGCGGATCGAGGCGTTCGTGATGCGCCAGCCGGACGAGCGCCGCGAGGAGCTCTGGGCCTGGCTGCTCCAGCGCAACGCCCGGATGTACGGGGTGGCCTTCTCCATCGACGCGGTCGGCGACGTCTACCTGACCGGCCGGGTCAACCTGGCCGGGCTCGACGAGGACGAGCTGGACCGGCTGCTCGGGGCCGTCCTGACCTACGCGGACGAGTCCTTCGACAGCATGCTGGAGATCGGCTTCGGCACCGCGATCCGCCGGGAGTGGGAATGGCGGGTCAAGCGGGGCGAGTCGACCGCCAATCTGGCCGCGTTCGCCCACCTCTTCGCGCCGTCGACCAGTTCCGGCCCGGCCACCCGAGGTTCGGACCCGTCATGACGGGTATGCCGCACCGCGCGGTGCGGCACTTGGGACCCACCGCGGGCCGAGGACGGACTGTCGAGGAGCGTGTCCCATGGCTCAGCGCATCAGCTCAGGTCGCGGCACGACTGCGACCAGGACCAAGCGGCAAGCCGGCAACAAGACCCCGAACACACCGCGGATCTCCGAATCCGAGATCTCCCGGATGCGGGTCGACGACCTGCGTAACCAGCTTCGCCGACGCGGGGTCTCCGGGATCTCCGCCCTGCGCAAGCCGGAACTGGTGAAGACGCTGGCGAACACCCTGCGGGCGGAGAGCCGAGGCGGTGGCGCGGCACGCAGGCCGACCGGGCCGGCCGGGCGCGCCGCCGCCACGAAGAAGGCGGCCGCCAAGAAGGCACCGGCGAAGCGGACCGCCGCGGCCAAGGCGGTACCCGCCGCGAAGGTCACCGGTGCGCGGGCGAAGAAGGCCGCCCCCGCGAAGCGGGCCGCGGCGAGGAAGGCCGCCCCCGCGAAGCGAGCCGCGGCGAAGAAGGCGCCCGCCGCGAAGCGGGCGGCCCCCACGAAGAAGGCCGCGGCGAAGAAGGCACCTGCTGCGAAGCGGGCGGCCCCCGCGAAGAAGGCGGCGGTGTCCCGGGCGCGCGGCGCGACGGCGACCGCCGGTGCGGGTCGGCGGACGGCGGCCTCTCCCGGGGGTACGGCGGCGACGCCGGTCCGGACCGGCGGATCCTCAGCCCGTTCGGTGCGGTCGTCCCAGCAGATCACCTCGCTGCAGGATCGTCCGGAGCGTCCCGGGCGGAGCCTGGTGACCGCCAACCACGAGGTGATCCAGCGCTGGGCGCGGGACCGGGGCGCCAAACCGGCCACCATCGCCGGCACCGAGCGGGAAGGCCGGCCGGGCGTGCTGACGTTCAACATCCCGGGGTACCGGGAAAGCAGCCGGATCCGGGAGATCACCTGGGACGACTGGTTCCGGACCTTCGACCTGCGCGGCCTGAACCTGATCTACCAGGAGCAGATGCGGGACGGCCGGCAGAGCAACTTCTTCCGCACCGAGAATCCCAACCGGGAGGACGCCTGAGGTTTGCGGGAATGGTTGGCGGGAACCCGCTGTTGGTCAACACATGGCCCGGAGCAAGGGACAGCCGGATTTCCGACACGGGTGTTGTGACGGGCAAGACAGCAATCTGGGTTGAATCCGGAATCCGGGCGAACTAACTTTATTGCACCGCGCCACGCTTGTAATCGTTCGGGGGAGCGGCGGATCGATCAGATCCGCGCAAGCGAGGCGCGAGGGATCGGGTGGAGCACATCGTTGGGGGACGGTGCCACCCGTGGAACCGGCGGCGCGAGCGGGCGACGCTTACGGGGGTGAGTGTCGCCCGCCGCCGCCGGGCGTACGGTGCGAGCGTCCACCTCGACGGGGGTCGAGGTGGGCGCTCGACGCCGTCCTGGGCCGGACGCCGCGCGTACCCGCCTCAGCGGCCCCCGACCAGCGCTTCCGTCCGGTCCGCCGACGCCGCCCGCAGCGCGGCGACCCGGCGTTCCCGAGGCGGCCCGGCGAGCAGGTGACCGACCGCCGCGACCAGGCCCAACCCGCCCACGACGAGCCAGTGCCGCTCGCCGAGGTGCTGCAGGCTCAGGCCGCCCAACGCGGGCGCCACGAAGGACGCCGCCGGGAAGGTGAGGTAGAAGACCGACTGGTAGCGGGCCCGCAGCTCCGGTGGCGCGAGATCCGCGTTGATCTGCGCGTTCGGGGGTGCGGCGAGCATCTGCCCGACGGTCCACACCACCGCCGCGCCCAGATAGAACGGCAGGTGATCGGCGAGGGCGAGCGCGCCGAAGCCGAGCGCCATCAGCCCGGTGGAGGCGGCGAGCACGGTCGACTTCCGGTACGGCTCGATCAGCCGGGGCACGAAGAGTTGCCCCGCCACGATCAGTGCGCCGCCGACCGCCACCACCAGCCCGTACGCCGAGGGGCCCAGCCCGTCGGCCCGCATGGCCAGCGGCATGATCGTCGAGGTCTGCATGGTGAGCACGGCCAGCAGGAAGCTCAGCCCGACGAAGACGAGGAAGGTCCGATCGGTCAGCGCGGTGTGCAGCCCCGGCCGCCGGGACCGACCCGCCACGACGCGAGGGGTCGCCGCCCGGCGGGACAGCGTCTCGGGGACCTTCAGCGCGATGACGGCCGCCGCGGCCAGCGTCGCGGCGGCGTCGACCAGGAAGAGCGCGAGGAAGCTCGCCTCGGCGAGCAGACCGGCCAGCAGCGAGGCCACCGCCATGCCGAGGTTGAACGCCCAGAACTGGAGGTTGAACGCGCGCGAGCGGCGTTCCTCGGGCACCACGTCGACGATGGCCGCCACGAAGGCCGGACCCGGCATCGAGTGCACCACCCCGACCAGCGCGGCGAGCACGGCGATCACCGCCAGTTGCCGGCTGAACGCCAGGCCCACCATCAGTGCGGCCGCGCCGAGGTGTGCGGCGAGCAGGGTGGCCCGCCGGCCCCAGCGGTCGGCCAGCACCCCGCCCAGCAGCGTCCCGCCCGCCCCGCCCGCCCCGTACGCCCCGACCACCAGCCCGGCGAGGGACGCGGAGGCGCCTCGTGCGGCGGTCAGGTAGAGCGACAGGAAGAGCATCGCGAAGGCGCCGGCCCGGTTGATCAGCAGGCCGGACCAGAGGTACCAGAAGGTGGCGGGGAGCCCGCCGGCCGTGTCGTCCCACCAGCGCCGCAGGCCGCGCACCCGTCCTCCAGGAAGGTTTGTTAACCGGTCCGCCTCAGACCGTAGGGAGCCGGGTCCGACCACGCCAGCGTGGCCCTGATCACCACCCGGACGGGCGTACCTCAGGAACGGACCGGCTCGGCCGGTGCGGTGGCCGCGGCCTCGGCCACCTCCGGCGCCGGCGGCCGGACCACGGTGACCGGCCGGACCGGCGTGGCGAGGGGCCGGAGCTGGACCGCGCGCCGTTCCCGAGCCGGGCCGGAGATCAGGTGGGCCACCGCCGTCACGACGCCGATCGCCGCGCAGCCGAGCCAGAGCGTGGAGTTGCCCGAGTGCTCCCGGACCAGGCCGCCGAGGATCGGCGCGGTGGCCCCGGCCAACTGCCAGGAGAGTGAGAAGACGCCCTGGTAGCGGCCGCGCAGCGCGGCGGGGGAGAGCTCGGCGATGAGCGTGGCGTTGGACGGCGAGTTGAGCATCTCGCCGACCGTCCAGATCAGCACGGTGAGGCCGTAGAACCAGACCGCGTCGGCGAACGCGGTGAGGCCGAAGCCGAAGCCCGTCACGACCGCGGCGAGCGCCAGCACGTGCGAACGGCTCCGGCCCTTGATCAGCCGGGGTACGAAGAGCTGGCCGACCACGATCAGCACCCCGTTGAGCGCGATCACCGAGCCGTAGGTGGCGGGGCTCAGGCCCGAGTCGCCCATCGCGATCGGCAGCATCGAGATGTGCTGGAGGAAGACCAGCGCGGAGAACAGGTTGAGCGCCACGAACCCGAGGAAGACCCGGTCGGTGAGGATGGTCCGCAGGGCACCGGCGGGGACCGCCGGTCCCTTGGCGACGACCGGGCCGGTCGCGGGCGACCGGGTCTCCCCGACCCGGGTGAAGATGATCAGCGCGGTGACCACCGTGGTCGCCGCGTCGACCAGGAAGAGCAGCAGGTAGCCGGCCTCGGCGGCGACGCCGGCGAGCACCGCGGCGCAGGCGAAGCCGAGGTTGATCGCCCAGTAGTTCAGCGAGAAGGCGCGCAGCCGGTCCTTCTCCGGCACCACGTCGACCATCATGGCGCCGAACGCCGGGCGGGCCGCCTCGGCGAACAGGCCCAGCAGCAGCGCGCCCAGGGCCACCGCCCAGAGTGGCCGGGCCAGGCCGAGCGCGAGCATCATGACGGCCGCGCCGAGGTGCGCGGTGAGCAGCGTGGGGCGGCGGCCCCACCGGTCGGTGAGGGTGCCGCCGATCGTGGTGCCGACCGCGCCGCCGACGCCCCAGAGGCCGATCACCAGGCCGGCCTGCGAGGCCGAGAAGCCGCGCTCCTTGGTGAGGTAGATGGCCAGGAAGACCAGGACGAACGAGCCGAGCCGGTTGATCAGCGTGCCGGTCCAGAGGTACCAGAAGGACCTCGGCAGCCCGCCCGTGGTGTCCCGGAACCAGCCGCGTACCGTCCGCATCCTGACGCCCCCGTTTTGGTAATGACCGATGAATCCCCCGCGCCTTACAACCTAGTCTCGCCCGGGAACGCCGGTCATCAGCTTTTCCACGTGGTGGTCGTCACGACCGGTCCCCGCGTGTCCGCCGACGACGTACGGCAGGATGATCCGCATGACTGCGAGCGAGGGGCCCACCGTCGGGACGCTGGTCCTGCTGCGGCACGGCGAGAGCGACTGGAACGCCAAGAACCTCTTCACCGGCTGGGTCGACGTCGACCTGACGGCCAAGGGGGAGAGCGAGGCGCGGCGCGGTGGCGAGCTGCTCCGCGAGCACGGCCTGCTGCCGGACGTGGTGCACACGAGCGTGCTGCGTCGCGCGATCCGCACCGCCGAGCTGGCGCTGGACGTCGCCGAGCGGCACTGGATCGCGGTGCGCCGGTCGTGGCGGCTCAACGAGCGGCACTACGGCGCCCTCCAGGGCAAGAACAAGAAGCAGACCCTGGACGAGTACGGCGAGGAGCAGTTCATGCTCTGGCGCCGGTCGTACGACACGCCGCCGCCGCCGATCGACGACAACGACCAGTGGTCCCAGGTCGGCGACCCCCGGTACGCGCTGCTGCCGACCGAGCTGATGCCGCGGACGGAGTGCCTGAAGGACGTCGTCGACCGGATGCTGCCCTACTGGTACGACTCGATCGTGCCGGACATCCTGGCCGGCCGGACGGTGCTGGTCGCGGCGCACGGCAACTCGCTGCGGGCCCTGGTCAAGCACCTCGACCAGATCTCCGACGAGGCGATCGCCAAGCTGAACATCCCGACCGGCATCCCGCTGCGCTACGACCTCGACCCGCAGCTGCGCCCGCAGACGCTGGGCGGGACGTACCTGGACCCGGAGGCGGCCAGGGCGGCCGCGGCCGCCGTCGCCAACCAGGGCCGCTGAGCTGGTAAGGAGGGGCACCTTGTGAACGCCTCGGCGTTGCCAAGGGGCCCCTCCTGCGCGGTCAGGCGGCGGCCTCGCCGGTGATCAGGTAGACCACGTGCTCGCCCACGTTCACCGCGTGGTCGGCGAACCGCTCGTAGAAGCGGCCCAGCAGGGTGGCGTCGATCGCGGTCTCCACCCCGTACGGCCAGTCGTCGCCGAGCAGCACGCCGAAGAGGCTCTTGTGCAGGTCGTCCATGGCGTCGTCGTCGCTGTCCAGCTCGGCGGCGAGCGCGGCGTCGGGCTTGGCCAGCACCGAGGCGATCTTCTCGGCCATCCGGTCGGCGATGGCGGCCATGTCGGTGAAGACCGGACGCAGCTCGGCCGGCACCGCAGGGGAGGGGTGCCGGCGCAGCGCCGTCTTGGCCACGTGGTCGGCCAGGTCACCCATCCGCTCCAGGTCGGCCGCCACGTGCAGGGCCGTGATCATCGCCCGCAGGTCGGAGGCGACCGGCGCCTGCCGGGCCAGCAGGTCGCAGACCCGCTCCTCCACGTGCCGGTAGAGGTCGTCGATCTCGGCGTCCCGCGCGACCACGGTCTCCGAGGCCGCGCGGTCGGCGGTGAGCAGGCCCCTGGTGGCCTGGCGCAGGGCGGCACGCACCCCCTCCGCCATGTCCACCAGCAGCTGGCTGACAATCTGCAGGTCGGCCCGGAACTCGTCGCGCATCGTCACTTCCTGAGGTCGGTGGCCGCCGGCGGCCGGGATCGGCCGCGAACGGCGTGAGCAGGTGCGCGACCCACCGTAGGCCGGGGGTGTCGGCGCCAAGGTGAACGCGGGTGAACGACGCGGGGCCCGTGAGTGAACTTTCCCGGAAGTGAGCGTGGTTCGTCCCGTTCTGCCCGGTCGTCAGGTGAACATTGACCCTACGATCGCCGGGTGGATTGGGCGGTGGCGGTCGCGGTGGCCGTGGCTCTGGTGATCGGACTGATCGCCGGGCTGCTGCTGTCCGGACCCGTCGGGCAGTGGCGGCGAGCGGTGTCATCGGGGAGCGAGGGCTCCCGTCGGCTTACAGGGAGGCCCGCGATTCCGGACGATCAGCAGGGCGGGCTCGCCGGGCTCGGCCGGAAGACGATCGACTCGCTCCGCGCCGGCGTGGTGGTGCTCGACCCGGACGACCAGCCGGTGCTGGTGAACCCGGCGGCGCGGGCGATGGGCCTGCTGCGTACCGGTGGGACGCCCGGCAGCATGGTGGCGCACCCGCTGATCCGTACCCTCGCCGGGCAGGTCCGCCGCACCGGCGTGCGCCGCGAGATCGAGCTGGACCTGCCGCGCGGCCGCGACAGCGCCGGGGACAACCCGCTCGGCGTGCACCTGCGCGCGATGGGGCTGGGCGCCGGCTACATCTCGGTCGAGGCGGCCGACGTCACCGAGTCGCACCGGCTGGCCCGGGTCCGGCGGGACTTCGTGGCCAACGTCAGCCACGAGCTGAAGACCCCGATCGGGGCGCTTCAGCTCCTCGCCGAGGCGCTGGTCGACGCCACCGAGCCGGCCGGTGAGGGCGCGGCCGACCTCTCCGAGGACATGGTCGCCGCCCGGCGGTTCGCCGAGCGGATCCAGCACGAGTCGACCCGGCTGGGCCGGCTCGTCCAGGAACTGCTGGAGCTGACCCGGCTCCAGGGCGCCGAGCCGCAACCCGCACCCGAGCCGGTCTCCGTGGACTGGGTGATCGCCGAGGTGATCGACCGGACCCGGACCGGGGCCACCGCCCGCCACGTGGAAATCGTCGTCGATGGCCAGCGCGGCCTGACCGTGTACGGTAGCGACAGCCAGCTCGCCACCGCGGTGGCGAACCTGGTGGAGAACGCGATCAACTACTCGGGCGAGGACACCACGGTCCGGGTGACCGCGCGGGCCACCGACGAGCACGTCGAGATCGCCGTGGCCGACCAGGGCATCGGCATCGCCCCGAACGAGGTCGACCGGATCTTCGAGCGGTTCTACCGGGCCGACCAGGCGCGCTCCCGGGCCACCGGTGGCACCGGCCTGGGTCTGGCCATCGTCAAGCACATCGCCAGCAACCATGGCGGTCGGGTGGACGTGTCGAGCACTCTTGGTGGAGGGTCGACGTTCACCCTCCGGCTGCCCGCACGACCCCCGGACGACCTGGAGGCGACACTCTCCTCCGCTGGGATCGAGGCCGGCCCGGCCGAACTCCGGTAGGCCTGACCGACAGGAAAGGAAACACCCCGTTGAGCCGCGTACTGGTGGTCGAGGACGAGGAATCGTTCTCCGACGCCCTGTCCTACATGCTGCGCAAGGAGGGCTTCGAGGTCTCCGTCGCCGCGACGGGCACCTCCGCCCTCACCGAGTTCGACCGGACCGGCGCCGACATCGTGCTGCTCGACCTGATGCTGCCGGAGATGTCGGGCACCGAGGTCTGCCGGCAGCTCCGCCAGCGCTCGCACGTCCCCATCATCATGGTCACCGCCCGGGACAGTGAGATCGACAAGGTGGTCGGCCTGGAGATCGGGGCCGACGACTACGTGACCAAGCCGTACTCGCCGCGCGAGCTGGTGGCCCGGATCCGGGCGGTGCTGCGCCGGCAGAGCGCGGAGGCGACCGAGTCGGGTGCCCCGACGCTGGCCGCCGGCCCGGTCCGGATGGACATCGAGCGGCACGTGGTGACCGTGGACGGCGGCGCCGTGCAGCTGCCGCTCAAGGAGTTCGAGCTGCTGGAGCTGCTGCTGCGCAACGCCGGCCGGGTGCTCACCCGGGGGCAGCTGATCGACCGGGTCTGGGGCGCCGACTACGTGGGCGACACCAAGACGCTGGACGTGCACGTCAAGCGGCTGCGCTCCAAGATCGAGCCGGAGCCGTCGGCGCCGCGCTACATCGTCACGGTCCGGGGCCTGGGCTACAAGTTCGAGCCCTGATCACTTCTGGTCCCGGCTCGGGGCCGCTGTCCGCTTGCGGTTGCGGTTTCGGGTGTGGCCCGTCTGATCGGTTGCGGTGCTGGGGTGTGGCCCGCCGTGCCCGGCTCCGGGCGGTCAGGCTTGATCCCTCCGCCGGTCACGGCGGGCCACACCCGCGTCGTGCGCCTTCACCGCCCGGCTGTCCGGCCTGCGTGGTTCGCCCGTCGTGTGCGGGGTGTCGCACTTGCCTCACGGCCTCAGTGCGCGTCTGCGCGGAGCGCGGTGGCCGTCCGCCCGGAGCGCCCTGCGGGGAAGGTGTGGTCTTCCCAGCGGCCCGAGGGCCCCTTCCGTGGAGTTTTGCCCCGTGCGTGCCAGCGAAGCGGCTCTGGCCAGAGCGTCGACCGGTCCGGTGGCCGGCACCGGCGCAGCCCGGGCCGGTGCCGCCGGTCCTTGATCGACTCCATATACGGGATGTGGCGGTATCGGCGGCTGTCGGATACCGCCGTTTACGCGACCTTGTGTGGATCTTCGGAGGGCTGGCCCCTCCGTCCGGGCGTTCTGGCAGGTGATGTCCGGTTTGTGGATGTGGCCGGCGGCATCCTGGGGCCGGAATGGTGGGCGGCCGGGGGTCGTCGAACGCGGGTGCACGGCCGAGGAAGGCCCCTTGGAGCCGGGGCTGCCGGGGTCGGCCCCACGGAGATCTGGGGCGCCGGCGCGGTTCCGGAATGATGGCAGGCCGCCGGTCGTTGCACATGAACCACACGATCGAGCCCCCGCAGGGGGTGGCCGGCCCGGAATGTCGGTGGGCCGCCGGTGGTTGCATATGTGCCACGCGATCGAGGCTCCCCGGTGAGGCGGGGTGGCTGGGCCCGGAATGATGGCGGGTCGTCGGTCGTTGCACATGAGCCACGCGATCGAGGCACCCCGGTGGGGTGGCCGGGCCCGGAATGTTGGTGGGCCGTCGGTCGTTGGATATGGTCCCGGCGCCGCGAAGAGGCGATCCCCCTTTCTCGCCCCGCGAGCTAGCCGGTTCGAAGACTTTCCCCTCTTTTGAGCGCCTGACGGTGCTTGCGCACAGGTAGCCGACACCCCCCCCGTCGGTGTGTACGCCAACCCCCGAATGGAGCTTTGGTGATGAACA